>NZ_FKLB01000035.1:0-13734 GCF_900067035.1 Pseudomonas sp. 1 R 17
GTGGGAGGGGGCTTGCCCCGGTACAAACCGGGGACATCGTTTACATTTCTAACCGGGGACATGGTTTACAGGCTAATACGCATGATCAGGAGGTAACTGATCATGCCCTGGAACCAAGAGTCCCCCATGAATCAAAGAATCAAGCTGGTAGCTGATTGGCTTTCTGGCAACTTCACCAAAAGCCAGTTGGCACGCCGCTTTGACGTTAGCCGACCTACCGTCGATAAGTGGATTGCCCGGCACGACGGCGATTTGAGGTCTTTATCCGAACTGTCCCGGCGACCTCACAACAGCCCAAATAAAACCGACGACGAGATTTTGGCCCGTGTAGTCGCGATGAAGGAGGCTCACGATAAATGGGGGCCGAAAAAGCTTCTCGAGCTATTACGGCTGGAAGATCCCTCCGTCACCTGGCCCTCTCCAAGTACGGCCGGTCAATGGCTTGACCGACTTGGGCTCGTCAAAAAGCGGCGCTTCAAACGCCGACACAGCATTTCCCACGCACAAATGCGAAAGGCCGACGAACCTAACAAGACGTGGTGTGCTGACTACAAAGGGCAGTTCAAGATGCTTAATGCTCAGATGTGCTTCCCTTTGACCGTCACAGACCATGCGTCGCGGCTGATTTTAGCGTGCAGGGCCCATCCCAAGATCATGACCCAGCCTGTAAAACAGGCCTTTGAGAGGCTTTTTCAGGAGTACGGCATGCCGGAAGTTATCCGTTCGGACAACGGGGTACCGTTCGCCTCTCCTGGCCTGGCAAGAATATCCACACTGGCAGTTTGGTGGATTCGGCTGGGTATTTATCCCGAGCGAACCATGCCGGGAAGACCCGCCCAGAATGGTCGCCATGAACGAATGCACCGTAGCTTGAAACTTGAGTTGCCCTTAGGGAAAAACTTAGTCGAGCAGCAGCTTTTGCTGGAGCATTTCAGGCATGAGTTTAATTACGTACGCCCTCACGAAGCGCTCGGCATGAAACGTCCGGGAGACTTGTATGTGCCGTCCACCCGAATTTATCCAGGATGCTTGCCCGATGTGGAATATCCGGCAGAAATGAAAGTTCGAAGCGTCAGGCAGGACGGATCGATCAAGTGGAACGGCAAGTTGGTATTTATCAGCGAGGCGCTGTCCGGGGAAAGGATAGGGCTCAAAGAAGCTGAAGATGAAGCTTGGGATTTGTACCTGTGTGATTATCCCTTGGGGAGGCTTGGACGAGGTATGACCCGCGTCCAGGCCTCAAATGTGTAAACGATGTCCCCGGTTTCAGATGTAAACGATGTCTACGGTTCTACACCCGATGGCGGCGATTCAGTTGGAGCATCCTTGACTGACATACCGCTATCGGGGCAAGCCCCCTCCCACATTTGGGTTTGTATTTATTCAGATAGGTAGGTGCCCATTGATCCAGCCAGTGTCGATGCGTGTTGAAGCAGGCCTTGCCGCCGAGCAAGCCTTGCTGGCCGCCGTTTGCGCGGGTGAGCAGGCGTTTGGGTTGTTGTTCTGGCAGCCCAGCGATCAGGCATTGGTGATGCCACGCCGCTTGAGCCGATTGCCTGCTTTCGATGTCGCCAGCCGCGTGTCTGCGGATGCCGGTTGGCCGGTGCTCTTGCGCGAAACCGGCGGCGAACCGGTGCCGCAGTCCAGCGCCACGGTCAATATCGCCCTGGTCTACGCTCCGCCGCGCAGTGAGGGTGATCAAGGTCGCATCGAAACCGGTTACCAGCGTCTATGCCAGCCGATCTGCGATTTACTTATCGAGTTGGGCGGCGATGCCTCCGTCGGGGAAATCGATGGTGCATTCTGCGACGGTCGTTACAACGTCAACCTCAACGGGCGCAAAATGGTCGGCACTGCCCAGCGCTGGCGGCAAGGCGGGGGCCGCCCGGTGGGGTTGGTGCACGGTGCGTTGTTGCTGGATAACGATCGTGAAGAACTCATCGCGGCGGTCAACCGCTTCAACCAAGCCTGCGGCCTGGAGCAACGGGTTCGCGCCGACAGCCATATTGCCCTGCACGAAGCCTTCCCCGCGCCGGACGCAATCAGCCGGCTGGACAGCTTGTACCGTCAAATGCTGGCCAGTTTCCTGCCGGCTTAACGGGTACCGAACACCACCATCGTCTTGCCTTTGACGTGCACCAGGTTGCGCTCTTCAAGATCCTTGAGCACGCGGCCGACCATCTCCCGTGAACAACCGACAATGCGCCCGATTTCCTGGCGGGTGATCTTGATCTGCATGCCGTCGGGGTGAGTCATTGCATCGGGCTGCTTGCACAGTTCCAGCAGGCAACGGGCCACACGCCCGGTGACATCGAAGAACGCCAGGTCGCCAACCTTACGCGTAGTGTCTCGCAGGCGCTGGGCGATCTGACCACTGAGGGCGTAGAGAATATCGGGGTCCTGCTGGGCGAGTTCGCGAAACTTTGTGTAACTGATCTCGGCCACTTCGCACTCGACCTTGGTCCGCACCCAGGCGCTGCGCTCCTGCTCCTTGCCTGCTTGTTCAAACAGCCCCAGCTCGCCGAAAAAATCCCCTGTGTTCAGGTAGGCGATGATCATTTCGCGGCCGTCTTCATCCTCGATCAGGATGGTGACTGAGCCCTTGATAATGAAAAACAGGGTTTCGGAGCGCTCACCGGCGCAGATGATGTTGTGCTTGGCGGGGTGGCGCCGGCGCTGGCAGTGCATCAGCAACTTGTCGAGATTCTTGATCTTGGGTATGGGCGTAAGAGCAACCATGGTTGTATCCCGAAAGGCAGCGCGAGGTGGTTGGAGTTGTTGTACTCAGCGGTATCGGCATTGATACACGTTGTATGAAGGGTGGCAATACGCCACTCCTTTGGCGCCAGCTTAACAGACACATTCTGACTCGATTAGCGAATTTTCCGAGTCAGCGCCGTTATTGATCGCTTTGATGGGAAGCGCGGTTGCGCCCGGGCCCTGTGCTAAGCTGGCGACCCTTTTTTAGCAGTGGAGTCTGGGCGATGAAGGCACGCATCCAATGGGCGGGCGAAGCCATGTTCCTCGGTGAGTCGGGCAGTGGCCATGTGGTGGTCATGGATGGCCCGCCGGAAGCCGGTGGCCGTAACCTGGGCGTACGCCCGATGGAAATGCTCCTGCTTGGCGTGGGCGGTTGCAGCAATTTCGACGTGGTCAGCATCCTGAAAAAATCTCGCCAGGCCGTGGAAAGCTGCGAAGCCTTCCTGGAAGCCGAGCGCGCAACTGAAGATCCCAAGGTGTTTACCAAGATCCACATGCATTTCGTGGTGAAGGGCCGGGCGTTGAAAGAAGCTCAGGTCAAGCGGGCTATCGAGTTGTCGGCCGAGAAATACTGCTCGGCGTCCATCATGCTCGGCGTGGCGGGTGTGGCCATCACCCATGATTACGAGATCATCGAGTTGGGTTGACCGCCAATCTGCAAAAGAAAAGGGCGCTTCGATAGCGCCCTTTTTTGCAGCCGCAGGTTTCGTCAGATGCGGTAAGTGCTTTTGGTCATGACCTTGGCCAGCAGGCTCATGCCGAATCGCACTGGCGCCGGGAAGCGGAAACCGCCGGCATCCAATGCACTTTCGGCGTGGTGCGCTTCATCGATACGCATCTGCTCAAGAATTGCGCGGGACTTTTCGTCGTCGGCCGGCAATTGTTCCAGGTGTTCATCCAGGTGCTTGCACACTTGATGCTCAGTCGCGGCGACAAAACCGAGGCTGACCTTGTCGCTGATCAGGCCGGCAGCCGCGCCGATGCCGAATGACAAACCGTAAAACAGCGGGTTGAGCACGCTGGGATGGCTCCCCAACTGGCGAATACGTTGCTCGCACCAGGCCAGGTGATCGATTTCTTCCTCGGCCGCATGCTCCATGGCTGCGCGCACCTGCGGCAGCTTGGCGGTCAGGGCCTGGCCCTGGTACAGCGCCTGGGCGCAGACCTCGCCGGTATGGTTGATGCGCATCAGGCCGGCCACATGACGGGTTTCGGTCTCGCTCATCTGCGCATCAGGCTGCACGATGGCGGGCGACGGGCGGTAAGGTTGGCCGCTGAAGGGCAGCAACGTGCGCATGGCCGTGTCGGCTTGCAGCAACAGACGGTCTATCGGCGAGTAGTGACGTTGGGTAGTCATGCTGACCTCCGGGAGGAATCTCGGCGGCCAGTTTACCGCAAGAGAGAGGAACGCGTTTGCCTTGAGTCAAGGGCGTGGGGTCGCAGCCTCGGACTGCGCCCCTTGTTGCGGGCTGGTTCAGCCCGGTGGCCAATTCATCTGGCGCTGACCCAGTACATGCATATGGATATGGTAAACAGTCTGCCCGCCGTCTTCATTGCAGTTCATCACCACACGGAAACCTTTCTCACAGCCTTGTTCCACCGCCAAACGCTGGGCAGTGAACAGAATATGGCCGGCCAGGGCCTTATCGTCCTCGGTCAAGTCATTCAATGTGCGGATAGGCTTCTTCGGGATAACCAGAAAATGTACCGGCGCCTGTGGGGCAATATCGTGGAAGGCGAGGACTTGATCATCTTCGTAGATAATCTTCGCGGGTATTTCTCTGTTGATGATCTTGGTGAACAGAGTATCCACAGCTGTTTCTCCATTATGAAAGTGCAAGGTGAGTGTACTCAGGCGATCAGCGTGGGCAATAGGCCTTGTTGATGGCGCCGGCGATCTTGCGGGTCAGCCAGCGCGGGCTGAAACGCGGGCTGAAGGCCAGCCAGCGATTACGTCGACCAGGAATGATGATGGCTTTGTTTTTTTCCAATGCGCGCACGGTATAGAGCGCCACTTCTTCCGGGCTCATCAATTGCTCGCTGCGGTCGAGTCTGGCGGTGTCCATTTGCGCTGTACGGAAGAATGCGGTGCGCGTAGGACCGGGGCAAAGCACCGAGACCTTAATGCCACAGGTCTTGAGTTCTTCGCGCAAGCCTTCGGAGAAATGCAGCACATAGGCCTTGCTGGCGTAGTAGCTGCTCATCCACGGGCCGGGTTGGAACGCGGCGACCGAGGCAACGTTGAGAATCTGCCCGCCACCGTGCAGCGCCATGCTATTGCCCAAGGCGTGACACATGCGGGTGAGGGCAAGGATGTTGACTTCGATGAGGTCCTGCTCGGTCATCCAGTCCTGGGCCAGGAATGGCCCGCTGGTGCCAATGCCGGCGCAGTTCACCAGCAAGTCGATCTGCCGCTCGCCTTCTTCCAGCTCCAGCAGGAACCCGGACAAGCGCAATGGCTCGCCCAGGTCGCATGCCCGAAACAGCACCTCGACGCCGAAGCGTTGGGTCAATTCGATTGCAATGCTTTCCAACTGATCACGCTGGCGGGCCACCAGAATCAAGCTGCGGCCGCGACGGGCCAGGGCTTCGGCCAAAGCCAGGCCGATGCCGCTGGAGGCACCGGTGATCAGAGCGTAACGGGTCATGCCTTTCTCCATCGCAACGCGCCGCGCCTGGGATGGAGGCATCACAGGCGCGGCGCGTTTCTTTACTGTTCTGGAGAGTCTACAGGTTCGGCTGCGTCGTCAGCACTTTGCGCATCTTCTTCATCGACGATCACGCTTTGATCGGCGTCTTCATCGGAGGTGATGGAGCTGCTTTCGTAGCTGCTGTCCACGTTGGTTTCGAGTTGATCCAGGTAGCCGTTCATGCCCAGCGACACCACGATGATGAGCATCAGCGGGATGAATGCCAGCCACAGTGAGGCCAGGACCTTCACCGCGGTGGAGTTGCGCGGTGGCGGTGCGCCGTACTGGTTGGCGCCGGTGTTACCTGGCATTACCAACAGCAGCAGCGGGAAAATACTGTTCACCAGCGGTACCAGGTTCAGCAGGTACAACCAGCCGGACCAGCCCAGATCGTGCAGGCGCTGCACGCCGATCTGCACGCTCACGACCACAACCGCGACGAACAGCGCGAAGCCCAGCAGCGAGCCGAGGATAATGGCTATGGTCGGTGACGCGGTCGCGATGGCAAAGCCCACAGTACTGAGGATGCCGGCTGCGACGAGCATGGCGACGGTCAGTACCAGCGTCCATGCCAGGTACCGCAGACGACCAATACGGCCATTGATGGTGAAGACCTTGAGGGTGGCGTATTCCGGCAGGCTTTCACCTACGGCGGCACGCGGTGGTGCGTACGGCGAAGCCGCAGGACGGGAGAAGTCCGCTGCGCCGGAATCTGTTTCGTGGGTTTCGGCAAGGCTGAAGGCTACGGGCTGTTCGGCCTCGATACGCGCGTCCACCCCGGCGTTTTTCAGCGCGGTGAGGTAGGTTTCGGCGTCGGGGCGGGACAGGTCGCGTTTCAGTGCAACAACGCGGCCGGTGAAGAGTTTCTCGATGTCCTCGACCGTGCTCTTGAACAGTTCAGCCAGGTTCAGCTTGGCTGTGGTGCTTTCGACACCCGGGAGCAAGGCCCCATCAAACACAATCTTGAAACGGTTGTCGCTCATGCGGGCATCCTTGTCACTGAATCAGTGGAGTAGTGCAGGCCTGCTCGATCGGCAGGCCTTGCGGTTGGGTCAGCGTGGCCAGCGCAACTGTGTCGCCTGTTCGCGCGCCTTGCGGTATTCGGCATCCAGGCGGGCAACGAGTTCATCGACGCCGGGTAAATCATTAATCTCACCGACACCTTGGCCTGCAGACCATACGGTCTTCCAGGCCTTGGCTTCGTCGCTCAGCGGCTTGAGCTTGGAACCGAAGTTTACTTCGCCTTTGCCCTGCAGGGCAGCGAGGTCGAAACCGGCATTTTCCAGGCTCTGGCGCATAAAGCTTGCGGGCACGCCGGAGACCGCGGGAGTGTGCACGATGTCGGCGGCGCGTGATGTGAGCAGCATCTCTTTATACGCATCCGGGGCGTGGCTTTCGGTGGTACCGATAAAACGTGTGCCGAAATACGCCAGGTCTGCCCCCAGCAACTGGGCGGCGAGTATCTCATGGCCGTGGTTCAGGCAGCCGGCCAGCAGCAGGGTCTTGTCGAAGAATTGGCGAATTTCTGCGATCAGCGAAAACGGGCTCCAGGTACCGGCATGGCCACCGGCGCCTGCGGCCACGGCGATCAGGCCGTCGACACCGGCTTCAGCGGCCTTTTCGGCATGGCGCCGGGTAGTGACGTCATGAAACACCAGGCCGCCATAGCTGTGCACCGCATCTACCACTTCTTTCACTGCGCCCAGGCTGGTAATCACGATCGGCACCTTGTGCTCAACACAGATCGCCAGGTCAGCCTCAAGGCGAGGGTTGCTGTTGTGCACGATCAGGTTGACGGCGTAGGGCGCAGGATTGTCCAACTGCGCCAGGCCCGCTTCGATTTCCTCCAGCCAGGCCTTGAAGCCACTGCTCTCGCGCTGGTTGAGCGCCGGGAAGCTGCCGACCACGCCGTTGCGGCAGCAGGCCAGCACCAATTGCGGGTTGGAAATCAGAAACATCGGCGCAGCCACCACTGGCAGGCGCAGACGTTGTTCAAGCAGAGCGGGCAGCGACATTGGAGGTACCCCGAGTAATTGAAGTTAGAACGGTTTGACCACGACCAAAATTACGATAGCCAGCAATATCAGAACCGGGACTTCATTGAACCAGCGATAAAAGACATGGCTGCGGGTGTTTTCGCCACGGGCGAAACGTTTTACCTGCGCGCCGCACATATGGTGGTAGCCAATCAGGAACACTACCAGGGTCAACTTAGCGTGGATCCAGGCGCCCGATTGAAAGATGCCGGGGTTAAGGGCTATCAGCCAGATACCGAACACCAGGCTGGCCAGCATCGCCGGGCCCATGATGCCGCGGTAGAGCTTGCGCTCCATGACGCTGAAGCGTTCCTTGCTGACAGTGTCCTCGCTTTGAGCGTGGTAGACGAACAGGCGCGGCAGGTAGAACAGCCCGGCAAACCAGCAGACGATGCTGACGATATGGAAGGCTTTGACCCATAGATAAAGCATTTTTAGTTATTCCCAGGTTCACGGTAGCGCAGATAGTAGTGGCTCATGCGCCCATACGTCACGTTGACGGTTGTCGCAGGACGATACGGCCCCTATTATCGACGGCTTTCCAGTGGGTTCGTTGAGGGCAGGTTTATGGTCAAGGTCGGTATCGTCGGCGGCACGGGTTACACCGGTGTCGAATTGCTGCGTCTGTTGGCTCAGCATCCGCAAGCTGAGGTGGTGGTCATTACCTCTCGATCCGAGGCCGGTCTGGCCGTGGCCGATATGTACCCGAACCTGCGAGGCCACTACGACGGCCTGGCGTTCAGCGTTCCGGACATCAACACCCTTGGCGCCTGCGATGTGGTGTTCTTTGCCACTCCCCATGGCGTTGCCCATGCGTTGGCTGGCGAACTGCTGGCCGCTGGCACCAAGGTCATCGACCTGTCGGCGGACTTCCGCCTGCAAGACGCCGACGAATGGGCCAAGTGGTACGGCCAGCCTCACGGTGCACCGGAACTGTTGGAAGAGGCGGTGTACGGCCTGCCGGAAGTCAATCGGGAGCAGATCAAGCAGGCGCGCCTGATCGCTGTGCCGGGTTGCTATCCGACGGCGACGCAACTGGGCTTTCTGCCGTTGCTCGAGGCCGGGCTGGCGGATGCTTCGCGCCTGATCGCAGACTGTAAGTCGGGTGTCAGCGGCGCCGGTCGTGGAGCAGCGGTAGGTTCCCTGTACTCCGAGACGTCGGAAAGCATGAAGGCTTACGCAGTAAAAGGGCATCGCCATCTGCCAGAGATTCGTCAGGGGCTGCGTCGCGCCGCTGGCAAAGACGTGGGCCTGACCTTCGTGCCACACCTGACGCCGATGATTCGTGGCATTCATTCCACGTTGTACGCCACAGTGGTCGATCGTTTGGTAGACCTGCAGGCGCTGTTTGAAAAGCGTTATGCCAACGAGCCGTTCGTCGATGTAATGCCTGCTGGCAGCCATCCGGAAACCCGCAGCGTGCGAGGCGCTAATGTGTGCCGGATTGCAGTGCATCGTCCGCAGGATGGTGACCTGGTGGTGGTGTTGTCGGTGATCGATAACCTCGTCAAGGGCGCGTCGGGCCAGGCGGTGCAGAACATGAACATCCTGTTTGGCCTGGATGAAAAGCTGGGTCTGTCCCACGCCGGCATGCTGCCTTAAAACGATTTATGGACTGCGCAAAAGGCCCGTTGATCGGGCCTTTTGTGTTTCTAATGGCGGCGATGCAGATTGATATACCGTAACAATAGTTGACCGCTTTTCTAGGAGAAGCGGATAATGCCTGCCATTACGCATATGGCGGCGCTACGCCGGGAGATTATCAGCATGAGCGTTGAATCCTTCACCCCCACGGCTTTGCAATTTACCCACGGTGCTGCGCACAAGGTAAAGAGCCTGGTCGATGAAGAGGGTAATGATCGCTTGAAGCTGCGCGTATTCGTTACGGGCGGCGGTTGTTCAGGGTTTCAGTACGGTTTCACCTTCGATGAAGATGTGGCTGACGATGACACCATCGTTGAGCGCGAGGGCGTTAGCCTGGTCGTGGACCCGATGAGCTTCCAATACTTGGCAGGCGCCGAGGTGGATTACCAGGAGGGTTTGGAGGGTTCGCGTTTCGTGATCAAGAACCCTAACGCGACCACCACCTGTGGTTGCGGCTCTTCGTTCTCGATCTGATCTACAACGAATAAAAACGCCGCTTGGCTTTGATCGGCCAAGCGGCGTTTTGCTGTCTGCGGTTCTGGCGAGGTGTTCGTCAGGCGGGGTAGATCGCGCCAAGTACCCTTAGCCCGCGTGCGCCGGTGACACTGGGCCGGTTGGCGGCAATGCCTTCCAGGCAGCAGTGAGCCAGCCACGCGAAAGCCATGGCTTCGACCCAGTCCGGGTCTACGCCGTAGGTGGCGGTGCTACTGACTTGAGTGGATGGCAACAACGCGGCCAGACGATTCATCATTGTGGTGTTATGGGCGCCGCCGCCACAGACGAGTAACGTTTCTGTCTCGGGCTGCGCGGTTTGCAGGGCCTCGACGATGGTCAGGACGCTCAGTTCCAGCAGGCTGGCCTGTACGTCCTGGGGGGCAAAGGCGGGCAGACGGCCAAGATGCCGGTGCAGCCACTCGAGGTTGAACACTTCACGGCCGGTGCTTTTCGGGCCTTTGGTCAGGAAGAATGGATCGCTGAGTAGGGCCGTGAGTAGTTGAGGTTCGACCTTGCCACTACCCGCCCACAGCCCATCACGGTCAAAATGTTCGCCGCGCTGCTGTTGAATCCAGGCGTCCAGCAGCACATTGCCTGGGCCGCAGTCGAAGCCGGCTACGGGCCTCCCGGTTTCGATCAGGCTGAGATTGCTGAAGCCCCCAATATTCAATACTGCACGGCTGCCAGTGCTTTCGCCAAACAACGCTTCATGAAAGGCGGGCACCAGAGGCGCGCCCTGGCCGCCAGCGGCAACGTCGCGGCTGCGGAAGTCGCTGACTACGCTGATGCCCGTCAGCTCCGCAAGCAATGCCGGGTTGCCGATCTGCACGGTAAAGCCTCGGGCGGGTTCATGACGGATGGTCTGGCCATGGCTGCCGATCGCGCGTATGTCTTGAGGCTTGAGGTTGTGCTGGTCGAGCACCGTGTGAATGCCGTGGGCGGCGAGTGTGACCCAATGCTGCTGGGCTATCGCTGAGCGGGCAATCTCATCCGGGCCGCTGGCGCACAGGCTTAACAGCTCTGCGCGCAGGGTGTCCGGCATAGGTGTGTAGTGGGTGGCGATCAGATTGACCGCCGAATCTTGTTCGATCAGGGCGATATCCAGGCCATCGAGGCTGGTCCCGGACATTACACCTATATAGAGCGGCATACCCTAACGCTTCGCCGAAGCAAGCAGGGTGGAGCGCTCCTGGTCCATGCGCGCCATCAACGGCTGGCTCTGTTGCATAAAGCGTGCGCGCTCGGCCTTGGCAATCGGGTCGGCCATCGGCAGTTTCTGGCCCAATGGGTCAACGTGCACACCATTGACCTGGAACTCATAGTGCAAGTGCGGGCCGGTGGACAGGCCGGTGGTGCCGATATAACCGATTACTTGGCCTTGCTTCACATTGCCGCCGGTTTTCACGCCCTTGGCGAAACCTTGCATATGGCCATACAGGGTGCGGTAGGTGTTGCCGTGCTGGATGATCACCGTGTTGCCGTAGCCACCGCGGCGCCCTGCGAGCAGGACCTTGCCATCGCCGGCCGCCTTGATAGGCGTCCCGCGTGGGGCGGCATAGTCGACGCCTTTGTGGGCGCGGATTTTGTTCAGAATTGGATGCTTGCGACCCATGGAGAAACGCGAGCTAATACGAGCGAAATCCACCGGAGTTCGGATGAAGGCCTTGCGCATGCTGTTGCCGTCGGCGGTGTAGTAGCTGCTGTTGCCTTGCTTGTTGGTGTAACGCACTGCGGTGTAGGTCTTGCCACGGTTGGTGAAGCGTGCGGAGAGAATGTTGCCGGTGCCGACTACTTTGCCGTTGGCGACTTTCTGCTCGTAGATCACGTCGAATTCATCACCCTGGCGGATGTCCTGGGCGAAGTCGATGTCGTAGCCAAACACGCTGGCCATGTCCATGGTCATGCTATGGGACAAGCCAGCGCGCGCGGCAGATTGCGACAGTGAGCTGTTGATCACGCCGTGAACGTAGGCAGAGCGCATGACTGGCTTGGTGGTAATACGGTTGAAGGCAAAGCCTTTGGCGCCCTTGGTCAGGGAGATGCTCTCGAGGTCACTGACGCTGGTGTGCAGGTTGTTCAACTGACCGTCTGGTGTCAGTTCGAATTCCAGTTTCTGGCCGTGTTTGAGCTGGGTGAATTGCTTGGCTTGCTTATCGCTGGCCAGTACATCGTTAACGGTGGCTGCGGGAAGGCCTACCTTCTCGAACAGGGTCGAAAGCGTATCGCCTTTCGCCACGATCACTTCGCGGTGTTGAGGGTTCTTAGCAGCGTCTACTACGGTTTTTTTCTGTTCTTGAACGGCTTGCTGGGTATCTTCCGGCGTGTTTTCGATCTGGGCAAACGGCGATTCAGTGGGAGCATTTGTGGCTTGTTGGGCGTCGGAAGCGTCTTGATCTTGTGTCAGTTGTTCAACCGGACTCTCCAAGTCAAGGCTCAGGGATGTTCGTTTGGCTTCTACGTCACTGGAAGGGAATACCAGGAGTGCCAGGCTGAGAAGAGCGGCGATACCACTTGCTGCAAGCAGGTGGGTCTTCGGGTAAAGCGGCGGCGCTTTAGACGGTTCAGTGGTCATAGGTAATTTTGACTTTGAAGATGAAATGGAAAAGATGAATGACATGATGAAGATGAAATAACTGTATAAAATATAACCAAATCATCTGTGGCGCAAGCTCGCGAACGCTGGGCTTGCTGAACGGTGTCCGTGCGCAGGGCAAAACTTGTAATTAGTCCCTGATCTTGTATGGTTGGTTCCCTTTTGAATCTGAGCCTTGCGGGTCTGTTATGAAGTCGGTTGAAGAACAGCTAGCGCTGATAAAACGTGGTGCGGAAGAACTGCTGGTCGAGGCCGAGCTGATCGAAAAGCTCAAGCGTGGCCAACCCCTGCGTATTAAGGCTGGCTTCGATCCGACGGCGCCGGACCTGCACCTGGGTCATACCGTGCTTATTAATAAGCTGCGTCAGTTCCAGGAGCTGGGGCATCAGGTGATCTTCCTTATAGGTGATTTCACCGGGATGATCGGCGATCCGAGCGGTAAGAGTGCAACACGCCCGCCGCTGACCCGTGAGCAGGTTCTCGATAATGCCGAGACCTATAAGACTCAGGTGTTCAAGATTCTTGATCCGGCCAAGACCGAGGTGGCGTTTAACTCCACCTGGATGGATCAGATGGGGCCGGCGGACTTCATTCGCCTCACTTCCCAGTACACCGTGGCGCGCATGCTTGAGCGCGATGACTTCGACAAGCGCTATTCAACCAATCAACCGATCGCGATTCATGAGTTCCTGTATCCGCTGGTTCAGGGTTATGACTCGGTAGCGCTGCGCGCGGATGTTGAATTGGGTGGTACCGACCAGAAATTCAACCTGCTGATGGGGCGTGAGCTGCAGCGTGCTTATGGTCAGGAGGCTCAGTGCATCCTGACCATGCCGTTGTTGGAAGGGTTGGATGGCGTCAAGAAAATGTCCAAGTCCCTGGGCAACTATGTAGGCATCCAGGAGGCCCCGGGTGTGATGTATGGCAAGCTGGTCTCTATCCCGGATGCCTTGATGTGGCGCTACTTCGAACTGTTGAGCTTCCGCTCGATGGATGAGATCGATGCGCTGCGTGCGGATGTAGAGGCGGGCGCCAATCCGCGTGACGTGAAGATCAAGCTGGCGGAAGAGATCGTTGCGCGTTTCCATGGTGAAGAGGCTGCGGCCAGTGCTCACCGTGCAGCGGGTAACCGCATGAGAGATGGCGAGCTGCCGGATGATCTACCTGAGATTGAATTGACGGCTACTGAGGCCATGCCGATTGCGGCAGTCCTTAATAAGGCGGGTTTGGTAAAGAACTCGGCGGTCGCGCGTGACCTTCTGGGGTCTGGCGGTGTGCGTATAGATGGTGAGGTGGTGGATCGCACCTTTATATACGAACTGGGTGCTACCCACGTTTGTCAGGCGGGGAAGAAGGCATTTGCGCGTATTACGCTCAAATCCGAATAAACCTGAAATTAAGTGTTGACGGCGAATTGTATCTGTCTATAATTCGCCCCACTTCCGGCGCAGTCGAAACGCAAAACTCCTTGGTAAACAAAGAGTTATGCAGAATAAGGCAGCGGATTGCTTCAGTT
>NZ_FKLB01000049.1:0-24360 GCF_900067035.1 Pseudomonas sp. 1 R 17
TAGCGATTCATCAGGCGTCCCGTGTCACGCGCAGGATTTCTTCGGGCGCGGTGGCGCCGCTGCGCACCCAGCGCTCGCCGTCTTCACGCATGCTGAACATCCCCGCACGCCGCGCCGCCACGCGCAGATCCTGCTCGCCGGCGCCCTGGTGGATCAGGCTGCGCACCTCGTCGTCGACGCAAAACAATTCATGGATACCGGTCCGCCCGCTGTAGCCGATCTGGTTGCACTGCGCGCAGCCCACCGGGCGCCAGGTGCCGGGCGCGGCCGGGTCTTCCTGTTTGCAATGCGGGCACAGGCGGCGGACCAGGCGTTGCGCCAGCACGCCCAGCAGTGACGAGGCCAGCAGGAACGGCTCGACGCCCATATCGATCAGGCGGTTGACCGCCGACACCGCATCGTTGGTGTGCAGGGTCGCCAGCACCAAGTGCCCGGTGAGCGAGGCCTGCACCGCGATTTGCGCGGTCTCCAGGTCGCGGATTTCACCGATCATGATGATGTCCGGGTCCTGACGCAGGATCGCCCGCAGCGCCAGGCCGAAGGTCATGTCGATCTTGGCATTGACCTGGATCTGGCTGATGCCCGGCAGGTCGTATTCCACCGGGTCTTCCACGGTGAGGATATTGCTGGTGCTCGCATCCAGCCGTGCCAGGGCGGCGTACAGGCTGGTGGTCTTGCCGCTGCCCGTGGGCCCGGTGACCAGCACAATGCCATGGGGCTGGCGAATCAAGGTGTCGAGGCGCGCCAGCAACTGCGGCTCCATGCCCAGGGTCTCCAGTTGCAAACGCCCGGCTTGCTTGTCGAGCAAGCGCATCACCACGCGCTCGCCATGCCCGGTGGGCACGGTCGACACACGAATATCAATCGGCCGCCCGGCCACGCGCAGGGCGATACGGCCATCCTGGGGCAGGCGTTTTTCGGCGATGTCGAGCTGGGCCATGATCTTGATCCGCGACACCAGTGCGCCATGCAATGCCTTACGCGGCGACACCACATCCCGCAGGGTGCCGTCGACGCGGTAACGCACCACGGAGTGGGTTTCATACGGTTCAATGTGAATATCACTGGCCTCGTCCCGCGCTGCCTGTGTGAGCAAGGCGT
The DNA here is from genome assembly GCF_900067035.1 of Pseudomonas sp. 1 R 17. Lineage (NCBI taxonomy): Bacteria > Pseudomonadati > Pseudomonadota > Gammaproteobacteria > Pseudomonadales > Pseudomonadaceae > Pseudomonas > Pseudomonas sp. 1 R 17. Next base: position 1,102 of record NZ_FKLB01000049.1, read on the forward strand.
TGATCATACGAATCACCGGCGCGCCGTCCTGGGTGTCGAGCAGGTCGGTGATTTCGGGCATGTCCTGCATCAGGCGGTCGAGGTCGACCTCGTTTTCCGCCGCGCCCACCACGGCGGCGGCGCTTCCCGTATCGGCATAAGCACTGGCGAGGAGGCCGTCGAGTTCATCGTCGCGTACCTGCTCGAGGTGGGCCTGGCCGAACTGGCGCCGTACTTCGCTGATGGACCAGCCGGGGGTGGAGGGGCAGACGGTCAGCAGCATGCCGTCGTCGCCGGGGCGCAGGAGGATGCGTTGGGACTTGGCCCAGGCATAAGGGAGAAGGCTCACAAGACATCTTCCTGACCGAGCGCGGTCCAAATGTGGGAGGGGGCTTGCTCCCGATGAGGGTGTGTCAGCCAGCCAATTTGAAACTGACCCACCGCTATCGGGAGCAAGCCCCCTCCCACATTTAGATCTCCACTCGAACTCATGGCCGTGCATTTCCAGAAACCGGCACCGCCCGAATCACCGCCCGCGGCCCCTGCTGCTGCCCACCCGGAATCGCCTTCTCCACCGACGGTAATTGCGGCGCCTGCACATCCGGCATCGCCCAGCTGTGCTCCGGCTGCAACCCACTCTGGGCACGACGCATGAATTCATAGCGGTTCAAGGTAATGCTACGCCCCGCGCCACTGTCGCGAATAATGTAAGGCCGCAGGAACACCATCAGGTTAGTCTTGCTCACACTGCGCTTCTCATTGCGAAACAACGCCCCCAACCCCGGAATATCCGAGAGCCACGGCACCGCGTCATTGCTCTGGCTGTAGCCGTCCTGCAACAGCCCGCCCAGCACCATGATCTGCCCGTCGTCGAGCAGGATGCTGGTATCGATCGCGCGCTTGTTGGTCACCGTGCCCGCCGACACCGACGCCCGTGTGTCCACGGTGCTGACCTCCTGGTAGATATCCAGCTTCACCGTGCCGCCTTCGGAGATCTGCGGGCGTACATTCAGCTTGAGCCCCACCTCTTCGCGCTGCACGGTCTGGAACGGGTTATTGCTGGTGCCGCCGCCACCGGTCACATAACTGCCGGTGACGAATGGAATGGTCTGCCCCACGAAAATGCTCGCCGCTTCGTTGTCCAGGGTCAGCAGGTTCGGCGTGGACAGCACGTTGGTGCCGCCCTTGCTCTTCAAGGCACGGGCCAGCACCTTGAGGTCGAGCACCTTGCCGATCCCCGGAATATCCACAGTGCCATTGACCACGCCGATATTCAGGCCCTTGGGCAGCACATCAATACTGGTGGGACTGGTCGGCGTGCCCACGACACCGCTGCCGCCCAGGTTCACCCCGCCGAAGCCGCCTCTGCCCGCCAGGTTGCCGGCCTGCCATTGCACACCGAACTCGGTGGCATCGTCCTCGCCCACTTCCACGATCAGGCTTTCGATCACCACCTGGGCGCGGCGCTGGTCAAGCATGTCGATCACTTCCCGCAGGTTGCGGTACAGCGGGTCCGGCGCGGAGATCAGCAGGGTGTTGGTGGTGGCGTCGGCCTGGATGGTCACGCCGCCGGCGCTGAACGCGGTGTCCTGCTCGTTGGCGGTATTGCCATTACTGGTGCTGGTGCTGGAACCGGTGGCTTGCCCATAGCCCGACTGCACGCCACTGCCGGTGGGCGTGCCGCTGCTGTTCTGGGCATTACTCGTGCCCTGCCCGTTATTGCCATTGCCGCCCATGGCGCTGAGCTTGCCACGCCCATCATCGCTTACCCCGGAATCGCTCTCGCCGGTGAGCAGCCCGCGCAACGACTGGGCCAGCTTGGCCGCCTGGGCGTTGCGCAGGTACACCACGTGCATATTGCTGGGGTTGCTCTGGGCATTGTCGAGCTTGTAGATGAGGTTGCGCGCCAGCTCCGTACGTTCGGGGCTGCCGGAACGGACGATGATCGAATTGGAGCGCGGGTCACCGACCACGTTGATCTTCTGGGTCTGGTCGGCGCCCTGGGTTTCCAGCAGCTCGGAAACCATGGCGGCGATGTCCACGGCAATGCCGTTCTGAATCTGCACCACATCGGTATCGATGGCGCTGGGGGTGTCGATGCCACTGATGATCTGGGCGACCCGCGCGAGGTTTTCCGCATAGTCAGTGATCACGATGCTGTTGTTGCCGGGGTAGGCGTTGATCGGGTTGTTCGGCGACACGATGGGACGCAGCACCGGGATCAGGTTCACCGCGTTTTCATACTGCAGGCGGAAGGTGCGCGTCTGCATGCCACTGCTGCCGGCACTGTAGATCGGCCCGCCGAGCAACTTGGCATCGGCCTCCGGCACCACCTGGGCCACGCCGCCCACATCCACCACGCTGAAGCCCTGCATGCGCAGCGCCGCCAGCAGCATGTCGTAGGCCTGATGGGCCGGCACCTGGCCTTCGCTGACCAGGGTGAGCTTGCCTTTTACCCGCGGGTCCACCAGGAACTGCTGGCCGGTGGCACGGGACAGCGCGCGCACCACCGCCTGGATATCGGCATCGACGAAGTTGAGCTGCACCGGCTGGTCACCCAGCGGGTTGCGCGCCTTGACCGGCGCCGGGGCCTGGCCACGGACGCTGTTGGTCACCGGGTGCTGGACCCGCGGTTTCGGCGCTTCGTCGCGCTGGCGATCCAGCAGGGTATCGCCGCTGCGCCGGGTATCGGCCAGGGGTTGGCCAAGCTCACTGTCCACCAGTAACGGCGTGGTTGACGGGCTGCTGCACGCACTCAAGGCCAGCAACAGCAACGGCGCGGCCTTGCGAAAAGGGAGGACTGACCACTTCATGAAGCTTCCTTAGCGCCAGGCGCCTGATCCATGCGAACGGTCCCGGACACAGTGCCGGCCGAGTTATCGACGGCATCCGCAGCACGTTGCAAACGCGCCTCGGACACCTCCAGGGAAAATGAACGGGGATTGCCCAGCAGCCAGCCCACCACGGCGTCGGCCGGGGCGTTGTCGAAGGTCAGGCGCCAACCGCCGGCCTCCAGCGCCTGCACCTGGTAATGCCCTTGCAGGCCGGCACTGTCCAGGGCCTGGCGCAACGCGGCTTCGTCGGCCTGGCGCGCCGCGGCGACGTCCTGCAACAGCCCCTGCAAGGCTTCGGCCTGGGCGCGCAGCCTGGGGGTTTCGGCCTGCCAGTAGTCGATCTTTTTCAACGCCGGCTGCACCAGCACCAGCCAGGTCAGCAGGCTTGCCAACACCAGCCCGGCGCCGATCAGCAGGCGTTTCTCGCGCAGGGCCAGGCCGCTCCAGAACACCTGGGCCTGGGTGCGCAGGCGCAGCCACCTATTCATCGCCGGCCTCCGGTTTTTCCGTGGCCGGCGCCGGGCCGATGCTCCAGCCCTGCTCATCGCGCATGGCGGCAAAACCGGCCTGGGCCAACGCGGCCTGCCACTCACCCTCGGCCGCCGGGTTGCGGCTGTCGGCGAGTAACGCCAGGTGCAAGGTGCCCTGCTCAAAGTTCAGGTTATCGACGCTGCCCACCATAAAGGGCAGGTTGCTGCCTGCCAGTTGCAGCAGGCTGCTGAAGCGTTGGCCCGAATCGGCAGCCGCGCCGCTCTGACGTGCGGCCAACTGTTGACGGGCCTGCTGCAAAGGGTTGAGCACCACCGGTAATTCAGGAAACGCCTGGCGCACCTGTTGGTTCATCAACGCTTTGAGCCGTTGGCCTTCGTCGACCTGGCGCGCGGCATACAGGTTGAGGCCGACGGTCCAGATGGCAGCGGCCAGCGCCACACAAGCCAGCGCCCTGCCCCATCCGGCACCGGAGGCTTGACCGAGGCGAGCATGCAAGCCCCAGCCAGGCACCGCGCCGCTCCAACGCTGCGCCTCCGCCACCAGCGGCACGTCGAGCGCCTGCAACCCCAGCGGGTGCACAGCGCCCTGTTGCAGGCTGTCGCGGGTCAACAGATAGCCGTCGTCCAACGCCGCCGCCCCCACCGGCAACGCATAGGGCGCCGGGTACAGGCCGCGCAGCTTGAGCTGCACCTGGGCCAAGACCTGGCCCAGTCGCTCCAGCCCGGCCTTGGGCACCCAGCCCACCTGCACGCGCCCATCGCTTTCGCGCGGGCCGTGGGCCACGTGCATTTGTTCCACCGGCCCGAGGATCAGCGCCTGGGCCGCACAGGCCACCGCCGCCTGGTTTTTTGCTGCGGGCAATGGCGGCAGCTCCAGGCTGGTGAGCAGGCTGTCATGCGGGTGCAGAAAGCAGTCCACCGCCTGCCGGCTCTTGCCCAATTGCGCCAGGCTTTCCTGCCCCTCGGACACCACCACGCCACGCTCGATCCAGGCAAATTTCACCTGGCTTTCAGCACTGACCTGATCCAGCGGCGGCAAGGCAATGCGCAAGCGTTTCATACGCCCACCCGCGACCAGATCACCTTGGGCTCACGGTCTTCGGGGCGGTGCAGCAACGCGTCGATTGTCACCCGCCGGCGCTCGCGTCGCGCCTGGCCCTGGAGGCGAAACCACTCGCTGGTAATGCCCACTTGCACCGCTTCCAACTCCACCTGGGGCAAGTGCAGACGGTTGACGAAATCCCCACGGTTGATAAACCAATGCCCGTTGTCGCGCTCGGCCACCAGCCCGTGGGCCTGGGACAGGCTGAGCTGCGGCACCACCGCGCTGAGCACTTCGGCGCTGGCAGTGTTGCCGTTGACCCAGGTATTGCCGGGCAGCACGCTGACGTACGCCTGCAGGCGCTGCAACACCTCCGGGGTCAGGCCTTCGAGGCCACTGAGGTCGTCGAGGCTGCGCAGCATCGGGTATTTGGCGGGCTGCCCGTTCTGTTCATAGGAAGCAATCACCCGCTGGCTGATGCGCCGGCTCACGGCCGGGGCCACGCCCAGGGTGCGGCACAGGCGCTCGAAGCTCTGCAATTGCTCGGCGTCGGGCTGCTGGCGGTTAACCAGGTTGCGCAGGTTGAACTTGCCCTGTTCATCGTCTATCCGCCCCTCGAACACGCCGGCCTGGGCCCGCGCCCAAGGTTGGTCAAGGCGGGTCAGCACGTCCTTCTGGCGGGCTTCCCAGAGCATCTGCCGGCTGCGTTCAAGACCACCGAGCAACAGCCATTGGCCCTGCACGCGCGACTGTTCGGCTTCCAGGCTGCGGGTGAATACGGTCTGGCGCGTGAGCATGCCGCCGGCGATCACCGCCACCACCGCCGCGATCAGCAAGGCACTGATAATCGCCATGCCGCGCTGCTTCGCCGCTGGGGGCGAATACCCTTTCATGGCGCGCCTTACAACTGCCAGGAGCCGATATCGGCATTGACGCCATCGCCATCCGGTTGGCCATCGGCGCCCAGGGAGAACACATCGACCTCACCGTTGGCGCCCGGATTGAGGTAGTGGTAAGGGTGGCCCCAAGGGTCGTTGGGCAAACGCTCGAGGTAGGCGCGCCAGTTATTGTTCTTGGCATCCGCCGGGCGTTCCACCAGCACTTTCAGGCCCTGGTTCATGCTCGGGTAAGTGCCGTGGTCGAGGCGATACAGCTTCAACGCCTGCATCAACCCGCCGATGTCCTGTTTCGCGGCGGTGGCCCGCGCCTGGTCCGGGCGATCGAGGACCTTGGGCACCACCATCGCCGCGAGGATCCCGAGGATGACCACCACCACCATGATCTCGATCAAGGTGAAGCCACGCTGGCCGCGAGGGCCTGGCAATGGGGATGTTAGGCGCGCGATATCCATCTCGACATTCCTTGGCTTGGGTACATTTCGTGGCGCAGTGTTGCAAGAACACATGTCAGTCGTATTGAAAATCCTCGGGAGTTTCGGTCGCCAATCGGTCAACTGCCGGCGCTAGTCTGCGGGCCTGTTTCCCGGCTTTGAGAACCCCATGTACGGCCGTCGCAAGGAGCAAGGTTTTACCCTGATCGAGGTGCTGGTGGCGCTGGCGATTATCGCTGTGGCGATGGCTGCTGCCATCCGCGTGGCCGGGTTGATGACCCAGGGCAACGGCCTGCTGCGGGACAAATCCATGGGGTTGCTGGCGGCGCAGAGTCGCCTGGCGGAGTTGCGCCTGGAAGGGCATTTGCGCGACGGCACAAAGACCTTCAGCTGTGACCAGGGGCGCTTGAAGCTGCGGTGCGAGCAGACCATCAGCCGCGATGGCCGCCTGTTTCAAGTCAACGTGCAGGTGCTCGACGCCAGCCACGAGGCGCCGCCGCTGGCCCGCGTGGAGACACAGGTCAGGGCCGAGTGAGCCGCGGCAAGGCCGGCCCATCGGGCAATTTGTCGAGGTTGACGCGCAGCTTCTCGCCGCCGCGCTCGATCTCGACTCCGTCGCCCTCGATGGCCGTAAGCCGCACGCCGGGGCTGAGGCGCTCGCCCAGCAGGAAACTGCGCGGCGGGCCGTCGTTGAGACTGAGGATCGCCACCGCACCGCGCGCCCCGGCCAGCACCCCAGAGACCTTGACCTGCAACGCCGCCGGCGCATTGGAAAACCATTGCAGCGCCGGGTTATCGCTGCGCGCCGCCAGCACCTGGGGCGCGGCCTGGGGCGTATGGGACTCGGCGGACGTCAGCAACAGCGGCGTCCAGACCGCCACACCGGCCAATGCCGCCAGCAACGCCACGATCTGTACACCGTGGGCCGGTGAGAAACGCAGGGTAAATGCCATGGGAAGGACCTCCTGTTTGTCCATGGCACCAGCCTACAGGCCAATTCGCACGTTTTTATTTCACAAGCTCACCAGCTTTCGAGGGGCCTACCGATGAAACAGCAAGGCTTCACCCTGATCGAGTTGATGGTGGTGCTGGTGATCATCGGCATCGCCAGCGCCGCCATCAGCCTGACCATCAAGCCCGACCCGCTGCACCTGCTGCGCAAGGACGCCGAGCGCCTGAGCCAACTGCTGCAAGTGGCCCAGGCCGAAGCCCGCGCAGACGGCCGCCCGATCACCTGGCGCGCCGACGCCAAGGGCTTTCGCTTCAACCGCCGCACCGACGATGGCAGCGGCGTCGAAGCGTTCCAGGGCGACACCCAACTGCGTCCGCGCCTGTGGGAAAGCACGCCGATGCACATCGATATCGAACCCCGGCAAACCCTGGTGCTCGACGCCGAATGGATCAACCCACCCGTGCGCATCGTGCTGTCCGACGGCCAACACAGCCTCAGCCTGCAACGCGACACCGCCGGCTTGATGCGCGTGGTGAGCCAGCCATGAAGCGCTCCGAACAAGGCTTCACCCTGATCGAAGTGATGGTCGCGATCATGCTCATGGCCGTGGTCAGCGTAATCGCCTGGCGCGGGCTGGACAGCGTCACCCGCGCCGACCAGCACCTGCAGGCGAGCAGCGAACAGACCGAAGTGCTGCTGCGCGCCCTCAACCAACTGCAGCGCGACATCAGCCTGCGCGCCAGCGTCGAACTGAACACCCCGGAGCCCTCAAAGAACAGTGCAGAAAAGCTCGATGGACCGGCGGCGGTCACCGTGCGCAGTTCCGACAGCAAAGGCTTTCGGCTGGACATCATTCGCAGCGCACCCGTCGCCGGCGATGGCCTGCAACGGGTGCGCTGGTGGCTCAAGGGCGACCGTTTGTATCGCGCTGCCGCACCCGCGCGGGATCGCTATCCGCTGCCGGCGGCGAAGGATGGGGTGGTGGTGTTGAGCGGGGTCCGTGATTTGCAGGTGCGTGTGTGGGAGGCGGATAAAGGCTGGCGGCAGTTGAGCGGGAATCGGCGTGAGGATCCGTTGGGACTGGAGATCAGTTTGGTGCGGGAGACGCCGCAGGGGGTGGAGAGGTATCGGCAGGTGGTGGGGCCATTGAGATAGCCGTCCCCCACACGCGCTTCTCATGTAGCTGGCGAGCGCAAGCCATTGCAGAGCAGTCGGTTCACTAACTGACCATCCTGAAGAACGACATAGTTATATCTTCCTGCGCCTTGAGTCAACTTTGTCTCTGAGATTAGCGTTGGAACACCTGTTGGGTGATCTGGGGATCACTCGGTCAGACCCCGTTTACCCCCCACTTAACTGCAGAAAGGGTGCAGGTAGGGTGCAAAAACACCGGCGCGAGGCCGGTGCTAAATAAAAAATAGAATTTCTACAGATCAGCGACGCCAGAACGGTAATTCGTCAGAAGCAAGAGAGTTATACAAGTCTTCGGAACGATTCACATCAAAAATATAGTCAGGCGCGTCGGTAAATCCGATTCTCAAAGGGACGTACTCATTAAACTCTTTATAAAAAATATCTGAACATTCGACAGCATCAAAAATAATTTTGAAGAAGCGAGCAAAGATGTCAGCCAGAGTATTACCATTCAAAAGCAAACGAGTATTTTCCACGCCCACCCCGAAAGCGTTTATATCAAATCCATCCGCAGGAATGCTATTAAATTCAGCCCTTACACTCTCTAAATCCATCTTTAACTCAGCCAGTTCGTTTTTGCTTAAATATCGGCAACAAAGCTTCTCTGCAACCAAGGGATACTTGCTTCCTCTTTTGCCACCCTCAAGAAAAAACACAACTGACTTAAAAAAACAGTCAACGTCAGAGGCTGGACCTAAGACAGATATTGTCATTGCGGCAAGAACACCTACATTTTTCATTCTGCTTTAAACCTGATCAATAAGGGGCTGGCGCCACTTGCCTCCTATTGCACCTATGAATTCCCAACATAAACAATATTATTCGGAAGAGTCATTACCCAAGGCTCGCAAACAGAAGAGCAAAACACATCAATCCTTCTACCATCAGAAAGTGTAAAAGATGGATCTACTGGTTGATTCTGGGCGATCCACGACACACTTCCAACTGAAAGCCCTACCAACTCTTTAATACGTACACTTGCCTGTTCATCCCAACATGCAAACAACATATCTTCATCCTTAGACACCCTCCAGGCACTACTACTGCTAAAGCTCCAACCGTCTCCAGAAACGTTCAAAAAATCACCATCCCACTCAATACTATTAATACGAAGTGAGGAAAATGACATGACAAGCTTTAAAAAATCAAACATTAGTCCACCTGCTCAATATGCGTTCTTTCTCTAATCCACTGTTTTATTTCGATTTTAGAAATACCTTTTGGTGGCTGTGGTGGCTTGCACGTTGTTGGATCTATTGGCCCACCATTAGCATTTTCAAACGAAGCCCTCTGAGGACTACGGCTATCTGCTTGCATGACACGGACACGCGAACCATCCGGCATCGTAGATTGCGTACCAACCAACTTTCCTACAGGTGTTGATGGATAACCCCCAGTCTCAAAACTGGCAATCATCTGAGATCACTCGGGGTCAGACTCCGTTTAATTTGAATCGAAAAATCTAGCGCTTCTTGACCATTAACCGGAGCTCGACTATTAACTGCATTATCGACTTTTCCGTGGTAGGGAACACCTTCATAGTCCAATCGGCGCATGGCGCCTGCACTTTCACCGGCACCACCTGTCGCTTTTGCCCCAAATCGATTCGACATTACAAAAAGATCATACTATTGAAACAAAATCCGGCCGAGGTACTTTAGGCATGTTTTCGTATGCTTTCAAAACAGTTTGTAACGGTGTCAGAGCTTCATCGTTGTGCCAGTAGACAATCTTGAGCCACGTAGCTGCACGAATATATTGCCCACCGCCCAACCAAATTTTTTGCAAATTGGCCTGAAGCATTTTTCTACCAGCTTTAAAAAGTTCGTCTTCATTAAACTCCTGACGGGCCGTTCGATGAAGGCACAAAGCATAGCCAAAGTCTCGGGGCTTCAAAGCGCTGGATAGCAATATTTCTCTTTTGCCACTCCAACGTTGATACATCTCAATACCTGCCTCAAAGCCTTCGTCGTGTTCGCCGCTCTGATATGCAAAAGCCATGTAGTCATCCAGGCCAGTTTTGACAATATCATGCGTTGACCAAGGGCGTTTTTCGTAACGCCAGCGAGCTTCCTCATACACACGGGCCGCGCCCCATTCGCCTTCAGAATTCCAGCCCGTTTCCATCCATTCACCCAGAGCTTTTGCCCAGTGCAATATTGTCCTGTGAGCATTAATGTCTGGCCCGAATTCCTCGTCGTTTTCTATGGCCTTATCTATCCATTGCAGAGAGCGGGGAAGTACCGGTGCAATCTCGCCTTGGAGGCCAACTAGCCATGCTGAAATCACATCGGACAAATCAGACTTGGCAACATTCCCCATTGGCCGCTTTGGATCATACTGCGCCTCCAATTGCCATTTAAGCATTGCCTCACTGAAACCATTGAATCTGGTTTTGACTGGGTCAAAGAGCATGAATTATCCTCAACAAGGGTTATTTCCGCAAAATTCCCGCCCTGAAGCAAGCTGTTAGCTGGAAAATCAAACTCAACATAGACAGAGCCTCTGGGTGCAGCTTCTTTAAAGTCGGAGATGCCATTAGTCGAAATAAAGGTTTGTACTCCAGCGCCTTGCACCACTTTATTTGTATTTTGCATCTGCACCCGCTCATCAGGAGACATCCACCTTCCTACACGAGTCGTGCTGACATCGTTGATTACCTTGGTTTCGCCAAGTTTTAACGGAGAACTGACTGTTGCTTTTGCACCGAAAAACCAATCTTATTTTTTTGACTTACTGATTACATAGTGATCAAGATATTCTTTCAGCGGCTTGGCGGTCCCTAAAATATGAAGCTCTCCAGTTTCCTTATCAATCAGGAATGGTCCGTTTCCAGCCAGTTGAGCCGACAGACTCCCTGTCTCCAAATACTCTTTAGATTGATAGCAAAAAAACCATCCCTCAGAGAACTCGCCCTCATGTGTTAGCTGCAAAGCAATCTCAGAGTCTTTCAAATATTCCTGAGCTCTTTCCAAAGCGTATTCGTAGGTAATCATTAGTTAGTTCTCAGTAGCTGCAATGTCTTAAAATCACTCTTATTTGCCGGCTTTCCAGTCTGCCCATCGAGATAACGAATAGCCCCATTCTGATTAACCACGTTGAATACATGGCCTGGCTGACCTGGACCATAGGAGCCAAACACAATCCCACGTGCGCCGTCCCCACCACCAATCATGTGCTGGGTGATGGTTTCGGGTGAAGACACACCGCTAAACTTAGCTCCATATTGCTTCTCCAGCACGGTCAACGGAACACCCTTGGTGGAGTTTATCGGCAATGCAGATGCTGGATTACCTGCCAGTGTTACATCAGTAGCAATTGAACAATTAACGCAGTTATGAGTTCGCCCAGCGTCTGGATAACCTGGATTGACGTTCCTTATTGAACCGGCAGTTTCGTCCGCAACCCCCGCCGCTTTTGCACCATTAAATCATGTTGAGTTCTCGTAGTTTTTTCTCGTTCACAAACTCCAACTCTCCACTACCCACCTTATAACTATCTGAGTAAGTGGAATGACCACAGACGTTACACTGGAAAGCAAGCAACCCGTTATATCTACCGATAAAAATTCGCATCCCGTCGGATAGACACCTAGGGCATTTCCTATCGACCTCAACAGTTATCAACTGTTCCAGTGTGTCACGTAGAAATCTCGCAATAGCCTCTGTCTCATTAGCTTGACACCCAAAAATTACCTTCTTCAAATGAGCTATATCGCTAAGTAGAAATGATGAAAATTCAACCGGCATTAAATTCTCATCAATGTGCGAAAACTCATCAAACCTATAGGTCGAAAACGGCTCAACCGTGAAGCATTTGTAGTCCCCCCTAATCCACGAAAGAACCACCACAAAAACCTCCCTTAAAGATGAATTCTCATCCAGCAGCGTCATAGCCAATTGAAGTTCACGCCATACATACACTGGGAGAGATGGCATTAGTTCGCTGCCTTAGCTGGGAAAGCTGTTATCAAACTGCCTGCCTTATCGGTAAAATTTGCTGCGCAATATTTTTCAGATGTCGTTATAGGACGTTTTTACCAAATTATTTTCCCAGTGAAAGGCTCGAGTCGAAATTACTTTCGACGCCCACACTAAATAGATACTCCCTTGACCTTGCGAAATCATTCTTTGCGACGGTAAACGGCCCTATCAACCCCAGACATATTAGGTAGACTTTCACTCCCAACGAAAATTTCCGACCTACACTTCAGACTCACCCCTTGATATGCAGTATATTGACACATGAGATCCTCTATCTCAGAAATATCATCCGCAATATGCTTTTCAAGATAAAACTTAATCAGCCAAACACCACTTTCACGGGATAAAACCACCATCCGGAAATTTGGAGTTATCCCACCCAACAATGCTTGACTAAGCATTAACACCTGAAAATTCCAAGCTTCTAATTCAGCATTATTCATTTCTGTATCCAATTAGGATTGGTGGGAACGACACTCGGGCTTTTTGTACCTTTGATGATAAAAACATTGGTTGGCTGGTTTGTTATTCCTACTCCAGCGTTAACATTAGTTCCGGTTACATTTTCAAATTTTACCACCGGATACCCTTGAGCATTCTTGCCCAAAATCTTGACCTGTCCTATGCGGTAAGCATCTAGTACCTTTTGTGCGTCATCAACACTGTTCAAAAAACCACCGCCTCCTCGGGCCTCAAGCTCGGGCCTTCCAGCGATATGTCTAAGTTGTTTCTGACTAATTTTGCCAGCTACCGTTGGAAAGTCATTAGGTGTTAAATCTTTTTTCGACCACGCCGCCACAGCCCGCCTATAAGCCACCACCCCCGCCGCAGTCCCCACCCCAACCGCCAGCGCGATCTTCAAATTGTCCGCAATGTCCTGCGCCTGAGCGTCGCTCAGTTCCCATTTCGCCTTGAGCGAATCGACCATCGCACCCACCGAGTGCTCGGTCGTGGCGGTCGCTAACATTTCCTGGAATTCGTAGTTGCCGTTGATAAGGTTCTGTACTGCTGCCCGGGCCTCAGGCGAGGCGTCGTCAGCGATATCGCGGATGGCGTTGAGGTTCGCCTGGGTGTTGGCGACTTCCATGGAGCGTGCGGCGCAAGAGTCGGGGTCGGCCTGGCAGCTGACTATCGCGTCAATGTCCTGCTGCAGGCTCAGTTCTATGAATTTGCGCGTCGTGTCTTCGATGCAGGAGGCGTCGGTGCATCGCGTTATCTGCTTGGCGGCTCGCTCCAGTTGGTTGTGTGACAGGTAGTTGTATTGCGTGGCGTTCTTCGCCACCCAACTGCCGGTCTCCAGCTTGGCTGCGTCCGTATCGCTCTGCGCCGCAGCCGCGAGCACGCCGACGATCTGCGAGCTCATGGTGAGCAGGTTGTCGTTGCCCTTGACCAAGTCATCCAGGTGGCCAACCAGCGCTTCGCTCGCCGCCGCAGCCAATGCGCCGGTTTTGAAGTCGCCGCCGGTGGCTTCCGCCAGCAACCCACCGACCATGGCGTGAATCACCACCTTCGGGGCCGAGCCGTCCGCCAGGAGGTTTTTCGTGTAATCCCCGACCAGGTTGAAGCTGGCGGCCGCCAAGGTGTTGAACAAGGCATTTTTCAGCGCGTCACTGACACTGCCGCCCTGCCCCAGGGCTTTGTTCAGCAACACAGAGGTGCCGTTCTGCAGCGCCTGGTTGGCTGCGAACTGGCCGACACCGCTCCAGGTGCCCAGCGAGCCGGATGTAACAATTTTGCCTATGTCGGTCTGGGTGTGGGTGTCGGTCCACCGATCGAAATGACCCACCGTCAGCCCGGCAGTGATCGCCGAAATCCCATAGCCCTTGATGGCATCGGACGCCGTCACATCCTTGAGAACCGCACCGAGATTGCCCCGGTTATTGACCACGCTGACGCCGGCATTGGTCGACGCGCCGGTGGCTACTGCACCGACCATGGCGCCGCCTACGCCGCCCCCCGCGGCAGCCGCCGCCATGGGCCCGATGACTGCCGACATCACGATGGCAATGATCATTTGCGAGGCGGGGCCCAGCCCGGAGTGGCTGTACTTGAAGCTGTCGTGGACTTCCCTGACCTGACGCCAGTCCACGTCCCCGCGTTGCTCTGCGTCCTTGAGCCAAGCCAATTGCGGGTCGGCCTTGACCATCGCATCGATGGACTGGGTGACGCTCTGCTGGTTGACCTGCTTGATGTCGATCTTCAAACCGTCGACGGCTTTGATCGCAATGGCGCCCCCGGCAACCAGCTGACTCTGGCGCAGCGTTTCGTCAGTGCTGCCCTTGCCCTTGGATGACACCCAGAATGCGTTGTTGTTGGTCTTCTCGTGGCTCTCCTGATGCAGGTCCTTCACCGCTTCGAAGGTCACCGCTCCACCACTGGTGATGGCGATGTCCGCAGCGCTTTCCAGCCTGGCCCCTTGATAAAGCTGGTCACCGCCGCTGATCAGGTTGAGGTTGCCGCCAGTGGTGACCTGGCTGCCCACCGCGCGCAGGTCGGTGACTTCGTCGCGTTGGGTCTTGAGTGCGCCGAAGCTGCCTTTTTTCTTGTAGTCATACAGGCTGTAGTCGCTGTCATTGGCACTCAGCAGCTGCAACTGCCCACCGGCCACCAGATACGCATCCTTGCCGCTGCGAACCTGGCTGGCGTGCAGCACGATGTCTTGCCCCGCACTGGCGGTAAGGGTGCCGCCGGCAGTGAGCTGGCTGCCCACGTGGCGGACCTGGGTGGTTTGCTCATGGACCCTGGCGCCGTCGCGTTTGCTGTTGACCTCATGATCGGTCTCGTTGGCGGCGGCCAATAGGTGGAGGTTGCCACCGGCGGCGACGGTCAGGTCTTTGCCGGCGTTGGCCTGGCTGGCCAATAGCGTGATGTCGCGCCCGGCGTGCAGGCTCAGGTTACCGGCGGCGTTGAGGTTGGCGCCGAGCTGTTCAGTGCGGCTGTGTTGGGTGACGCGGTGGCCGCCGTTTTCCGTGGTGCGGACCTGTTGGGTGTCGGTGACGGCGATGAGGTTGATGTCGCGCCCCGCACTCAGGCTGGCATCGCCAGCGCTGTTGATATCACCACGGTTGGTGATGTCACGACCGGCATTGAGCGTGAGTTGCTGTCCGGCACTGATCCGGCTGGCGGTGTCGAGATGGGTGACGAGGGTGCCGTCGCCCTGATGCCTGGCGTGGGCGGTGCGTTCGTTGATGATGTCGCCGCTCACGCTGGTGAGATCGATGTGACTGCCACGGATCTCACCGGCCATCGCATTGCGGATACTGTCGCTGGCCAGCAGGCTGATGCGGTCACCGGCGCTGATCGTGCCGCCATTGAGCAGGCTGCCATCGCTGATAGCGGTCAGATCCTGCGAGGCTTTCAAGGTGCCCACGCTGACGATATCGCCACCGCTGACCAGGTTGACATCCCGGCCTTGCACCAGGCTGCCGCCCCGCAGGTTATGGGCATCGACCGTTGCCAGGTACAGCACCGGCACCAGCACGTCTTCGCCCTGCACCTGGCGTTTTTCCATCCACACGATGTCGTGGGTCAGGGCCGCCACCTGCTGCGCGGTGAGGCCGACGCCGACACTCAGTTGCAGGCTGTCGCGGGCGCTGAGGCCGTTGTCCATCAGGTAGCGGAACTGTTCCTCGTCGCTCTCCAGCCCGGCGAGAAAGCGTTGCCCGGTCTTCGCCAGCACGGCGTCACGGATCAGGCGGCTTTCGTAATAGCCGTCCCCCAGGCGCCGCCAGGCTTCGTCGTTGTTGTAGCCGATCTTGTCGAGCAGGTACTGGGAACTGAGAAAGCTGGCAAGGTGGGTGAAGAGGGGATTGGTTTCAATCAGGTAGGGGCTGCCCGGATTCCTGCTGGGGATAAACAGCCCGTATTCACCGCTGGGCAGTTGGAATTCCGGCGGTTGGGTCAGGTCTTCGCTGAGGCGATCAGGGCTCAGTTCGAGGTCGTTGGGGTTGTGGCCTGTTTCGCCCGTCAGTTGCGCCAGGGTGTTTTCACGCAGGGTGCCGTTTTGCAGGTACTCGCTGGCCTGCAGGTTGAGGCTGCCGCCGGCTTGCAGGGTGGCGGCATAGACTGCGCGGCCATCCTCGCGCCAGGTCGTGAGTGTGCCGGGGTTGCTGAAGCCCTCCCCTGTCGAGCGTGCCTTGAGTTCGGCAAAGCGCACCGGGTCGAACGGCGCGTTGTTGAAGGCCGGCAGGTCGTGGAACTCCATCTGGTCCCACAGGGCTTTGTCGATGCGCCCGGGGGTGCCGATGATGGTGCTGGAAGTACCGGTCTGGGAGGCCGCGCCCTGGTTGATAAGGCGGTGGGCGGCGAGGTGCATGTCGCCATTGGCGGCGAGCAGGCTGTAGCGGTTTTCCAGGGTATGCGCGTCGATACTCAGGTGTTTGCCGGCCACCAGTCGCGCGGCCTGGGTGGAGTTGGGCGCGGCGGTTTCGCGCCAGGTTTCGCTGATATAGATGGTGCCGCGCTTGAAGCTGTCGTCGCCGTCGCAGTGCTGGCCGCAGACCCACTGGATGCTGCCGCCGACCAGTTCGCGTTCGAGGGCAAGGTGGGTGCGGGCGTTTTCGAACTCGCGGGCGTTGATGTGCAGGTTGCCTTCGGTTTCCACGCTGCCGGAGAGGTTACTGAAGCGCGTGCCGCTGAAACTGAAATCACCGACGCTGTAGAGATCACCTTCGAGGTTGCTGAAATGCTCGCCGCGCACGTGCAGGTCGCCGCCGCTGAACAGCAGGCCGGTGTTGGTGACGTTGGCAGTGAGCAGGAAATGGCCCTGGCTGCCGACGCTCCCATGGTTATTCAACTGAGCGGCATTGATCTGCATATGCCGCGCTGCACTGAGCACGCCGAGGTTGTGCAGTACATCGCGCACGCGCAGTTGGATGTCTTGACCGCTGAGGATCTGGCCGTGGTCTTGGGTGAGGTTTGATGCGCTGATGACGGCATCGCCTTTGGCGGCGATGAGGCCGGTGTTCTTCAGATCGCCATCGATCTGCAGTTGCAGATGGTGGTCGCCGAGCAGTTCGCCAGCGTTGGTGAACGTGCCGGCCGCAATACTCAGCTCACTGCCCGCCCCCACGATCTTGCCGCTGTTCTCGACAGTGTCGGCGACCAGGCTCAGATCGCCTTCGGCATGAATCGTCCCGGCGTGGTTGACGGCCTGATGGGCGACAATGTCCAGTTCGCGGGCGGTGACGACCTGGCCGTTATTTCTCAGGGTCTGGCGAGCTTCGATTCTCGCGCTGTCGGCGGCGATCCGGCCGTTGTTATCGAGGCTGCCGCTGGTGATTTCCAGGTGGCCACTGGCGTTGAGTTCACCCTGGTTATCCAGGCGCTGGGCCTGGATGGTCAGCTGTTTGCCCGCGATACGCCGATCTTCCAGGATGCCACTGACAACCTTGCCCTGGTTGCTGACCGAGGTGCCTTCCACGCTCACATTTGCGGCACTGGCCAGGGTTTGCCGCACCACCAGGTCGCCCTGGGCCTGCAGGTCGACATCCCCCATCGCAAAGGTCGGCCCCTGCAAGTCAATCGACTCGGCCCTGGCAGTGAGTGCGCCGACGCTGGTGGTGTGGGACAGGCTCAGGCCGCCATTGGCGTTGATCACAATGTCGCCGGCGGTGCTGGCCATATCGCCCGCCAGCCTTACGCCTACGCCCTGTTCAGTGCCCACCAGGCGAATCGTCCCGGCGTACATCCCGCCGAGTGCGCTGGCGTCGATGGCCAGTTGCGGTTTGGCCCGGCCATCCTCGGCATGGGCGTGGGCCTGCAAACTGTCGGCGCTGACATCGTTACGGCCGGTGATGACGGTGAGGTGGTCGGCATGCAACTGCGCATTCAGCTTGGCCGTACGGGTAATCAGGTCGAACTGGCTGACATTGCGTGCATTGAGCCCGGCGCCCTCCACCGCAATATCGCCGCCCTCTACGCGAAAGTGATCCAGCCGCCCGCCCTCGATCACTGGCTTGCCGGTGGTCAATGTCGCGCGAGGCGTATTGATAAACCCGCAGCCATTGCAGGTGATGCCATGGGGATTGGCGACGATCACCCGCGCGGCCTGCCCGGCCACCTCGGTGTAGCCCCCCAAGTGGCTGCGGTTGCCACCGGTGACTTCGTTGAGGATCACGCTGGCGGCTCGCCCTTGCAGGCCTGGGTTGCCGAGGATCACACCCCCCAGTTGGGTGTGTTGCGTGGCCTGGGTGGCGTTATTGAGGATCAGCCCCTGGCTGCCGACGTTGTAGTCGGTGAACAGGTTATGGGACAGCCCGCTGCCATTGGGCCCGGCGATATTCACCACCGGCACGCCATTGGGTGCATGACCGACGCTGGTGCCAGGGCTGGCCGGGTCCACGCTCAGCTCTGCGGCGGCGGCAACAATGGGGTTGAGGAAGATGATTCCCGCCAGGCTCAGGGCCAGGCACTGGTGAAACGGGCTGCGCACGTCCATAGGCAAGGTTCCTTGTTGTTATTAGAAAAACAGCTCGATTCGGGCGTAGATCGGGTGTTCGCGGCGTTCAACGACGGCCGGGCGCTCCAGGGAACGGGCGAGCACCAGCGACGCCGCAAGGTGAGTGCCGCGTGCGCTGAACTCCCAGGCATGGCCGGTAAGGCGCCCGGCCACCTCAGGGTTATGCGGGCCGCGGCTGATCACACCGACGTCGTAGCCAAAGCCCACGCCCACTTCGTGCACCCAGGGGCGCAGCGCATCCCAGGCAACCGGTTGGCGCCAGCGCACCTGGCTGCGCCAGTAGCCGCCGCTGTTGCCCGACAGGTTCTGTTGCTGAAACCCGCGCACGGCACCAAGGCCGCCGACGCTCAGGCGTTGTGGTCCATAGAGTTCGTCTTCGGCGTGTTGGCCGGTAGCAAGGCTGTCGACACTCCAGTACTGGCCCAGCCAGCGAAAGGACTGCAAATAGCTGAGGGTCAGGGTGTATTTCTGATAGCGCGAGGTAGGCGCGCCGCGCTGCCTGGAGAGATCGCGCTGGGCGTCCAGGGCACCGATGCCCTGTTGCCAACCGGCATCGAGATTGAGAAAGGCATTGCCGATTCGGCGGCCATGGTTGAAGCCCAGTTGACGCTCAGTGATGCGATGGCTGGAGGTGCGCAGCAGCGCGTCTTCCAGGTAGTTGCGGGTGCGCAGATGGCTCAGGCCCAGGTTAAATGCCGTCTTGCCCAGGTTATCGCGGTGCAGCACGCGTTCGGCGCGCAACTGCTGGCTGGAGGTTTCACCTGACAGCGCAAAGGCAAACCCGGAGAGGTCGTTACGCGTGCGGTAGTAGCTTTGGCCGTGGCTGAAATTGAAGGTCCACCAACCATACGGCAGGCTGTAGAACAGGTTCTGGCTGTGGGAATGGCGCCAGCGGTCGCTGACGGTGTCGCGGTTGGCCCGCAGGTTCAACTGATCCGCCAGGCCCAGGGGGCTGTCCCAATCCAGGCCGATACCGGCCTGCTGGCGACCGGTGCTGGTATCGCCATGGTTGTTACGGTTGGCCGAGACGCGCCAGGGTTTGAAGCGCTCGCCTTTAAGCGTCACGCGACTGCCGCCCACCGCCTGCCCCGGCAGGACCTCAAGCTGCGGCTGGCGCGAGGGCAAGCGCGACAGCTGATCCACCCATTGCTCCAGCTCACGCAGGTCGAGCACCTCACCCACGGTGCCGGGGAAGGTCATGGCGGACTCCAGCGGGCTGGCCAGCGATGAGCTGTCGAGTCCTTCAAGGCGTCCTTCCACCACAATGATGGTCAGCTCGCCATTTTTCAGGTCCTGCTGCGGCAGGTAGGCGCGGGTGGTGACGTAGCCGCGATGCAGGTAATGATCAGTGAGACTTTTGAGCACTGCGTTGAGTTGAGGCACCCCCATGCACCGCCCCTGCCAGGGTTCCAGCAGCGCCTGCCGCTGGGCCGCCGACAGCAACGCAGCGCCTTCGACATTGATGCGCGTGAGGGTGATGCACTGGCCGTCGTCCAGCGGCGCGGGGGCGGTTGGTGCAGTGATCTGGCCCGGCAGGTGTTGCAGGTCCTCAAGGCGGCGACGCTGTTCCTCCAACACTTTTTGCTGACGTTCGCGGGCCAGTTCACGGTCGCCGGGCGACACGGTGGACGCGGCATAAAGCGGACCTGAAAGCAGCGCCATCCCCAGCAGCGCAGGTCGGAAAACAGCTGGCATCCCTTCACCCTCACACAGGTACTCAAATGGAAAGAGCACCCATGCTGCCGAGGCTGAAACGCTTAAGGAAAAGAGGAAAAGTTACAAAAAGTTCGGCGTTTTTGACGGCGTCGCCCTGCCTGTCACACAGCCGTTCGAGGACTGTCAGAGGCTTCCGAACAATGTAAGTCGAAGGAAGAAATCGGATAGGCAGTGAGACTTGAAGAGCGTGTTTCCTGGTTTTTTCATACGTTAAAAATCTCTTCCCCTACAAACAAAAGAGAAAATTCAGAGAAGATAAGAAAGGAGGTCTGTCAGAGGGGAAAGACCGGTCGCTCAGCCCATGAGCACACAGGCATACCTGAAAGCGACAGGCGTAGAACAACGGGTGATCGCGGCTCTTTTACAGCGTAAAAATCGGAGTTACCCGACGAGCGGCAGGCCTCAACTCAACAACACCACCCCACCCGGCAGTTGCGTGCATTTGGCGCCATACGCATCCCGGATCAACAGCGCCACCCCCGCCAGCTGCTGCAGGCTGAACCGCGCCTGTACGCGCCGTTGGCCAAGTTGCTTGTTGAGCAGCACCAGCATCCCCGGCCGGTAGCGGTTGATTTCGTCCACCACCGTGGCCAGGGTGGCGTTGTTGAAGACCAGCACCTGTTCGCGCCAGGCCACGACCGCCTGGGTGTCCACCACCACCGGTTCGCCCAGGCCGGCCACGCCGTAGCTCAGTTGCCGGCCGCTCTCCAGCCGCACGCTGCGCCCGGCCAGGGCCACCGACAGCCAGCCCTCGATACAGGTCACGCACACCGTGCGGTCGGTGTTGCGCAGATTGAAACGTGCCTGCGCCGCGCTCACCCAGCCTTCGCCCGCCAGCATCTTGAGCGGTTGTGCGGAATGGGCGATCACCTCGACTTCGCCTTCGAGCAATTCAAGCCCCTGGCCCACGCGGCTGACGCGCGTCTGGGTGTTGAGTTCCAGGCTGACGCCGTCGCTTAACAGCACTTGGCGCTGTTCGCCGACTTCGGTGCGATAGTCCGCGGTGAGGCCGGCAAAACCACCGGGGGAGCCGACCTGCACCATGAGCATGGCGGCCGATGCGGCAATCGCGCCGCCCAGGAATGCACGGCGGCCAAAGCTGCGCGGTTGCGAGACTTGCTCAAGGGCCGGGGTCAGTTGCTGCCACATCGCCTTGGCCTGCTCGAACGCCTGGGCATGCTCGGGGCTTTGCGCACACCAGGCCTTGAGCGCCTTGGCATCGGCCACGGTGGCGCGGCCCGAGGTCAGCAGGACCAGCCAGTCGCGGGCTTCATCGTGCAGGGGGCTGGCGGCGGAGAGGCTAAAAATGTTCAAGCGCGCAAATACTCACGGTTTTATCAGGGACTCGACTCTAAGACGGTTTTCCGGCCCCGGGACCGAACCGCTGGATCACTTTTCTTTCCAGGCGCTTGGCGCAGTGGCCCAGGGCGGCCTTGATTTCCTTCTCGACCATGCGCGTGGAAATGCCGAAACGCTGGGAGATTTCCAGGTGCGGGGCTTCTTCCAGGCGGGCGGCGATAAGGATCTTGCGGCGGCGGGCCGGCAGTTCGTAGAGCGCCTTGACCAGGGACTGGATTTCTTTCTGGCCGCCCACCACCCGTGACGGGTCCTGGGCTTCGTCGGCGCTTTGCAGCAGTTCTTCCACCTCGCTGCCGGTGAGCAGGCGCGCGTCGGCCTGGCGGCGGTCGGCGGCGATGTTCAAGGCCATGCGGTACAGGTAGGCATTGGGTTGCGCCAGGTTGGGCGGCACTTCCATGCGGTCGACCCGCAGGTAGGTTTCGTGCAGCACATCGTTGGCCAGGTCCTCCGAGCCCAGGCGCTTGCGCAAACGTACCTTGAAGTCGTCGTAGGAGGCCAGGAACAAGCCGACCATCGTACTGTGCCCGGTATTTTTCATCCGCCCCAGGCTCCGTTTGCTGCTGTGCATTCCATGCGCATTCCTGTGGTGTCGGGCATCAAAAGTAAAGTCACCGGTTGACGCAGCGAGCTCGGTGCCGGTCGTTCGACCCGCGTGGTGCCCAGGTTGCGTACCAGTGCTTCATCGCGTTGTTCGTCGCCGGTGGAGCTGACCAACCGACTGTGTTCGATCAGCCCTTGGGGGTTGACCCACACCTGTACCAGCGCGCGGAAACTGCCGGGCCGGGTCAGCGGCGAGCGGCACAGGCTGGCCTCGATGGCCTGCTGCAAGGCCGTGGCGTAGCTGTTGTTGATCCGAGCGGCGTTGCGTGCCGCCGCACCACGGGTGGCAGACGGCTGGCTGACCGCGGGCAACTGCAAGGTGAACGCATCATCGCGTGCATAACGCGCCATCAGGCCACTCCCCGTCAGCAACATCGCCAGAGCCTCCTGCGCCGTAAAACGCCCGCGCACACTGATGGAACGCCGGCCCCGCGTCAGTTCGCGGTCGACCAGCACCGCCATTCCGGTGGCGCGGCTGTACGCTTGCAGTGCATGTTCCAGGTCCTGCGCCGGCAGGTTCAACAGCAGCAGCGATGACTCCGCCTGCGCGACGCGACCACCGGCCAGCAGCAACAGCAAGAGCAGGGCGCATACGGCGCGCCTCCAGCCCCCCTGTTCACCCCCTGCTCTGCATCGCTGCACGGCCGACGCGCCCTAGAAAACCGTCATCCTGAGGCCAATTTATGAACCTGATGTTACGGTGATAGCAAAAAAAACATCACGGTGACGAGAGGCCCGCTGCACTAGACTTGTACACCAACCGGCCCCCCCTCGGGCCCGCCAGGAGGCCTTGATGAAACGCTTACCGCTCCTCGCCAGCCTGTTGCTGTGGGCGGCCCTGCCCTTGCACGCCCACGCCGGCAACTGCGCCGAAGTCTCGGTGGATGGCTACAAGGCGCCCGACTATGGCTGCCTGAGCCAGCAGATGGGCAACGACACGAATGCGGCCAAAGCCGCGAAGAAAAACCGCGAGGCGCAAGGCATTGCCGTGGAAAAACGCCAGCCGAACAAGGTCGGCCTGGCCACCCCGGCGGCGACCAGCGTGCGCATGGGCAATACCTTCGGCACCTCGGTGAAACCACAGCGGCCTTGAGTTGTTCGATAACTGTTTGAGCAACACAGCACCCATGTGGGAGGGGCATAGGTATCTACACAACTTTGTCTAAACGCTGTCCCCCCGGCAGATAGAGCTGTTGTGGTGAGCGGGCTTGTCGAATCGTCGCACCGCCCGCGCTGGGCTGCGAAGCAGCCCCAGGAAAGAAGAACGCGGTGTATCAGACACTCTGTAGAGGCTGGTTTTGGGGCTGCTTCGCAGCCCA
>NZ_FKLB01000039.1:0-16704 GCF_900067035.1 Pseudomonas sp. 1 R 17
ATTCCCGACATGCACCGCCTGGTAATACGACGCGAACCAAGCGACCCACGCTGTCCCACTGATACTGGGTCAGCGCGCCATGCTCATCCTCGCGGGCAAGCTGCCGGCCAAGATCGTCATAGCGATAACGCTTGATCCCGCCGTTGGGCAACTGCTCCTCAACCAGTTGCCCCCGCTCATTCCACACCAGCCGCTGACAACTGTGGTCCGGGTACCAAACCCCAATCAGTTGCCCGTATTTGTCATAGCTGTAGTCGGTGACATGACCATCGGGATCGATCTTACGAATGACGTCGCCCTGGTCATTGCGCTCGTACTTCCAGACCGCCAGACCCCGCCTTACAACCCGTACGAACCCGTTGTCATGCTCGTAGGTTGTTGGCTCATCATCCCCCGGAAACAACGCCACCAAACGTCCGGCTTCGTCATACTGATACGCCGTCACCGCCCCCAGCGGATCCTGCTCAACCGTCAGCCGGCCTTTAGCATCGTAGGATTTGAAATGCTGGGCACCGTCCGGATCAATCCGCTGCACCAGCCGCGCCCGGTCGTCATGGACATACACTTCCTGACTGCCATCGGCGTTATTCAGCGTGACACGGCCGTCGTCCCCCCAGGCATACCGCGTATCCATCTGGGAAAAACTGGCCCAATGCCGAACACATCGCGCCGTTTTGCCGGACCGTTCCCATTCCCAAAAGAAACTCGCCCCACCGGCCAGTCCACGTTCAAGAATGACGTGCTGATCGTCGTAGCGATAAACCTCGCTTTCACCTACCGCATTGGTCGCCGAGACCAGTCGGCCAGCGTCGTCATAGGCGTAGGAAACAATGCTCTGCTCAGTAATCCAGACATACGGACCACGGTCTTCGGCCCGCTGCACCTGGTAGTCCACCGCCACGATGCGGTCCGATTCATAGCGCAGGAACAGCGCACACCCCGCACCGTTATCCAGCCGCTCGATCCGCCCCAGAAAATCCCGAAAAATCCGCAGCCGGTTGTCGTACGCATCGCTGATCGAGACCAGCACACCGTCGCGAAAGTGATAAAACCGCGACGCCTGGGACAGCACCAGTTCGTCCGGCGATGCGCCCAAATAGATCGCTGCTTCGGCCAGGCTATTGGTGATGGCGGGTCGAGCAACGGTCGGCATCGGAAATGAAGTAGTGCGATTCTCATGGTCCGTCCACACCACCGAATCGCCCGACACCGCAAGCCGATGCGCCAGCGAATGACTCCAGCCAAACCCCAACCCGACATCCACTTCCACCGCACTGGTGCGATATAACCGTGTCCACTCGAACGGCAAAATTCCATCCAACGTGCCGTCGGTGAGGGTGAGCAATTCCTCCCCGGTAACCATCGACACCGGGCAGCCGTTGGTGACGGTCTTATCCGAAGATGCCGTCGCATCCCCATTCGGGTTCTTCCCTGAAACTGGAACATCATCGACAGGCTCCTGCCTGACCAACACCGTCTGCTGAGTCTTCCCGCGAACCGCCGGCACCGGGTTCGAAACCACATGCTCCCCCGCCTTCAACGGCGCAACCGGGATGGTCTTGATCGACGTCGCAGGGCCACCCAGCAGAACCGGTTTGGCGAGCTCGACATGCTCATCCATGGGCGATTTTCCGAACTGCCCAGCCATGCGTTCCAACCATCGGCGCGCACGTTGAGACTTGATGCCGCCCAGCACGTTGGTACTTATTCGAACCGCCATCCCCATCCCGGCAGTGGCGAGACACAGCAACAAGTTGATCAATACGTCGGCGCTGATTTCCCCGAGCAACTCGTTCATATAGGGCGGTGGCAACAGACGCATCCAGCTGACCATTGCCGACAGATAGATGAACAGCAGCGGCTCGTCGCTGAGCACCAACAAGCCCTTGGCGAGGGCGTCGGCGCCGAGGCTCAGCAGCTTTTCAAGTTTGTCCGCTGACAGGTAGTGCAACAGTTGTTCGGCATAAGCCAGCGGGTCGCCAAGCCACTGAAACAGCTGCTTGACAGTGTCCCAGAGTGAATAAAGCGCTTCGCCGAAGCCGCGGGCATAGGCTTGATGCAGGGCGAGGTAGCGCTTGGGGAAGCTGGCTTCGGAGTAACCCTTCCACAACGGTTCGAAGGTGGTCTCCCATTCACTGCGCAACCAACTGTCCAGCGGGGCGATAACCGACTGATAAGAGGCATACAGCGCCTTGAAATGGTCTTTGGAGACGTTGGGGTAGAAGCTGACCCGGTACTGCTGGTTGCGATCACACTCGGTGATTTCGAGGATGCCGCTGGGGCCGATGGTCTTGTGGATCGGCTCGCCCAGGGGGCCGCCCTCTGGATCGATGCGTTGCACCATCACGGGCGTATTGCCAATGGGCACGAACCGAGCGCTCTGGAACATATGCACCAGGGTCAACGTGCCGTTTGCCTGGCACATTGCGGTCGTGCTGCTGGGAAGGATGGCGCGGTTGATCGGCGCGATGAGCGCCACTTCATCCCCGACCTTGAAGACCTGTTCGATATCCAGGGCCGAAAAGCTAAAGAAGCTTTCCGCCCAGGTCTCGTAGGTATTGAGGCAGCGCCCGAAGTCGCTGAGAACGGATTCGACGTCCCGCGTCTTTGAATCCATGGCGGCCAGCACCAGGTAGCCAATGGCTTGGCGGGTCACCTCGATCATGAAACAGCCCCTTCAACCGGGGCTTTAACGAAAACCACCATCTGCAATCCCTCGCACTGTGTATTCAGGCGAGGGACTTTGCAGCGGTTTTCAGGGCAGGGGAGTAGCGCTTATCCGGCGCTTACGTGGGGCGTTTCGACAATTTTTGTCTTCTCCCGCCCCAGCACCAGGCTGCACAGCGCCGGCAGAAACAACAGCGTCAACACCGTGCCCACCACCACCCCGCCAATCAGCACGAATGCCAGGGACGACCAGAACACCGACAACGTCAGCGGAATAAACGCCAGCGCCGCCGCCAGCGCGGTCAATATCACCGGCCGCGCGCGCCGCACCGTGGCCTCGACAATCGCCGCGTGGATCGCCATGCCATGCTCCTGGTTCTGGCGGATCTGGTCGGTAAAGATCAACGTGTTGCGCATCAGGATCCCGCCGATCCCGATCAAGCCCAGGATCGCGTTGAACCCGAACGGCTGGTTGAACAGCAGCAAGGTCGGCACCGCGCCAATCAAGCCCAGCGGCGCGGTGGCGAAGACCATGAACATCACGCCGAAGGAACGCACCTGGAACATGATCACCGTGAGGGTCAGCAGGATCATGATCGGGAACAGCGCCGCCAGCGCAACGTTGGCCTTGGCGCTTTCTTCCACCGGGCCGCCGATGTCGATCCGGTAACCGGCCGGCAGCCGGGCGATCAGCGGTTGCAGGTCTTTGTACACGGCCATTTCCACGTCGGGCGGTTGCACGCCGTCGATGATGTCGGCACGCACTTCCACGGTGCTCGCGCGGTTGCGGCGCTTGAGGATCGGCTCTTCCATCACCGCCTGGAACTGCCCGACCTGGGCCAGGGGCACCGACGTGCCGGCGCTGTTGGTCAGGGTCATGTTGTTGAGGTTGCCGAGGTTCTCGCGCTGGTTGCCCTGGGCGCGGGCGACCACGGACACGGTGCGGTTGCCCTCACGCACTTCGGTGATCGGGTTGCCGCTGAGCAAGGCGTTGAGCTGGGATTTGACCTCGTTGGGGGTAAAACCGAGCAGGCGCAGGCGGTCTTGATCCAGCACCAGGCGATAACCGCTGGTGCGCTCGCCCCAATCGAGAAAGGCGTCCTTGGTCAGCGCGTTGGCGGCAACGACCTTGCGCACGTCCTCGGACACGCCGCGCAGTACCTCCACATTGGGGCCGGACACGCGGAACACCACGGGGAAGGGCACCGGCGGGCCGAACAGCAACTGGGTGACCCGCACCCGCGCCGCCGGAAACTCACCGGCCGCAATTCGCTCACGCATGCGCAGCTTCAAGGCGTCACGGGCGTGAGAGTCCGGCGTCTGCACGATCAGCTTGGCAAACGCCGGGTCCGGCATTTCGGGGTTCAGCGACAGGAAGAAACGCGGTGCACCACCGCCCACATAGGTGTCGACCATGCTGGTCTGCGGCTCTTGCAGCAGCGCCTTTTCCAACTGCGCTGCCACCGCCTCGGTGCTCTTGAAGGCACTGCCGGGCGGCATATACACCTCAAGAATCAGCTCGGAACGGTCGGAGTTGGGGAAGAACTGTTTCTTCACCACGGCCATGCCCAGTACGCACAGTACAAAGGCAGCGATCACCAACCCGGTCACCAGCCAACGCCTGCGTACGCAGGCTTCGACCAAATCACGCAGTTTCTGGTAATAGCGCCCGGCGTAAATCGCGTCGTGGCCACCGGGCACCGGTTTGATCTGCGGCAGCAACTTCACACCCAGGTACGGCGTGAACACCACCGCCACCAGCCAGGACGAGATCAGCGCAAAGCCGACGATCCAGAAGATATTGCCGGCGTATTCCCCCGCACCGGACCGTGCAAATCCCACCGGCAGAAAGCCGATGATCGTCACCAGCGTACCGGTGAGCATCGGCGCCGCCGTGGAGCTCCAGGCGAAGGTGGCTGCATGAACCCGGTCAAAACCTTCCTCCAGTTTTACCACCATCATTTCAATGGCGATGATGGCGTCATCCACCAGCAGGCCCAGGGAAATGATCAGTGCACCCAGGGTAATGCGGTCGAACTCACGCCCGGTGAGCAGCATGATCACAAACACCACCGACAAGGTCAGCGGCACCGCAGCCGCCACCACCAGGCCGACGCGAAAGCCCAGGGCCAGCAGGCTGATGAGCATCACCACCGCCAGGGCAACGAAGAATTTGAGCATGAATTCATTCACCGCCAGGCTGATGTTTTTCGCCTGGTCGGAGACTTTGGCGAAGTTCACGCCCAACGGCAGGTCCGCCTGGATCCGGGCTTCCTCGGCCTTGAGGCTTTTGTCCAGCTCCAGACCGTTCCAGTGTTTTTCCATGATCACGCCGAGCATCAGCGCCGGGTCGCCCTGGTGGCGGATGCGGTAGCTGGGCGGGTCTTCATAACCGCGGCTGACGCTGGCTACATCGGCAATGCGCAGCACGCGACCGTTGACTTCCAGGGGCACGTTTTCGATCAGCGCCAGGCTATCGAAGGCACCGTCGATACGGATATAGGCGCGCGCGCCTGCGGTTTCGACAAAACCTGACGGGGCCACGGCGTTCTGCGCGGCGAGGGCAGCGAAGATCTGCTCCGGCTTGATCCCCAGGGTCGCCAGGCGCTCATAGGAGAACTCGACAAAAATCCGCTGGGCCTGCTCGCCGAGGATATTGACCTTCTTCACCCCCGGCAGGTTGAGCAGGCCCTGGCGCAACTCCTCGGCCATCTGCACCTGTTGCCGATGGGGCAAGTGCTCGGCCTCCAGGGCGTACAGGGCGAAGTACACATCGGAATATTCATCGTTGAAGAACGGCCCGATCACCCCGTTGGGCAGCCTCGCGGCTTCATCGCTGAGTTTTTTGCGCGTCTGGTAGAACAGCTCCTGGATTTCGCTGGGGCGCGTGGACTCCTTGTAGGTCATGCGCATCGACACAAAGCCTGGCTGGGCGATGGTCTCGACGCGGTCGTAGTAGTCCAGTTCCTGCAGGCGCTTCTCCAGGCGGTCGGCCACCTGCTCCTGCATCTCCTGGGCAGTGGCGCCGGGCCAGGCGGCGGTAATGGTCATGACCTTGACGGTAAACGAGGGGTCTTCGGCGCGTCCCAGTTTGCCGAACGAGAAGATCCCGGCGGCGAGGATCGCAATGATCAAAAACAGCGTGACTGCGCGGTGCTTGACCGCCAGTTCCGAGAGGTTGATGCCGCGCATGCTCATTGGTCCTGTTTGCGGTTGAGGGCCAGCACCTGGGCGGGCAACAGGCGCACCGCGTCGCCACCGTGCAACAGGTGCGCACCGAGGGCGACGACGACCTGGCCGGGGTTCACGCCGCTGTTGAGCAGGGCGTCTTCCTGGCCGAGGCTGGCGACCTTGACGGCGGCGAAGCTGACCTTGTCATCCGCGCCGATCAACCACACACCGGTGCCTTGCCCTGCATCGTGCAAGGCGCCGATCGGTACGCGGGTTTGTTGTGCCTGGCCGTCGCCTTGCAGGCGCACGGTGATGGTCGAGCCGAGGGCGAAGCGCTCGACGTTACCGTGCAGCACATAACGGGCGCGGTAGGTGCGGGTGGTGGGATCGGCGCTGGCCGACAGTTCGCGCAAGGTCGCCGTCACCGCCTGGTCCGGGGCGCCGAAGGGGAAGGCCAGGGCTTTTTGCGCGGCCTGGTCGCGCTGGTTTTCCGGCAGGTTGACGATGGCTTCGCGGGCACCGTCATGGGCCAGGCGCGCGACGATTTGCCCTTCGGCGACCACTTGGCCGCGGTCCACCCGCACGTCGGTGATGATGCCGTCGCCATCGGCCTTGAGCACCGAATAAGTGCGGCGGTTCTCGATCTGACTGGCGTCGGATTGCGCCGCGGCCAACTCGGCCTCGGCCACGCGCAAGTTAGTCGCCGACTGGTCGAAGATCTGTCGTGACACGGCACCGGTACTGGCCAGGCGCTGGTAGCGGTTTTCATCGTCACGGCGCTGACGCAGTTGTGCCTGGGCGGCGTTGACGCGGTTTTTCGCCGAACGCAGGGCCAGCTCGAAGTCGCCGATGTCGAGCACCAGCAGGGTGTCGCCACGGGAAACGTGCTGGCCGGGGTCGACCTTGCGTTCGATGACCTTGCCGCTGACCCGGAAGCCCAGGTCGCTTTCCGTACGCGCAGCCACCACGCCGGTATAGGCGCTTTGCTGAGTGCCGGCGGCTTCGACCTTGGCGGCGAGTACCGGACGCGGTTGCGGCGCTTGGGCGGCGGTGTCGGCCTGGCTGTTGCAGCCGCTGAGGATGATCAACAGGGCCAGGGGCGTGAGAAGGCGCGAGGGGAGAGGGATCATGTCGGGCTCCGGGGATTACCATTGGGCAAAAAATTATGGACATAATTTTTTACGCATATTATGGTCGAAATATAAATAAATCCAGCCTCGGATAATCCCCATGTCGAACGCCCCGGCCCCATCGCGAAGCTTGTTGTTTTTACTGGTGGCCTTGACGGCGCTGGGTGAAGTCTCGACCCAATTGATCATTCCAGGCTTGGGTCTGATCGAGCACGCCCTGTTGGCGCCACCGGGGTCGGCACTGATGGCCCTGTCGGCGTTCGTGGCCGCCTTTGGCCTGGGGCAACTGCTGTTCGGCCCGCTGTCGGACCGCATCGGCCGCCGTCCGGTGCTGCTCGGCGGGCTGTTGCTGTATGTGCTGGCGACCTTGTCGATGCTGCTGGTCAATGACATCCAGCAATTTATCGCCGCTCGCGTCGTGCAAGGCCTCGGCGCCTGCGCTGCGCTGGTACTGGCGCGTACCGTGGTGCGTGACGTGTGGAAGGCCGAGGCGGGGCCGGCGCTGGCGCTGACCATGATCGGCATGCTGTACGCCATCGTCGTCGCACCGATGGTCGGCGGCCTGCTGATCAAGCTGCTGGGCTGGCGTGCGCCGATCCTGCTGGCACTGGTGATTGGCAGTGGGGTGCTGCTGCTGGCGCTGCTGTTCTTTCGCGAGAGCAACCACTTCCTCGACCCCAAGGCCGGCCACTGGCGCACCCTCGGCGGGCAATACCTGGACCTGCTCAAGGGCCGCCAGTACCGCGCGTTCGCCGTGGCGCTGGCGTGTACCTATGGCGCCATGTTCGCGGTGATCGCCGGTTCCTCGGCGGTGTATATCAATCTGTTGGGCTTGAGCAGCCTGGAGTACGGCATCAATTTTGGCCTGATCGTGTCGATGCTGATCATCGGTTCCACCTACACCCGACGCAACATCCAGCGCCTGGGGCCGCAACGGATTGTGGCGATGGGCGTGACGCTGGTAGCCATGGGCGGGATTGCCGCACTGGTGATTTATGCGCTGTTTGGCCTGTCGGTGCTGGGCCTGGATATTCCCATTGCGCTGGCGACCCTCGGCGGCGGCCTGGTATTGCCCGGGTCTGTGACCGGAGGGGTCATGCCCAACGCTCACCGTGCCGGTTTGGCGGCCGGCTTGATGGGCTTTGCGCAGATGTTCGGCGCGACCTGCAGCGGCCTGTTACTGAGCCATCTGCGTGACGGCAGTGCAACACCGATGATCGTGATCCAGGCGTGTTTTGCCGTGACGGCTTTCGTGGCCTTCCATCTGTTGCGTGAGCGCCGTACCGCAGAGGTCGCGGCGGCTTGAGCTGTCACACTTTGTCCAAGTTATTCGGGGCTGGATGATTACGATTCTCTTTTGAGTCTAATCCGAAGGTCTTCGCCCATGCTGCCTGCTTTTCGTTTCTCGCCCCTGGCCCTGCTGGTTGCCGCCAGTCTTCATGCCCACGCCGATGAGCCTGTTGCACTGGAACTCAATGATGTAGTGGTGACTGCATCCGGTTTTGCGCAAAGTGCGGAAGACGCACCGGCCTCGGTCACCGTGATCGATGGCGAGGCGCTGCGTCGCAAGTCCTACCGCGACCTCGGCGACGCGGTTAAAGATGTGGAAGGCGTGACCGTCAACGGCGGAGCGAATGAAACCGACATCTCCATCCGGGGCATGCCGGCCGACTACACCCTGATCATGGTCGACGGCAAGCGCCAGAGTGCGCGGGAATCGCGGGTCAACGGCAACAGTGGCTACGAACAGAGCTTTGTGCCACCCGCCGCGGCCATCGAGCGGATTGAAGTGGTGCGCGGGCCGATGTCGTCACTGTACGGCTCGGATGCCATCGGCGGGGTGATCAACGTGATTACGCGCAAGGTCTCACCGACCTGGGGCGGCTCCATCGGGTATGACTACTCGGCGCGTCAGCACAGTGACCAGGGTAATGCACGCCAGACCCAGTTCTACCTCAGTGGTCCGCTCAAGGAAGATTTCCTCGGTTTGCAGGTGTGGGGCCGCTACCTGGATCGCCAGGCCGATGACGACATCGAGCAGACCAATGGCTTCAGCAAGGCTGACCACCGGGACCTCACCGCGCGCCTGGCCTTCACCCCCACTATCGACCACGACATCCTGCTGGAAGCCGGCGCCACGCGCTTGAAGAATGGCGACGGCATGAGCGCCAACTGGGCCACCCGCGAACAGGAAAACAACCGCGATCACTGGTCGCTGTCCCACCAGGGCCGCTGGGGCTGGGCCACCTCGGACATTGCCTTGTCCCAGGAAACCTCCAGCCGTGAAGGCAAGGCGACACCGGCGCAGACTGACATCTACGGGCGCAAACCCGAGATCAAGAACAGCGTGTTTGACGCCAAGCTGGTGGTGCCCACCGCCCATAACGTCAGCACCGTGGGCGTGCAATGGAATAAAAGCGAGCTCACCGACTGGAACCAGGGCCTCGGTGACCGCGTCGACTATAAATTCTCGGTGGTGCAAAAAGCCCTGTTCGCGGAAAACGAGTGGTCGATGACCGACAGCTTCGCCCTGACCACCGGCCTGCGCCTGGATGAGCACGAAGAGTACGGCGCCCACCTCAGCCCGCGGGTCTACGGGGTGTGGCGCGCCACCGAGCAGTGGACGTTCAAGGGCGGTGTTGCACGTGGCTTTAAGGCCCCCGAGCTGCGTGCGGTCGTCGAGGATTACGCCTACCTGCGCCGCAACCGCTTCGTGATGTTCGGCAACCCGGACCTCAAGCCCGAGACCAGCACCAACTATGAAGTCTCGGCGCTGTGGAGCAACCGCGACAACCTGTCCGGCGGCGTGACGCTGTTCTACAACGACTTCCAGGACAAGCTTTCCACCGTCACCACCGACCGGCGCTGGAACGGCTACACCATCATGGAGCGGGTCAACGTCGACAAGGCGATCATCCAGGGCGTTGAGCTCAACGGCCAATGGGACATCAACCCC
This sequence comes from Pseudomonas sp. 1 R 17, assembly GCF_900067035.1. Lineage (NCBI taxonomy): Bacteria > Pseudomonadati > Pseudomonadota > Gammaproteobacteria > Pseudomonadales > Pseudomonadaceae > Pseudomonas > Pseudomonas sp. 1 R 17. Next base: position 9,925 of record NZ_FKLB01000039.1, read on the forward strand.
AGCGTGCTGCTCAAAGCCAACTACACCTACACTGACTCCGAGCAGAAAAGCGGCGCCAACAAAGGCGCGCCCCTGGCCCTCACCCCTGAGCAAAAAGCCAATGTGCGTACCGAGTGGACCATTAACGATCGCACCCAGGCCTGGGCTTCGCTGAGCTACTACGGCGAGGAAACCGGCAACACCATCACCACCGACGAACCGGCGCCGGGCTACACCACCGCCGACCTGGGCGGCTCCTATGACGTGAGCGATTCGTTGACCCTCAACGCCTCCCTGAACAACCTCACCGACAAGCGCCTGGACGATGAAACCTATGGCACGGTGAACTACGGCCGCACCCTGTGGATGGGCGCCACGCTCAACTTCTAGAGCGCGGTGGGCAATCGCACCACCGCGCACAGGCCGGCCGGTGGGCGATTCTCCAAGACCAGTTCACCGCCATGGGCCTGGATGCACGACCGTGCGATCGCCAGGCCCAGCCCCACGCCGCCGTCACTGACACCCCGTTGTACGAAGGGCTCGAAGACTTTGCTCAACCACGCCTCGGGTAGACCTTGGCCGTGGTCGAGAATCTCGATGCGCAGCCAGCCGTTGTCCTCGCGAACCAGGCTCAGGTCGGCATCGCCGGCATGGCGCAGGGCGTTGTCAATCAGGTTGGTCAGTGCACGTTTGAGCGCCAGCGGGCGGCAGGTCAGCAGCAAGGGCGGTGCGCCGGCCCAGGTGACGGGCTGCTGAAGGCGTTGGTAACGCTTGGCCAGGTCATCCAGCAGGTCGTTCAATGAAGTCGTAGCGGTAGGTTCCTGCACCGTGTCATCGCGCACGAAATTCAGGGTTTCACGCACCATGGCACTCAATTCCGCGAGGCTTTCGAGCATGTCATCGCGGGCTGCGCCGGGCTCCAGCAATTCCACTTGCAGGCGCAGTTCGGTGATCGGCGTATTCAAGTCATGGCTGACCGCTGCGAGCATCCGCGTGCGGCCTTCGACATGCCGTGCGAGGTTGGCCTGCATGGTGTTGAAGGCGGCAGTGAGGTCGCGGGCTTCCTGTGGGCCGGTTTCCGGCAGCGGGGCGATCCATTCACCGCGGCTGACGCGCTCGGTGGCCTTGGCCAGGGTCTTGATCGGGCGCACCACGCGGGCAATGAAAAACATCACGATCAGCAGCACCGGCAGGGTCGTCACCGGCAGGCTGTAGGCCAGGACGCGACCCCATTCATAGGCGCCGGCGGGGTATTGCACGGCATTCAGGTAGGTACCGTTGGGCAGCGGCACGCTGCTGCGCAGGCGCAACGGCGCCCAGCCGGCGGGGCTGAACACATGGGTGCGGGCGTCGGCGCCGCTGATGCGTTCCAACTGCATGCCGATGGCGGCGGCGTTATCCAGCTGTAATTGGCGGCGCAGCTCGTTGGCCAGGCGCTGTTCTTCCGGGCGTTGCGCAAACGGCGCCACCTCCGGCGTGGGGCCGATCCAGAAGCGCGTGTCGTCGGTGCTCATGCCGGCCAGCAGGTGCGCGGTTTCACTCGAGGTCAGGTCGATTGCCGTGTGATGGGCAATCCCCAGGCGCTCCAGGCTGAAACTGCGCGACAGCGGGTGGATCAGGCTGCCGGTGCGCTGCAGGAACAACATCGCAATGGCGTTCGACGCCAGCAGTGCCAGCAGCAACAACAGGCTCAACTGCCGTGCCAGGGTCCGCGGCCACAGCCGGTTCAGGGCGTACATTCGCTGACCTCGGCGGCCAATAGATAACCGCCGCCCCAGATGGTGCGTAACAGTTCCGGGGTGGCATCGCCCTGGGCCAGCTTGCGGCGCAGGCGGCTGACTTGCCGGTCGATGGCGCGGTCGCTGACATCGCTGTCGGCGGCGGCGGTGAGGTCGATCAAGCGTTCGCGGGGCAACAGGGTGTTGGGGTGGGCGAGGAACACTTGCAACAGCCGGCTTTCGGCAGTGCTGAGCTGGATGGCCGGGCTGCCGTCGCGGCGCAAGGTGGCGCTGGTCACACTGAAGTGCCAGCCGGCAAACTCATAGGCCCGTGCGCCAGTGCCGGGCGCGGTGGGGCCGGTCGCGCGGCCCTGACGGCGCAGCACGCTGTTGATACGCGCCACCAGCTCCCGGGGCTCGAACGGCTTGGTGACGTAATCGTCGGCACCCAGGTCCAGGCCGCGTATGCGGTCGGCGGCAGTGTCGCGGGCGGTCAGCAGGATCACCGGGGTGTTGCTGCGCCGATGCAACTGGTTGCACAACTCAAAGCCATCGCCATCCGGCAGCAGCACGTCGAGCACCACCACATCGAACGCCTGGGTCTTGAGCAATTGCCACATGCCGGCCGCGTCTTCAGCGGTGCGCACCTCAAAGGTGTAACGTCGCAGGTACGTGGCCAAGGGTTCACGAATCTTGCGGTGGTCATCCACCACCAGTACGCGCGGTGCGGCAGGCGCAGGGGCAAACGGCATTGCAGCCCTCGAGGGTTGAGCGGGAGAGGGCGGATATTACTACGAGTCATTATCATTAACGCTGTTTTTGTGAGGCTGCAGTCGTAGATCGTCCTGCCGGTAGGACGATCAAGGTTATTTTTACCGTCTAGCGCCGAATTGCTGCGAGTTTTAAGGTGTATGCACTTTGGAGGACTACCATGAAAAAACTCATCGGCATCTACACCAGCCCTCGCGCCCATTGGGTCGGCGACGGCTTTCCCGTGCGTACGCTGTTTTCCTACGACTCGATGGGCAAGCACATCAGCCCATTCCTGCTCCTGGACCACGCCGGGCCGGCCGATTTCAACCCGACAGACCAGCGTCGCGGCGTCGGCCAGCACCCCCATCGCGGTTTTGAAACCGTGACCATCGTCTACGATGGCGAAGTCGAACACCGCGATTCCACCGGCGCCGGCGGCAAAATCGGCCCGGGCGATGTGCAATGGATGACCGCCGCCAAGGGCATCCTCCACGAGGAGTTCCACTCCGCCGCCTTCGCCCGCAGCGGCGGTGCGTTGGAGATGGTGCAACTGTGGGTCAACCTGCCCGCCAAGGACAAAATGGCCGACGCGGGCTACCAGACCATCGTCGACGGCGATATCCCCGTGCTGCCCCTGGCCAACGACGCCGGCCACCTGCGCCTGATCGCCGGTGAATTCGCCGGCACCCAGGGACCGGCGCGCACCTTCACGCCGATCGATGTGTGGGACCTGCGCCTCAACGCCGGCAAGCCCGTCACCCTCGACCTGCACGCCGGGCGCAACACTGCCCTGGTGATCCTGCGCGGCACGGTGCTGGTCAATGGCGAAGACGTCGCACGCCAAGGCCAACTGGCGTTGTTCGACCGCGATGGCCGCCAACTCATCCTGGAGGCCAACGACGACGCCAAGGTCCTGCTGCTCAGCGGCGAACCGATTGACGAGCCTATCGTTGGGCATGGACCGTTTGTGATGAATACCGAGCAGGAGATTCACCAGGCGTTTGCGGATTTCCAATCGGGTAAGTTTGGGCGGATGCAGGCCTGACGGATCACCTGAAAACCTGTGGATGCAGGTTTTCAGGGGTGAGTTGAGTGGTGGTGGCAAGCCGACTTGTTGTGGTGAGCGGGCTTGCCCCGCGCTGGGCTGCGCAGCAGCCCCAATAAACTCGACGCGGTTTTCCAGACGTTCCGAGGCAGATGGTTTCAGGGCCGCTTCGCGCCCCAGCGCGGGGCAAGCCCGCTCACCACAACAAGCCCGTTCACCACCGTTGCGCAGCAATACATTTTGTTTGCGCAACCCCCATTTCATGCGATCTTCCCGTCATTCGCCCTGGAGTCGCCTGGATGCCCTCATTTATCGCTGATCACCCGATGTTGTGCGCCGTGGCGCTGATCTTTATCGACATCGCCGTGTGGCGCCTGATCTCTGCCGACCTGGCCAATTGGAAGCTGGCTGCGCGGTTGGCGATTTTTGCCGTGTTCAGTGCCGTGCTGTTCAACGACGGCATGAACCCCATGCAACTTGCGCCCTATGCCGACAGTACCGCCTTGCACCTGGCCGCCACGGCCTTGCAGATCGGCTGGTGGCTGTTTGCGGCGCGCACGCTGACGGTGTTGCTGGGCGCGGTGATGATGCAGCGGGTGGGTCACACCGGGCGATTGTTGCAGGACCTGATGGGCGCGGTGATTTTCCTCATCGCGATCATCGCCGCCATGGCCTACGTGCTCGACCTGCCGGTCAAGGGAGTGCTGGCCACCTCCGGTGCGGTGGCGATCATCGTCGGCCTGGCGTTGCAAAGTACCCTGAGCGATGTGTTTTCTGGGATCGTGCTCAACACCACCAAGCCTTATCAGATCGACGACTGGATCTCCATCGACGGTACCGAAGGGCGGGTCACCGACATCGACTGGCGTGCCACGCGCCTGCAAACCTCCCAGGGCAGCCTGGCGGTGATCCCCAACTCCCTGGCGGCCAAGGCCAAGATCATCAACTTTTCGCGCCCGGCGGATATGTTCGGCCTGGCGGTCAGCCTGCAGGTCAGCCCCCATGCGCGCCCGCAAACCGTGATCGAGGCGCTGGAGCGTGCGATGCAGGGGTGTCGGCCACTGTTGGCCAAGCCGGCGCCGAGCGTGGCGTTCAAGACCTCTGCCAGTGGCGGCGTGGAGTATGAAATCAGCGGCTTCGTGCCAGCCATGGCCCTCAAGCGCGAGGTGCGCAACCAGCTCTATGACCTGGCGTTCCGGCACCTGCAAGCGGCGGGCGTGGCTGTGCTGTCCGCCACCGAAAGCAGCGCGCCGCCGGCCATGTCCGCCGCGCGGGCGTTGCTGGAGCGTTCATCGATTTTCTCCACCCTGCGCCAGGAAGAGAAAGACACCTTCAGCCAGAACATGACCCTGCACACCTACCGCGCCGGCGAGATGATCCTGCCGGCGGGGGAGGTCAGTGATCATTTGTTTATCGTCGAGTCCGGCGTGGTCTCGGTGATGTTGACCAAGGGCGGCCATGTATTCGAAGCCGGGCGCATGGGGCCGGGAGAAGTGATTGGCGAGGCCGGGATCCTGTCCGACCAGGCCGTGCTGGCGGACTTTTCCGCCAAGACGTTCTGCACGCTGTACCGCATCGAGAACGAATACCTGAAACCGTGCCTGGACGCGCGCCGCGACATTAGCGAGGCGATGAAGGCACTCTTGGAATTCCGCCTGCATGCCGCCCAGGTCCTGACCCAGGACGCGCCGGTGGTGCCGGTGAAGAAGGGCTTTTTGCAGTGGCTGCGCAAGCGCGGTCTGTGAGAGGCGAGGGCCTGGAAGTGCTGTACTCGAGGTCGAATGATCGCCAATGTGGGTTTTCTTGACTGTCTCTGACCACGTGAGGGCTCGACCTTGATTCGACTCACCGACTACATCGCCAACCTTGCTCAATCCCCCCTGGCCCCGTGGGCCGGCCTGGCGCCCTGGGCCCTGGTCGCCCAGGCGCCGGCCGTTGTTCGCCAGATGCTCGCCGAACTGCCGGCCGACGAGTACAGCGTGAAGGACGAAGTCGCCATCCACCGTACCGCCATCGTCGAACCCGGTGCCTTGCTCAAGCCGCCCCTGATCATCGGCGCCCATTGCTTTATCGCCAGCGGCTCGCTGCTGCGGGGTGGTTGCTGGGTGGATGAGCACTGCATCATCGGCCCCGGCGCCGAACTGAAAACCACCTTCATGTTCAGTGGCAGCAAGCTGGCCCACTTCAACTTTGTCGGTGATTCAGTGCTGGGCCATGGGGTCAACCTCGAGGCGGGAAGTATCGTCGCCAACTACCGCAACGAGCGGGACGACAAGGAAGTGCTGGTGCGGGTCGACGGGGTATTGCAGCGCTGCGGTTGCGACAAGTTTGGCGCGTTGCTGGGGGATCAATGTCGGATCGGCGCTAACGCGGTGCTGGCGCCTGGGGCGCTGTTGGTGCCAGGCAGTGTCGTGGGGCGTGGGCACGTGTTTGATGCCGAGGCGTCTGTATAAACGCGAAGTTGAAAAGATCATGGTGTCCCGGCACGATATTAAATAGAATGAATCTCATTTGAGACTCAGTCGCGCCGTGCAGGTTGTTGCCATGAATGATGCTGTTGTCCCCACGCACGCTCCTGAACTGACGCTATCGAGCTTGTACCGTGACCATCGCAGTTGGCTGGAAAGCTGGCTGCGGCGACGCCTGGGCAATGCCTGGGATGCGGCCGACCTGAGCCAGGATACGTTCCTGCGGGTGCTTGCCAGTGCGCAGCCGATTGCGCAGATGCAGGAACCCCGGGCGTACCTGGTGACAGTGGGCAAGCGCCTGCTGGTGAATTTCCATCAGCGCCGCAGCCTCGAACAGGCGTATCTGAATGCCCTGGCTACCTTGCCCGACACCTGTGTGCCGTCGCCCGAACAGCGCTGGCTGGTGCTGGAAACCCTGCAAGCCCTGGATGAATTGCTCGACGGCTTGCCCGTGCTGGTGCGCCGTGCGTTTCTATGGAGCCAGCTGGAAGGCCTGGGTTACCGCGAGATTGCCGAGCGCCTTGACGTGTCCGAACGTACGGTGAAGCGCTACATGGCCCAGGCCTACGAGCATTGCCTGCTGGTGGAGCTGTGAGCCGCGACGTCGCGCGCGCCGCCGCCCAGTGGCTGGCGCTGCTCGAATCCGGCGCGGCCACCGAGGGCGATCACGCCGCCTTGCAGCACTGGCGCGACAGCCATCCCCAGCATGAACAGACCTGGCAAAGAGCCCAAACCCTGCGCCAGCGTTTCAGCGATTTGCCCCAGGCGCTCGCCATGGCCAGCCTCGACCGCCCGCAACCGGGGCGACGTGCCGTGC
>NZ_FKLB01000002.1:0-601 GCF_900067035.1 Pseudomonas sp. 1 R 17
TCGTGGCGGTGGACTACCAGGTGCAGCGGGCCGAAGACCGTGGTCCGTATGTCTGGATTACTGAGCAGAGCATTGTTTCCTACGCCTATGACGATGCTGGCCGACTGGTCTCGGCGACCAATGCGGTAGGTGAAAGCGAGGTTTATCGCTACGACGATCAGCACGTCATTCTTGAGCGGGGCTTGGCCGGTGGGGCGAGTTTCTTCTGGGCGTGGGAACGGGCTGGCAAGGCTGCGCGATGTGTTCGGCATTGGGCCAGTTTTTCCCAGACGGACACGCGGTATGCCTGGGGGGACGACGGCCGGGTCACGCTGCATAACGCCGATGGCAGTCAGGAAGTGTACGCCCATGACGACCGGGCGCGGCTGGTGCAGCGGATTGATCCGGACGGTGCCCAGCATTTCAAATCCTACGACGCTAAAGGCCGGCTGACGGTTAAGCAGGATCCGCTGGGGGCGGTGACGGCGTATCAGTACGACGACGCCGGACGCTTGGTGGCGTTGTTTTCCGGGGATGATGAGCCGACGTCCTACGAGCATGACAATGGCTTCGTACGGGTTGTAAGGCGGGGTCTGGCGGTCTGGAAGTACGAGCGTAACGA
>NZ_FKLB01000019.1:0-315826 GCF_900067035.1 Pseudomonas sp. 1 R 17
CAGCCGGTTGCCGTATTGGGCGTTTGGCGCCAGGGAGAAGCTTTTCGGGGTCACGACCTTTTTCAGGTCGATTACCACCCGCAGGTCGGTCGGCGTGCGCTGCGCCGAGCGCATGGCGGTAATCGGCGTGTTGGCGGTGGACACGTTCAACGGCGCGGCCAGGGTCGCACCATTGATGTCGATCACCAGGCGATCGGGCGCCGTGAGGGTAAAGACACTGTGCTGGACCGGGCCAGACAGGTCGAACACCAGTCGCGTGTTATCCGGCGCTCGCCACAGGCGAACACTCTTCACCTGTGAAGCAGCCAGAGCATTGACAGTCATTGCCGCAAGCAACACCCCTACGACAGCAACCAACGCGCGAAAGCGCATACCTAACCCCACCAATTATTTGAATTCCAAAGCCAGAGCGGCGCACCACGACTCACCGCGCGCGCCCTGGGGCAACAACTTCAGCTGACGTCCGTGATCATGCGGCGTAATGGTAATGGTCAGGTCCGGCTTTGGCAAAAAGCCTGTGCCTTTATCTGGCCACTCAATCAGGCACAGCGCATCTTCATCGAAGTAATCACGGATGCCCATGAATTCGAGTTCTTCGGGATCCACAAGGCGGTAGAGGTCGAAATGGAAAGCCCGCACTGCGCCGATCTCGTAGGGTTCAACCAGGGTGAACGTGGGACTCTTGACCGCCCCGGTGTGGCCCAACCCGCGAATGATCCCCCGGGACAGCGTGGTCTTGCCCGCCCCCAGGTCGCCTTCAAGAAAGATCAGCCCTGACCCGGCCGTGACCTGGGCAATACGCTGACCTAACGCCACCATGGCGTCTTCATCGGCCAGGAAAAGAATTACTTCAGACACGGCGACTGTTCCTCCAGCAATTGACGAATGGCGGGTATCAGGTCGCTGGCGGCCAGCCCGCGACCAAAGCTGCCCTGGCGATCCCCTGCCGTGGCGTGCAACCAGACGGCCAGGCAGCTGGCTTCATAAGCCGGCATGCCCTGGGCCAGCAGCGCACCTACCAGGCCGGCCAAAACGTCACCGAGGCCCGCCGTCGCCATCGCCGGATGGCCTTGGTCACAGCGTGAAACGCGCCCGTCCGGGCTGGCAATCAAACTGCCAGCACCCTTGAGGATAGCCACTGCCTTGAATTTCTGACTCAACGCGCGCGCCACCTTAAGACGATCGGCCTGAACCTCGGCTGTCGAAATACCCAACAAGCGCGCCGCCTCCCCAGGATGCGGAGTGATCACGCAATGGGCCGGCAGGCTCACACTGCCAGTCGCCAGTTGATTGAGTGCATCGGCATCCCAGACCTGCGGCTGCCGTGCATTGGCTGCAACAGACAACAGGCTTTTACCCCAGGCGGCTTCGCCCAGGCCGGGGCCAATGACGATTACCGAGATTTTTTCCAGCAAGCCCATCAACTGGTTGGCCGAACTCACGCCGACGCTCATGACTTCCGGCAAACGGGCCAGCGCGGCCGGCACATGCTCAAGTCGAGTGGCCAGGGACACCATGCCCGCGCCACTGCGCAGGGCACTTTCGGCACTCAACAGCGCGGCACCGCCAAAGCCCCGGTCGCCGCCAATCATCAACAGGTGGCCGAACTGGCCTTTATGGGCGTCCGGGGAACGCGCAGCCAGTTGCGGCAAATGGCCGTGCAACAAAGGCTGAACGTCGGTTATTTCGTGTTTTGTCTGCGGCATGCGTCTTCAAGCTCCGATGTCTGGCAGAATTATACGCATCTAACCTGTGGTTTCCCGTGTCTCATGCCCGCTATTACCTCCGATCTGCCCGCCCTCGCCCAATCGATCAAGGACTGGGGCCGCGAGCTGGGCTTTCAACAAGTCGGCATCAGCGGCCTGGACCTGGCCGAGCATGAACAACATCTGCAACGCTGGCTCGACGCGGGCTACCACGGCGAGATGGACTACATGGGCGCCCATGGCAGCAAACGCTCGCACCCGGACGAACTGGTGCCGGGTACCCTGCGCGTGGTGTCGCTGCGCATGGATTACCTGCCCGGCGACACGCAGATGGCGCAACTGCTGGCAAAACCGGAAAAAGCCTACATCTCGCGCTATGCCCTGGGCCGCGACTACCACAAGCTGATCCGCAAGCGCGTGCAGCAGTTGGCCGACCGCATCCAGGCGCAGATCGGCCCTTTCGGCTTTCGCGCCTTTGTCGACAGCGCGCCCGTGCTGGAAAAGGCCATTGCCGAACAAGCCGGCCTTGGCTGGATCGGTAAAAACACCCTGGTGCTCAATCGCAAGGCCGGCAGTTATTTCTTCCTCAGCGAACTGTTTGTCGATTTGCCGCTGCCCGTGGATCCACCCCACGCCACGGAGCACTGCGGCCGCTGCACCGCCTGCCTGGATATCTGCCCCACCAACGCGTTTGTCGGCCCCTATGTGCTGGACGCCCGGCGCTGCATTTCCTACCTGACCATCGAACTCAAGAGCGCCATCCCTGAAGACCTGCGCCCGCTGATCGGCAATCGGGTATTCGGCTGCGATGACTGTCAGATCGTTTGTCCGTGGAATCGTTTCGCGCGACCCACTGCCGAGAGCGATTTCACGCCACGGCACAACCTGGATAACGCAGAACTGGCGGAGCTGTTCATGTGGGATGAGGATAAATTCCTCAGCAGTACCGAAGGCTCACCGTTGCGCCGTGCCGGTTACGAGCGCTGGCTGCGCAACCTGGCGGTGGGCCTGGGCAATGCGCCGTCGAGCATTCCGGTGCTGGAAGCCTTGAAGGCACGCCGGGATTACCCGTCGGAGCTGGTGCGCGAGCATGTGGAATGGGCGCTGAACCAGCACGCATCGCGCTAGTGCACGTCGTCGTTGTAGACGAACTTGGGCATTTCCCAGTGAAACCGGATCGCCAGCAGGCGCAATAGAAAGCCGCTGAACAGGGTCAGTAGAATCGCCTGCTCGCTGGGCAGTTCCAGGTAGAGGCACAGCAGGTAAAACCAGGCGGCGAGGAATGACACGCTGGCGTACAGTTCACGGCGGAAGATCAGCGGAATGTCGTTGCAGAAGATATCCCGCAGAATGCCGCCGAAGACGCCGGTGATCACCCCGCTGACCGAGGCCACCAGCATGCCGTGGCCCATTTCCAGGGCGGTCATGCAGCCGATCAAGGTGAAAGCAACCAGGCCCACGGCATCCAGCGCGAGGAACAGCGAGCGCAGGCGACGCATCAAGGGTGCGATAAAGATCGTCACCAGCGCCGCGATGGAGGTCAGCACCAGGTATTCCGGATGCTTGACCCACGTCAGCGGGTAGTGGCCGAGCAATACATCACGTACCGAGCCGCCGCCCAACGCCGTCACGCAGGCGATCAGCACCACACCAAACCAGTCCATGCCGCGCCGGCCGGCGGACAACGCGCCGGTCATGGCTTCGGCGGTGATGGCGATGAGGTAGAGCATCAGCAGCATGATGGCGATCCTTGTAGTGAGCGGGCTTGCCCCGCGCTGGGCTGCGCAGCAGCCCCAAATACTTGGCGATGATATCTATAGGGAGAAATGCGGCAACGGCAGTGGGCCGCTACGCAGCCCAGCGCGGGGCAAGCCCGCTCACCACAGGAAGCCCGGACACGGTAAGAAACCGTTTCAAGCCTTGATGAAATGCTTGCGGTAATGCTGCAGCTCGGCGATCGACTCGCGAATATCATCCAGCGCCAAGTGCGTGCTGCCTTTATGGAAGCTGTCCTTGACCTCCGGCGCCCAGCGCGCAGCCAGTTCCTTGAGCGTGGACACATCCAGGTTGCGGTAGTGGAAGTAGCTTTCCAGCGCTTTCATATGGGTATAAAGGAAGCGACGGTCCTGACAGATGCTGTTGCCGCAGATCGGCGACTTGCCCTTGGGCACCCACTTCTCCAGGAAGGCAATGGTTTCGGCTTCGGCTTCGGCCATGCTGATGCGGCTGTCACGCACACGCTGAGTCAGGCCGGAGTTGCCGTGGGTGCGGGTGTTCCACTCGTCCATGGTGGCAAGCACGGCGTCGCTGTGGTGGATGGCGATCACCGGACCTTCGGCCAAGGTGTTGAGGTTGCTGTCGGTGACAATGGTCGCCATCTCGATGATGACGTCGGTGTCAGGGTTCAGACCGGTCATTTCCAGATCGATCCAAATCAGGTTCTGTGGGTTTTGCATGGCTTGATTCTCTTGGCACCTTGGCGTAGCTGCGCAGTTTAGCAGGCGGGGCCGTGCTAGACTCGCGACCGTTTTACCCAACCTTTGCATTATCGACACGGAACACCAATGGCCAAACGCCAGCTCAATCGTCGCCAAAACTGGCGCATCGAAAAGATTCAAGGTGAACGCGCCGCCCGCGCCGCCAAACGTGAATCCTCCGCCGTGGAAGCGCTCGAGGGCGGCGACCTGGGCCCCGAACAGACGGGCCTGGTAATTGCGCACTTCGGTGTGCAGGTCGAAGTCGAGGCGCTGGAAGGCGAACTCGCGGGCCTGGTGTTCCGCTGCCACTTGCGTGCCAACCTGCCTGCGCTGGTCACCGGCGACAAGGTGGTATGGCGCGCCGGCAACCAGGGCATCGGCGTGATCGTCGCCCAACTGCCGCGCAGCACCGAACTGCGTCGCCCCGACAGTCGTGGCCAGCTCAAGCCGGTAGCGGCCAACGTCGACATGATCGTGATCGTGTTTGCACCGCTGCCCGAGCCCCATGCCAACCTGATCGACCGCTACCTGGTGGCAGCCGAGCATGCCGGCATTCGCCCGTTGTTGCTGCTGAACAAATTCGACCTGATCGACGAGCAGAATGCCCCCGCGCTCAACGCGCTGCTGGCGGTCTACCGCACCCTGGGCTACCCGGTGCTGGAAGTCTCGGCCCATCACGGCAATGGCATGGAACAGCTGCAACAGCAGTTGGACGGACGTATCAGCGTCTTTGTCGGCCAGTCGGGCGTGGGCAAATCCTCGCTGGTCAATAGCCTGCTGCCGGAAGTCGATACCCGCGTGGGCCCGCTGTCGGAGCTGTCCGGCCAGGGCACCCACACCACTACCACGGCGCGGCTGTTCCACTTCCCGGGCGGCGGTGAGTTGATCGACTCCCCGGGCATCCGTGAATTCGGCCTCGGCCACGTCAGCCGCAGCGACGTGGAAGCTGGCTTTATCGAATTCAACGACCTGATCGGCACCTGCCGCTTCCGCGATTGCAAACACGATCGCGAGCCGGGCTGCGCCCTGCTCAAGGCCCTGGAAGACGGCCGCGTGCAGCAGCAGCGGATGAACAGCTATCGGTCGATTATTGCGAGCTTGCCGGAAAGCAGTTATTGAGCAGGCATTTCCTGATACATATAAATGGAGACGTAAAGCACCCTGCTCCATTGATTTAGCGGGAGCTGGCATCAAGAATTCGGCACAACTGGGTGGCTCACCGACGCAAGCCAGCTTGAATTCGACATTCCTGATGCCCATAATCGCTCCGTCACCAGCGCAGGCTGGCAGGAGTCTGGATCCTTTTCGGGGTTGATCCAGCGGCGCAGAAGGGGCGATGCAAGCTCCACTGCGTGTCGAATGAAGCCGCCTTCGGGCGGCTTTGCTTTTTGTGGGGAATTGACGATTGACTCTCTACTATCATCCCAAACAAGGCGATGTGCTGCTTTGTGACTTCACCCGCGGCTTTGTGGCCCCGGAGATGCTCAAGATCCGCAAGGTGGTGGTGATATCCCCTACAGCCACCCACAAGCGCAAACTCTGTACCGTTGTACCGATCTCCTCTACCGCGCCGGAGATCCAGTACGACTGGCATCACCTGCTTCGTACAAATCCACTTCAATCCGATGGCTACAAAGAGCTGTGGGTGAAGTGCGACATGATTTATACCGTCAGCTTCGAGCGCCTCGACAAGCTGCATAGAAAGACCCGATCCAAAGGACGAGAATACTTCGTGCCACGCTTGGGCACCGACGACATGCAAGGCGTGATCAGCGGGGTCAAGGCCTATCTACCACTCTGAGTAGAAATGAAAACGCCCCGATCAGTCGGGGCGTTTTCATTGGTAGACAAGCTGTATATGGCTTAGGACCCCGTCGCCGGCGCCGTGGGGTCTTTCACGCCGCCATCATCAAACAGGTTCAGCTTCTGCCGCAGCTCATGGGCCGGCAATGGCTCCTGGCCGGGCGGGATGGCATGTGGGTCGGCCGGCACTTCACCCGGCGCACCTGCTCCCGGGGTCGGTTGTGGTGGCGGCTGATCGCCTTCAATCGCACGCTGGGCCTTTTTGGTCAGCACCACGATATCGATGCGGCGGTTGATCGGGTTGAACGGATCCTTCGCATCAAACAGTTGCGAGGACGCAAACCCCACCACCCGCGCCACTTGCGGGTCGGGATAGCTGCCGGCCACCAGCACACGACGCGCGGCGTTGGCACGGTTGGCGGAAAGCTCCCAGTTGCCGAAGTCACCCTGGCCCGCGTAAGGCTTGGCATCGGTGTGGCCGCTGATGCTGATCTTGTTCGGCACCGCCTTGATAGTGTCGGCCATGGCCAGCAGGATGTCTTCAAAGTACGGTTTCAAGCGTGCGCTGCCAGAGTCGAACATCGGCCGGTTGGCGGCGTCGGTGATCTGGATACGCAAGCCATCCGGGGTGATCTCGAACGAAATCTGATCCTTGAACTTCAGCAGTTGCGGGTTTTCCTCCACCTTGTTTTGCAACTCTTGCAGCAACAGCTCAAGACGTTCCTGCTCGACCTGCTCGGCCATGGCTTCGACGGTATCGCGCTCGATCGGGATTTTTTCCTGCGGTGCTTCGGTCTTGACTTCCGGGTTGATGGTGCGCTCAGGCGCCAACTGCGGCGAACCGCCCAGGTCGATCACAAAGGGCGTGCCGCTTTCCGAGAAGCCAATCGGGTCTTTGAAGTAGCCGGCAATGGCGATCTTCTGTTCGGGCGTGGCGGTGGACATCAGCCACAGCACCAGGAAGAACGCCATCATCGCCGTGGCAAAGTCGGCGAAAGCGATTTTCCAGGCGCCGCCATGGTGCCCCGCAGCGAAGCGCTTGACGCGCTTGATGATTATCGGCTGGTTGTTTTCCATGGCTTAGCGACCGCGAACCGCTTGTTCCAGCTCGGCGAAGCTTGGGCGATGCTTCGGGTACAGCACCTTGCGACCGAACTCCACCGCCAACGAAGGCGGCATGCCGGAAGCGGACGCCACCAGGCTGGCCTTGATCGATTCGTACAGGTTGATTTCTTCCTTGGCATCGTGGGCCAGGGAGGTCGCCAGCGGGCCGAAGAAGCCGTAGGCCGCGAGAATACCGAAGAAGGTACCCACCAGCGCCGCACCTACGTGCATGCCGATAGCCGCCTGGTCACCTTCCCCCAGGGAAGCCATGGTTACCACGATACCCAGCACCGCCGCGACGATACCGAAGCCGGGCATGCCGTCGGCTACACCGGTCACGGCATGGGAAGGATGCTCCAATTCTTCCTTGAGGCTGAACAATTCCATGTCGAACAGGCCCTCAAGCTCATGGGGAGCCATGTTGCCGGAGGACATGATGCGCAGGTAGTCACAGATGTAGGCGGTCATGCGCTCATCTTTGAGCACGGCCGGGTACTTGGCGAAAATCGGGCTGGCCGCGGCGTCCTCGATGTCGGCCTCGATGGCCATCATGCCTTCGCGGCGGCTCTTGTTGAGGATCTCGTAAACCAGGCCCAACACTTCCAGATAGAACGTGTGGGTGAAACGCGAACCGAACATGCCCAGCGACTTCTTGATCACGTGCATGGTCATGTAGCCGGGGTTCGCCTGCAGGAAGGCACCCAGTGCCGCACCACCGATAATCATCACCTCGAAAGGCTGGATCAGTGCCGCAATTTTACCGTGGGACAGGACGTAGCCGCCGAGCACGCTCGCGAAGACGACGATAATGCCGATAATTTTAGCCATAGGAGATGAGTACTTGCGCCGTCGGGTTCATGGACATATTTGGGGGAACTGGAAAACTCTTGTTCTACTTATCGGCAAAACTGCGCCAGACTATAGCCCGTTAAGGCGAAAAGCCAGTTCGGCCCGCTCCGGGTGTGTTGACCGCAAGTGATGATCGCGCCCCAATCATGGCTAATGAAACGACAGTCCCAACTGCAAAACCTGCTTCTCTAGCCGCTTGGATCAAGCGCCTGGACGAAGTGCTGCTGCCTGTTCCACAGGCCAGCCATGACCGCGTGTGCAAAGCCATCCGCGATAGCCGCAGTTCGTTGCGAGATATTGCCGAGCTGATGCAAAACAGCCCGGCCCTCGTACTCAGCGTCATGCGCGAGGCCAACAGCCACACCCATGGCAGCCTGACGGCGCCGGCGGAAAACCTCGAAGTGGCGCTTAACCGCCTGGGCCTCAAACGCGCCGAGGAACTGCTGGCACGCCTGCCGTCAGTGCCGGCCCATGAAATTCCCGTAGCGCTGCGCCAGTTGCTGCTGGTCAGCCAGCACGCCTCGCAACAAGCCAATGGATTGTTCGGCAGTCGCCTGGCGCGGCTGTGGCAGGACATTCATTGGGGCAGCCTGCTGTTTCTTTCACCGATGTGGCCGATGGCCGTTGCCTACCCCAAGCTCCTGGAAGAATGGGAACTGCGGGTCATCCACAAGGGCGAGTCGGCACGCAAGGTCGAACAGGCATTGTTCGGCGTGCGCCTGCTGGACCTGTGCCTCGGCCTGACCGAGACCTGGCACCTGCCGATCTGGGTGTCCCAGGGGTATACCTTGCTGCGGACCGAGCAGCGCTTGCTGGTCAAGGCCCTGCACATCGCCCGCGAAGACGACCCTCTTCGTCACCAGCAACTGCTCGACGCCGATCCCAACCTGCGCCGCTGGTTGAATCAGCCGGCCAATACGGTACTGCTGGCCAACGGCCTGGCGATGTCGGCCCAGGAGTCCTGGACCTGCCCGCACACCCAGCGCTGGCAATACCTCACCGCGTTGTACCTGCAACAGCCCCTGGGCGAAGTGCAGCAACAGGTCCACCAGCAAGCCGTCACCAGTGCCCGCGACACCTTGATGCCCGATCTCTGGCACCCGGCGCTGTCGCTGATCTGGCCGTGGCATGTACACAAGATTCATCGCGGCCTGTTACCGGCACCACCGCCCACCGCCGAAGCCCTGGCCGTCTGGCGCAAGCGTTGTACCGAACTGCTGGTGGAGCCGAGCCGTTTTGCCAACGCCATGCATTTGACCACGTGCGCCAAGGAAGCCCTGGTGGCCAGCGGCATGCAGCGCGTCCTGTTATTTATGGCCGATCGAGCCCTGAGCACCTTGCGTGTGCATCAGGCCGACGGCCTGCCGAAGGACGCCGCCAACCTGAGCCTGGAAGTGGTCAACAGCACGCTGCTGCAGCGCCTGCTGGAAAAGTCCGCCCAGGTGCGCCTCACACCGGAAAACCACGCCCAGTTCTCGGCACTGCTGCCGCCGATCCTGCGCCGCCTGTTCACCGGCGAGCACCTGTTGTTGCGCTCCATGAGCTGCAACGGTCGGGTGGTGATGGTGATGGTCGCCGACCAGGGCGGCGGGCCATTCTCGGAAACCACCGTGCAGGCCTTCGGTAAAACTGCCCAATGCATCGAGAAAGCCCTGCACAGCTTTACCAACCGCAGCGCTTGATGCTTGCGCTACAATCGCCGTCCTTTAATCGCCAACATTTGTGCCCAGGAGACCTCACATGCCTGACTTCTCTGGCTTGCCGCTGGTGATCGAGTCCAGTGACCTGCTCGCTCAACTGGATGCCGAACACCTGATTCTGGTGGACCTCACCAGTGCCGCCCGCTACGCCGAAGGGCACATCCCCGGCGCGCATTTCGTTGACCCCAAGCGCACCCAGCTGGGCCAGGCGCCGGCACCCGGCCTGCTGCCCGGCAAGGCCGAGCTTGAGAAACTGTTCGGCGAACTGGGCCACACGCCCGACGCCACCTACGTGGTCTATGACGACGAAGGCGGTGGCTGGGCCGGGCGTTTCATCTGGATGCTCGATGTGATCGGCCACCAGAAATACCACTACCTGGATGGCGGCCTGCTGGCGTGGCTGGAGGGCAAGCACCCGCTCTCCACCGACGTGCCCGTCCCGGCCGGCGGCCCGGTCAGTCTTACGCTGCACGATGGCCCCACCGCCACCCGCGAATACCTGCAAAGCCGTCTTGGGGCTGCCGACCTGGGCATCTGGGATGCGCGTGGCCCGCTGGAATACTCCGGCGAGAAAGTCCTCGCGGCCAAAGGCGGCCACATCCCCGGCGCGGTGAATTTCGAGTGGACTGCCGGCATGGACAAGGCGCGCAACCTGCGCATTCGCCGCGACATGCCGCAGATCCTCGAAGACCTCGGGCTGACCAAAGACAAAGAAATCATCACCCACTGCCAGACTCATCATCGCTCTGGCTTCACCTACCTGGTGGCCAAGGCGCTCGGTTATCCGCGAGTCAAAGGTTATGCCGGTTCCTGGGGCGAATGGGGCAACCACCCCGACACCCCCGTCGAGATTTAAGGTTTAAGGACAGTCAATGAAAAAGCAGTTGTTTATCCTCAGCCAGTACCTGCTGCCGCACCACCTGCTGTCGCGGTTGGCCGGCTGCATCGCCGAGTGCCGCGTGCGCTGGTTCAAGAATGCCTTCACCACGTGGTTCGCCAAGCGCTATCAAGTGGACATGTCCCAAGCCCTGGTAGAAGACGTGACCGCTTACGAGCACTTCAACGCCTTCTTCACCCGCGCCCTGAAAGACGGTGCTCGCCCACTGGACCAGACCCCTGGCGCAGTATTGAGCCCAGCCGATGGCGCAGTCAGCCAGCTTGGCCCCATCGAGCACGGTCGTGTGTTCCAGGCCAAAGGCCACAGCTTCAGCGTGCTGGAACTGCTGGGCGGCGATGCAGCGGTCGCTGCGCCGTTCATGGGCGGCGATTTCGCCACCATCTACCTGTCGCCGAAGGACTACCACCGGGTGCATATGCCACTGGCCGGTACCCTGCGTGAAATGGTCTACGTACCTGGGCGGATTTTCTCGGTGAACCAGACCACCGCCGAAAACGTGCCGGAGTTGTTCGCGCGTAACGAGCGTGTTGTCTGCCTGTTCGACACCGAACGCGGCCCGATGGCCGTGGTATTGGTCGGTGCGATGATTGTGGCGTCGATTGAAACCGTATGGGCCGGCCTGGTGACTCCGCCGAAGCGCGAGCTGAAAACCTTCCGCTATGACGAAGCTGCGCGCGCGCCGATTCACCTGGAGAAGGGTGCGGAACTGGGTCGCTTCAAGTTGGGCTCCACTGCGATCGTGCTGTTCGGGCCGGATCAGGTGAAGTGGGCAGAAGAACTGGTGGCGGGTTCGCCGGTGCAGATGGGCCAAGGCATCGCTTTACCTAAAGCCTGACGCCGAACCCAATGTGGGAGGGGGTTTGCTCCCTCCCACATTTAGTCAGTTACAACTGACCGTCGCGGTCGCGAAAGCCCAGCAGATACAGCACGCCATCCAACCCCAAGGTCGAAATCGCCTGCTTGGCCGATTGCTTGACCAATGGCTTGGCGCGGAACGCCACCCCCAAACCAGCAATTGCCAGCATCGGCAAGTCGTTGGCGCCGTCACCGACCGCAATGGTCTGCTCTAGACGCAAACCTTCCTTGTGGGCCAATTCCTTCAGCAGGTCCGCCTTGCGCTGCGCATCGACAATCGGCTCGACCGCGACGCCGGTCACCTTGCCATCCACCACTTCCAATTCGTTGGCGAACACATAGTCGATGCCCAGCCTGGCCTGCAATTGCTTGGCGAAGTAGGTGAAGCCACCCGACAGGATTGCCGTCTTGTAGCCCAGGCGCTTGAGTTCGGCAAACAGGGTTTCGGCGCCTTCGGTCAGGCGCAGCGACGCGCCGATGGAGTCCAGCACGTTCACGTCCAGGCCCTTGAGCAAAGCCAGGCGCTCCTTGAAGCTGGCGCGGAAATCCAATTCCCCGGCCATGGCGCGCTCGGTGATTTCGGAAACCTGCTCACCCACGCCGGCCGCCTTGGCCAACTCGTCGATAACTTCGGCTTCGATCAGCGTGGAGTCCATGTCGAACACCGCCAGGCGGCGATTGCGACGGAAGAGAGAGTCTTCCTGGAAGGCGATATCGACATTCAGCTCCTGGGCCACGCTGAGGAATTCGGCGCGCAGGGCTTGCGGGTCGGCAGGCTCACCGCGCACGGAGAACTCGATGCAGCCCTTGCCCTTGTCGGCCGGGGTGTCCAATGGCATGCGCCCCGACAGACGGTCGATATGGTCGATGTTCAAACCATACTGCGCGGTAATAGAGCTGACGCGCTGCAGCTGTTCGGCGGTGACCTTGCGGGTCAGCAGCGTCACGATATGGCGCTTCTTGCCCTGGCCGGCCACCCACTGCTGGTAATCCGCTTCGGACACCGGGGTGAAACGCACCTGCTGATCGAGCTTATACGCCGTAAACAGGATGTCCTTGAGCACCGATGAGGCCTGCTCGGTGCTGGGGATTTCCACCAGGATGCCGAACGACAGCGTGTCGTGGATCACCGCCTGGCCGATGTCGAGAATGTTCACACCACCTTGGGCCAGAACGCCGGTAATGGCTGCGGTAAGACCTGGGCGGTCTTCACCAGTGATGTTAATCAGGACAATTTCGCGCAAGGCGCACCCCCAGGCTGGAAAAAAACCGCATTCTACCCACTTTCAGTGACCATCGGGCACAGCCAGCGCTTTGCCGGTCTTGGGCCTGTCGCTATACTGCGCGTCAACTTCACGGACCAAGAGCCGAGCTCAAGTGAACCGGCCCACGCCAGTAAAAACCGACAACTTCTTCCTGCTGATCTTCCGGGCACTGCGCCACCGCCGTGTACCGATCGCATTACGCATCGCCAGCCATAACGTGATCCTGGTCGCATTGGCCCTGGTGATCTACGCCTGCGTGATGGGTTTGCAATTCAAGCAGGCCATGCACGAGCAGGCCGACGCCCTGGGCGAGAGCCTGACCACGCAGACCGCCACTTCGGCGACTGAGCTGCTGGTGTCCAACGACATCCTCAGCCTCAACGTGCTGCTCAACAACCTGACCAAGAACCCGCTGGTGGCCCATGCTGCCATCTACAGCGTGGACAACCGCATCATGGCCGAAGCCGGGCAGCGCCCGAAAAACGGCCTGTTGGGCGAAGCCGAAGGCCTGTACCAGAGCAATATCACGTTTCAGGATGTGAAGGCCGGCCAACTGCGTATCAGCCTCGACATGCAGCAGTTCCAGCAGCCGATGACCATCAGCCTGCAAAGCATGGGCATCCTCAGCGCCATCCTGCTGGCATTGGCCCTGGCCCTGAGCCTGCGCCTGGGGCGGCATATCTCCACGCCGCTCATGCAACTGCGCATCTGGCTGCGGGACATCGACGAGCACACCCCGGCAACCGACCGCCAGGATGAAATCGGCGACCTTGCCCGCCAGCTGCACGCCAGCTTCGCCCCGGAACCGGTGGTGCCCGAGGTCGAGCCAGAGCCTGAATACGACGACACCGATTACGACGAAGAGCCCGAGTTCGAAGTGCGCAACCTGCGTGACCCGGGCTTCGACGAGCGTCCGCCGGTGGCGGGCCTCAAGCCGGCACCGCGCCATGCCTTCAAGGCCGAAGAAGACGAGCTGGACGATGAAGACCCCTTCGCCGACCTGCGCGATACGTCAGCCGACAGCCCCGCAATCGCCCCCAAGGCGGCGCCGGTACGCAGCAGCGAGCCGCAGTACAGCGCTGTGCTCGCCGTGCAATTGGGTGCCCAGGACCAATTGCGTCGCCTGCCCCGCGCACGCCTGACCGAACTGCTGGAGCGCTACCGCGACTGCCTCGACCAGGCCGCCTCGCTGTACCAGAGCGAACTGCACACCCTGAACGACGGCAGCACGCTGATGCTGTTCCACAGCGAAGACAGCGGCGAAGATTACCTGACCAATGCGATTTGCTGCGGTGAGTTGCTGCGCGCCCTGGGCCATGAATTGCAGATCGAAGTCGCCGACAGCGGGATCACCCTGCAACTGCAACTGGGCCTCACCGTGGGCGACGACCTGTTCGGCATGAGCCAGATCGACCTGCTGCTGACTGAAAACGCCCAGGACGCACTGGCCTTGTCCCAACACAGCCGCAACCTGCTGCTGGTCGAGCGCAAGATCAGTGAAGACACGCTGATCCGCCAGCGCGCGCGTATCCGCCCGATTGCCAGCCCTGAGGGGGCAAGCTGCGTGGAGCGGTTGATGGAGCCGTATCCATCGATGCTGGAGCGGCAGTTGGCACGGATGCACGAGACCCGCGCAAAGCCCTGAAGCACACCGCCGGACTAATGTCTCCTGTAGGAGCGAGCTTGCTCGCGAAAAACGTCAACGATAACGCGTTGTTCCTGAATGAACGCGGCGCCTGTGAGTTTTTCGCGAGCAAGCTCGCTCCTACAAAAAACATTAGGGCTTGCCCCCTCCCACATTTGGATCTCAACAAGCCTCAAGTCAATCGCAGATAAGCAAAAAGGCCCGCTGATTCAGAGGGCCTTTTGTTTGTGTGGCATTCAGATCAGAACCTGAACACTTCCATATCCGTACGGATCGGCGTAGCCATCGGCATCTTCGGCTTTTGCGGCTCTGCCGGCTTGGCCTGTACCGGGGCCGACTTACGGGGCGCCTCGGCGATGGGGGGCTGGTTGGCCAGGGGCTTGAGGGCCACCGACAACTGCTGCGCCAATTGCTGCAGCAGCACGCCCTGGGCCTGAACCTGGGACGCGGTGGTGCCGGCATGTTCTTCCTGCAGGTGCACGATGCGGTTATCACGCACCTGGCCGCGACGGTCGATCAAGCGCCATTGCGCATCGAGGATCGCCGGTTGCGATTTACCGGAGTCGAGCCGGGTAATGGTCAGCAAGACCTGCACATCCGGGCTGAAGCCGGTTGGTGCGGGCGCCAGGACCACACGCTGGCTGTCCAACTGACCGGCCACCTGACGCAACATCAACTGGTTGATGTCAGACGATAAACTGCCTGCCCAACGACCATCGGTGGAACCTTGCAGGCTTCCATCGTTCTGACGTTGCAGCAGGGTTTCGCGTTGCAGGTAGTCGGCGACGACCACCGGCCCGAGCAAAACGGCCATGCCAGCGGTCTGGGCTGGCTGAGCTGGACTTCCGCTGTCCAGCTGGTACAGCGACACAGGCTGGTGTGTGCTGCAACCCGCCAACCCCAAAAGGCCAGCGAGCATCAAAAATAGAGGAACGCGTGGAGCAGTCATCATCCCATCCAGGTGGCTGCCACAAGGCGAACCACAATGTAATACTAAAAATAACCTAAACACGCTCGGCCACGCCGGCGCTGGAAAGGCCATATCATCCGTGAATATGCGCCATGACTCCAGCGCCAAAGCGTCGATCTACGCTTTAAATCGTAGATCGAGGGCTCTAATACGCCTTAAACCGGCGTTTCCACCAGCAAAGCATCCACACGCTGGAAGCCGCGAGGCAGTTTATTACCGCGACGACCACGCTCGCCCTTGTAGTGTTCGAGGTCGTCGGGGCGCAATGACAACGTGCGCTTGCCGGCCTGGAGCACCAGGGTGGCACCTTCCGGGATCACCGCGATGTCGGTCACGTACTCTTCGCGACTGGCCACCCGCTCGCCGGGAATACCAATAATCTTGTTGCCCTTGCCTTTGCCCAACTGCGGCAGATCGCTGATCTTGAACACCAGCAAGCGCCCTTCGGTGGTCACCGACGCCAGCCAGTTGCCTTCGCGGTCTTCCACCGGACGCGGCAGGATGACCTTGGCGTTGTTCGGCAGGCTCAACAACGCCTTGCCCGCCTTGTTCTTGGCCTGCAGGTCTTCACCCTTGACCACGAACCCGTAACCCGCGTCGGAAGCGATCACATACAGAGAATCGTCATCCGGCAGCAGCACACATTCAAAATTCGCCCCAGGTGGCGGCGTCAGGCGACCGGTCAACGGCTCGCCCTGCCCCCGCGCCGATGGCAAGGTATGGGCCGGCACCGAATAACTGCGCCCGGTGGAGTCAATAAACACCGCAAACTGGTTGGAGCGCCCGGCGGCGGCAGTCTTGAAGCCATCACCGGCCTTGTACGACAAGCCAGTGGCGTCAATATCATGCCCTTTGGCTGAGCGAACCCAACCCTTTTCCGACAGAACGACGGTAATTTTCTCGTTCGGCAGCAGTTCGGTCTCTGTCAGCGCCTTGGCTTCGGCACGTTGCACGATTGGCGAACGGCGGTCGTCGCCATAGGTTTCGGCGTCCTTGATCAACTCGCTGCGCACCAGCTTCTTCAGCTTGGCTTCGCTGCCCAGCAGGGCTTGCAGCTTGGCTTGCTCCTTGAGCAGCGCGTCCTGTTCGTCGCGCAGCTTCATCTCTTCCAGGCGTGCCAACTGACGCAAGCGGGTGTCGAGGATGTAGTCGGCCTGGATCTCGCTCAGCTCGAAGCGCGCGATCAGCTCAGCTTTCGGGTGCTCCGCGGTACGGATGATGTGGATCACTTCATCCAGGTTGAGGTAGGCAATCAGCAAGCCGTCCAACAGGTGCAGGCGCCGTTCGACCTTGTCGAGGCGGAACTGCAGGCGGCGGCGTACGGTTTGTATCCGGAACTCCAGCCACTCGACCAGCAGGTTGCGCAGGTTTTTCAACTGCGGCTTGCCGTCCAGGCCGATGATATTGACGTTGACCCGGTAGCTGGACTCCAGCTCAGTGCTGGCAAACAGATGCTGCATCAGCACTTCGTGGTCGACCCGGCTGTTAGTCGGGATGATCACAATACGGCATGGGTTTTCGTGGTCGGACTCGTCACGCAAGTCAGCGACCTGGGGCAATTTCGACGGCTTGGCCTGCATCAGCGCGGCAATCTGTTCCAGCACCTTGGCACCGGACACCTGGTGCGGCAGGGCGGTGACGATAATGTCGCCGTCTTCGATGTGATACACGGCGCGCATGCGCACCGAGCCCTTGCCGGTTTCGTACATCTTCAGCAGGTCGGCGCGCGGCGTGATGATTTCCGCTTCGGTCGGGTAATCCGGGCCCTGGATATGCTCGCACAGCTGCTCGACCGTGGCCTTGGGCTCATCCAGCAAGCGTACGCATGCGGTGGCGACTTCGCGCAGGTTATGCGGCGGTACGTCGGTGGCCATGCCGACCGCGATACCGGTGGTGCCATTGAGCAGGATATTCGGCAAACGTGCGGGCAACACCAGGGGTTCGTCGAGAGTACCGTCAAAGTTCGGTCCCCAGTTCGCGGTACCCTGGCCCAGTTCGCTGAGCAACACTTCCGAATAGCGCGACAGGCGCGCCTCGGTGTAACGCATGGCCGCGAAGGACTTGGGATCATCCGGCGCACCCCAGTTACCCTGGCCGTCGACGAGGGTGTAGCGGTAGCTGAACGGCTGGGCCATCAGCACCATGGCTTCGTAGCACGCCGAATCGCCGTGGGGGTGGAACTTACCGAGCACGTCACCGACGGTACGCGCCGACTTCTTGTGCTTGGAATCGGCGTCCAGGCCCAACTCACTCATGGCGTAGATGATGCGCCGCTGTACGGGCTTGAGGCCGTCGCCGATATGCGGCAATGCACGGTCCATGATCACGTACATGGAGTAGTTGAGGTAGGCATTTTCGGTGAAGTCAGCCAGCGACCGGCGTTCTACGCCATCTAAGCTGTCTGCGAGGATGTCACTCATGCGGGCCTCATCATTGTTTGGTAAGGCGCAGCGGAAATGCCGCCGCGCCGGATCGATTCAAAAAAGTAGCGGCTCATGGCTGGGCGCTCCAGCCGCCAGCGGGGGCGGCAAAACGATAGACCATGGGGCGTTTTTCACCATCGGCGCGGGGGCCGAAATTATTGTCGATGCCCAGCCAGGCACCGTCTGCGTCCACCACCAGGGCTTCGGCCAGGCCATAGGGCTGGGCGTAACGCCGCTCGGGCGTCAGGGTTTCGTCGGCGAACGACCAGCACAGCTCGACCTTGGCCGTGACCGTATCGCGCCGGCAGATCTGGAACGCATTGCGCTCCAGGGTAAACAGCTTGCCGTTGAACAGTGACAGATCGGCGAAATCCTTGGACACCGCCTTGGCACCGACGAACTTGGCCGGCTGCATCTCCTGGCCGGCCTCGCTCAGCAACACGCAAGGGCCGTCGCAATCCCACAGGCTTTGCGGGCGCTTGATGGAGATGAGGCCGCGCCGCTCACGCTCCGCAGCCAGCCAGATCTGATTGCCCTCGGGGTTGATTGCCAGGCCTTCGAACAACGCATTGAAGTGCAGCAACATGCCACTGGCCCGGGCTTCACGCACCATGCCCGGGGCGATCTTCAACCATTCAGGCGCACCGCTCACCGGTACTTGCAGCACCGCCGCATGGGCTTCGCTGACAATGTAGCGATTGCCGGCGGCATCGCAGGTGATGCCTTCGAAATCCAGGTCGCCGCCGCGAATGAACGACGCAGCCTTGGTGCGCGAACGCAGCCCCCAGGGCAGCCCGGATTCCGGCACCGGCGGCACATCGATGCTTACCGCTTCGGCTTGCCAGGTCGGCGCACGGGTATCGAGACGGTAGATCTGGTCGTCAT
Organism: Pseudomonas sp. 1 R 17; assembly: GCF_900067035.1. NCBI lineage: Bacteria > Pseudomonadati > Pseudomonadota > Gammaproteobacteria > Pseudomonadales > Pseudomonadaceae > Pseudomonas > Pseudomonas sp. 1 R 17. Next base: position 18,581 of record NZ_FKLB01000019.1, read on the forward strand.
CACGATCGGAAACCGTCCACAGCTCCTTGCCACACAGCGCCAGGCCCGACAGGTTCCCGCCGCGCATGCCGTCCACCGGGTGTTCGGACACCAGCTTGAGCTCAGCCACGGGCGCGGCAACTACCGAAGTGGCCACCAGCCCGCTCAACATCAGGATCGCCAGGGCGACACCTGTGCGCATCAGCCCAGGACCTCAGCCAGGTTGCCCTTGGATTCCAGCCAGGACTTGCGGTCCGGCGCGCGTTTCTTCGCCAGCAGCATGTCCATCATTTCCGAGGTGGCGGCGAAGTCTTCCAGGGTCAACTGCACCAGGCGCCGGGTGTTGGGGTCCATGGTGGTCTCACGCAGTTGCGGCGGGTTCATTTCACCCAGGCCCTTGAATCGGGTGACCTGCGGCTTGCCACGCTTCTTCTCGGCCACCAGGCGGTCGAGAATGCCATCGCGCTCGGCTTCGTCCAGGGCGTAGAAAATCTCCTTTCCCAGGTCGATCCGGTACAGCGGCGGCATGGCGACGTAGACGTGACCGGCATCCACCAACGGACGGAAGTGCTGCACGAACAACGCGCACAGCAGGGTCGCGATGTGCAGGCCGTCGGAGTCGGCGTCGGCGAGGATGCAGATCTTGCCGTAGCGCAGTTGGCTCATGTCGGCTGCGCCTGGGTCGACGCCGATGGCCACGGCAATGTTGTGCACTTCCTGGCTGGCAAGGACTTCGCTGCCATCGACTTCCCAGGTATTGAGGATCTTGCCGCGCAACGGCAGGATCGCCTGGAATTCCTTGTCCCGCGCTTGCTTGGCGGAACCACCGGCGGAGTCACCTTCGACCAGGAACAGCTCGGAGCGCATCGGGTCCTGCCCGGCGCAATCGGCCAACTTGCCCGGCAATGCCGGGCCCTGGGTAATGCGCTTGCGCTCGACCTTCTTGCTGGCCTTGAGGCGACGGCCGGCGTTGTTGATCGCCAGTTCCGCCAGGGCCAGGCCCAGTTCCGGGTGCTCGTTGAGCCACAGGCTGAAAGCATCCTTGACCACACCGGAGACAAACGCCGCCGCTTCGCGGGACGACAGGCGTTCCTTGGTCTGGCCGGAGAACTGCGGCTCTTGCATTTTCATCGACAGCACGAACGCAATGCGCTCCCACACGTCTTCCGGCGCCAGCTTCACGCCACGCGGCAGCAGGCTGCGGTATTCGCAGAATTCGCGCATGGCATCCAGCAGGCCCTGGCGCAGGCCGTTGACGTGGGTGCCGCCCTGGGCGGTGGGGATCAGGTTGACATAGCTTTCCTGCACGCTGTCGCCGCCTTCGGGCAGCCACAGCAGCGCCCAGTCGACGGCTTCCTTGTTGCCGGCCAGGCTGCCGCAGAACGGCTCGTTGGGCAGGCGTTCGAAATCACTGACGGAGTCTTCCAGGTAGGAACGCAGGCCGTCTTCGTAGTGCCACTCGACTTTCTCGCCAGTGCCTTTGTCTTCAAAGGTCACCAGCAGGCCCGGGCACAATACGGCCTTGGCCTTGAGCACGTGCTTGAGGCGGCTGATGGAGAATTTCGGCGAATCGAAGTACTTAGGGTCCGGCGCGAAGTACACGCTGGTGCCGGTATTGCGCTTGCCGACGGTACCGATGACCTGCAGGTCGGTGGCTTTGTAGCCATCGGCGAAGGTCATCTCGTACTCGTTGCCGTCGCGCTTGACCTTGACCCGCACCAACGTGGACAGGGCGTTGACCACGGAAATACCCACACCGTGCAAGCCACCGGAGAACTGGTAGTTCTTGTTGGAGAACTTGCCGCCGGCGTGCAGCTTGGTGAGGATCAGCTCGACGCCCGACACACCCTCTTCCGGGTGAATGTCCACCGGCATGCCGCGACCATCGTCGGACACTTCCAGGGAGTGGTCGGCGTGAAGAATGACGTGCACCGACTTGGCGTGCCCGGCCAAGGCTTCGTCGACGCTGTTGTCGATGACTTCCTGGGCAAGGTGGTTCGGCCGGCTGGTGTCGGTGTACATGCCGGGGCGTTTGCGCACCGGGTCGAGGCCCGAGAGGACTTCGATGGCGTCGGCGTTATAAGAGCTAGCGCTGGGAGTGGCCATGGGGTCTCGTCGTGAGTCGTTCGATTAAAAAGTAACCTGCAATTTCCAAGGCAATTACAGTGCCGAGAAATCGAAGGATTGATACTGATCTGCGCCAATGCCGGCAAAACTCAACAATGCCGGTAATTGCCGGGCAAACCCCTGGTAACCATGGTCGCCACCGGCCTGGATGCGCAAGGCACAGGCCCGGTAATACTGCTGGGCGAGGCGATAATCCAGTGTTTCATCGCCGGTCTGCAACCACACCTGGTAACGCGCGGCGTCCTGGGGCGCCGGTACTTCCAGCTCGGCCAGCGCCGTGACATGGTCGTGGGTCAGTTCCCAGGTTTCATCGGTGTAGAGGTTCTTCTGGGTGCCCAGGTAACCGTCGAACATCCGATGGGGGCTGACCGCCGGGTTGACCAGGAGTGCCTTGAGGCCATGGCGCTCGGCAAGATGGGTTGCATAGTAGCCGCCGAGCGAGCTGCCGACCAGCAGCGGCCGCCCCAGCTGGGCAATGGCTTCCTCCAATTGAGGAATTGCCTGACGGGGATGGTGATGCAGGGCCGGCACGCGCAATTGATCAGCCAGGCCCAGGGTGTCCATCACGGTAACCAGCTGGCAGGCCTTGTTGGACGCGGGCGCACTGTTGAAACCGTGGATATACAGGATCGAAGCGGACATGCCGGGGCCTCGCTGGGGCTGCCAAAGAGGCGCAGTTTACAGGGAACAGGGGGCTTGTGGGTGCAGCCGATCGCCGCTGACGGTACTATCTGCGGCCCGGGAACCCGGATATATGGCCGGAGGCCAGTGGCCCGACTTCAAGCGGGGAAACACCATGCAACTTGAATGGCTTGAGGATTTTGTCGAACTGGCGCGCACTCGCAGCCTGTCGCGTGCCGCCGAAAATCGCTGTGTCACGCATCCAGCGTTCGGTCGACGTATCCGGGCGCTGGAAGAATGGGTCGGCACGCCATTGATCGAGCGCAAGCAACCCCTGTCACTGACACCCTGCGGCCTGCTGTTCCTTGATGCCGCCACTCAATCGCTGGAATTGCTGGGCACTGTCAGAGCGCAGTTCAAAAATGACACCCTCAGCCGCGACGAACCGGTGCGCATCGCCACCGGCCGGACCCTGGCCTGTGACTTTTTCCCCGATTGGTACGAGTCATTGCACCCGAAACTGGGCAGCTTTGCGGTGTCATTGCTCACCAGCGGTGCGCAAGAAGCGATCAGCCGGTTGTCCGCCGGCGAGGTTGATCTGCTGCTGAGTTTTTCCAGCCCGCTGACCCAGACGCTGTTGGACCCGGAGCATTTCGACTCCCGAGTACTGGCCAAGGAGGAACTGCTACCGGTCAGCGCCCCGAGCGCCCCTGGGCAGCCGCAACTGCAGATACTCGCCGACAGCAACGCCCTGCCCATCCCTTGGCTGGCCTTCTCACCCACTCTGACACTGCGCAGCGTACTGGCCCGGCATTTGGATCGACTGCCGCAGCGCCTGGCGCTGCGAATGGTTTACCAAGCGGACTCCTATGAAGCCATTCTGGAAATGGCCAAGCGTGGCCGGGGGCTGGCGTGGTTGCCGCGCATGGTCGTCAACGACGCGCTGGCATCGGGCGAGCTGCTGATGGCGGGGGGCGCCGAATTTTGCGTCAGTTTCGACGTTTCGCTGCATCGCCTGCGCGCCAACCGGAGCGAGATGGTGATGAGGATATGGACAGCCTTGACCCCCTCCACCACCCAGTAGCCGGATTTACGCGCTCTATCACCGCTGCCGGCAACAACCTGCCGGGTCGTGCCGAAACAGCTCAAATCTGTGCCGAAAGAGCAATTGCCGTTCTGCCGCCTTTGGTTCACTTTCATCCGGGCTTTCACCCATAACAATTAACGCCTTCGATGTCGCCAGGCCGCGCTGCGGTTCGGAGAGTCCGTAGGCCAACAGTGAAACAAACCCGGTGCACACTCATGACAACTCAATCATCCGCCTTATCATCGGCCCAAGCTCCCACCCGGCGCGGCCCATGGAAAGAGATCATCGCTGCCAGCGTCGGCAACGCGCTGGAGTTCTATGACTTACTGATCTATGGCTATTTTGCAGTCGTCATCGGCAAACAGTTTTTTCCGTCCGATAACGAAACCACCTCATTGCTGCTGGCCGTAGGCTCGTTCGGCATTTCCTTTTTGATGCGCCCGCTGGGCGCCATTGTGCTCGGTTCATACACCGACAGAGCCGGACGAAAGGCGTCATTGACGCTGTCGATCATGATCATGCTGGTCGGCACCGCAATGATTACGTTCGCCCCGACCTACGAGCAGATCGGCCTGGCGGCGCCGCTGCTGATCATCGTTGCCCGCATGCTCCAGGGGTTTTCCACGGGCGGCGAATTTGGCGCGGCGACCGCGTTCATGGTCGAACACGCCGACGCCGGGCGACGGGGTTTCTTTGCCAGCTGGCAATTGTCTACCCAGGGGCTGGCAACTGTGCTGGCGGCGGGTGTCAGTGCGATCCTCAGCTATGCGCTGTCGGATGTGCAGTTGAACGATTGGGGCTGGCGTGTAGCCTTCGGCTTCGGCCTGCTGATCGGGCCGGTAGGCTTTTACATTCGCAGACAAATCGATGAAACGCCGGACTTCAAGAAAAACGTAGCCAACGTAGCGGTCAAGACCCCACTGCGGGATGTCCTGATCAAAGGGCACGTCAGCCTGTTGCTGGCTATCGGCGTGGTGGCGGGCGCGACCGCATTCAATTACGTGCATAAGCTGTACATGCCGATCTACGCCTTTAAACAACTGAGCATCACCGCCACGTCGTCCTACCTGGGGGCCCTGATGACCGGCATTACGTTGATGCTCATGGCCCCGATTTTCGGTGGGCTTTCCGATCGCCACGGGCGATTCCGAGTGTTGACCATCGCCTTGTCGATTACCGGACTGTCGTCTTATCCGATGTTCCTGCTGCTCAATATCTTCCCCAGTTTCTCCACGCTGCTGGTCGTGCAAGCGCTTGTCGGCGTATTGATTGCGGCCTGCCTGGGGCCAATCCCGGCAATGCTTGCCGACATCTTCCCAACCAGCATTCGCGGTACTGGGCTGGCGCTGAGCTACAACTTTTCCGTGACCCTGTTTGGTGGTTTCGCCCCGTTGATCGTGACCTGGATGATCGAGGCAAGCGGCAGCAAACTGGCGCCGAGCTTTTATGTGATGGCAACCATTTTGATCAGCGTACTGGCGATCGCCTGCCTGGGCCGGCGCATGCGCAGCGCCCATCCCTGCGCCAGTTAAGGGCCGCGAGTCCCCCCTGCTTGTCGCGGCTCGCCCCCGCGACAAGGTACCCACCTTGAGCCCTCGGAGGCAGACATGAAAACCCTTGAGCAGGTTCGTGCATCACTGACACCGTACCCTGTGGAAGTCGAGTTCCCCGATCTCAGCCAATGGAAAGCCGGCAACTGCGGGATCGACTATGTCCACAGTTTTGACAGCGGCACGCCTGGGCCACATGTGCTGGTCATGGCACTGACCCATGGCAATGAAGTCAGCGGAGCAATCGCAGTAGACGCCTTGCTGCGCAGCGGCGTGCGCCCTCGCAAAGGCCGTTTGTCACTGGCGTTCGGCAATATCGAGGCCTATCACCGCTTCGACCCACACGACATTGACGCCACCCGTTTTGTCGACGAGGACATGAACCGTGTCTGGCTACCATCAACACTGGACGGCGAGCGAGACTCCGTGGAACTGCGTCGCGCACGTGAGCTGCGACCGCTGATCGACAGTGTCGACTTGCTGCTCGATATCCATTCGATGCACGAAGAATCCCCACCACTGATGATGTGTGGGGCCTGCGCCAAAGGCCTGAAATTCGCAAAATCGTTAGGCGTACCGGCAACCGTGGTGGTCGACGCCGGCCACGCCAATGGCCGGCGTATGCGTGACTATGGTGGGTTTGGCGATCCCGCCAGCCAAAAAAACGCACTGCTGATCGAGACCGGCCAACATTTTTCTAAAAAAAGCCAACACGTCGCCCTCGATATTGCCGCACGCTTCCTGATGGCGACTGATGCAGTCGCCGAGGCCGACGTCTTGAAGCTCCTGAGCCAGGAAAAGCCGGGGCCCCAGCAATGCCTGCAAGTCACTGAACCGGTGATCGCCCACGGCATGGACTTCCGTTTTACCGATGACTTCCGCGGCCTTGAGCGCATAGCCCAGGCTGGAACAGTGATCGCTCGGGACGACCGGCGCGAGATCGTCACACCCCATGACGACTGCGTGTTGATCCAGCCCTCGCTGCGGCAGTTGGGTCCAGGGGTTACGGTAGTGAGGCTGGCGAAGGTTCTGGATATTTAGCCGCCGAGACGTCAATAGCCGTCACTGCCGTAGTCCACCTGGAAGGCGAAGCCTTCGACCCGCTCCACCCCGGTCTCCAACCGTCCGTCGGCATACAGGCGCAACCAACGATAACCCGGCGCTTGCTCGCTGACCTTGAAATCCTCGCTGCCCGGCGCGAACTGGATGCAGGTGGACGGCGAAGCCAGCAGGCGCACGCCGTTGCGCTCGCGGTCGATCTCCTGGTGCACGTGGCCCCAGAGCACTGCCCTCACCTGCGGAAAACGGTCCAGCACGGCAAACAACGCATCGGGGTTGCGCAAGCCGATAGGTTCCATCCACGCACAGCCGATGGGCACCGGGTGATGGTGGAAACACACCAGATGATGGCGGTTCGGGGCTTCGCTCAAGGCTTGAGCCAGCAATTGCAGCTGCGAATCCTGCAGGTAGCCCGGCACCGAGCCCGGCACGGCGGAGTCGAGCAGGGTGATACGCCAGTTGCCGACGTCCACTACGGGCTCCAGCAGGTCACTGTGCGCGGCGGCGTGCACCATAATCTGCGGTTCGTCGTGATTACCGGGAATCCAGCGCGCCGGGGCCTTGATCTGCTGAGTCAGGTCACGAAATGCCTGGTAAGACGCCAGCGTACCGTCCTGGGACAAGTCCCCCGTGGCCACTACCAGGTCGATGTGCGGCTGTTGCTGGCGCACCAATCCAATCACCCGCTGCAGGCTCTCACGGGTGTTCATGCCCAACAGCAGGCTGTCGGCCTCGGCAAACAGGTGGCTGTCGGACAGCTGCACCAGCAGCGCAGCATCGGGGTTCAAGGTGGATACGCTCGGCAAGGCGCTCTCCCAAGGCAATCACAGGAATATAGAGTTGGAGCGATTATGCTGGGGCAGGACGCAAAGAGGAAACCCAGGAAGCAGACGCAGTTCACATCTACCGCACGACTTCGAACTCGTGGCCCAGGGCCAGGCAGTGGCTCAACCATTCACCGAGGAACACATTGAGCTGTGCTTTCTCATCGGGCTGGTGCATGAACACATTCGGGTAAGGATAAATGCTGCGAAAGCGCCGCGCATGTTCGGCGCTGATCACTTCGGCCATCCGCGCATCGTGGTACACCTGCACTTCCAGCTGCGGCACCGGCAGCCACGGCAGGCTGTGTTCCTGGCGCACCCGCAGGGTGGTGGTGTACGGGCAATTGACGATGACTTCCAGGGCCAGCACGCCCAGCATCTGGTCGCCATGGGTCACGCCGATGCGGCGCGCCTCCGGGGTGTGGCGCATGTCGGGCAACAGACGCATCAGCCGCGCATAGTTGGCCTCGCAGGCGGCTTGCAGCCCGATCAGGTCGACTCGATAACGTTCCCGTGCCTTTACTGCCATAACCCCCTCACTTCCGCGCGATTAAGCGCAAGCCATTGCAGGGCGATAATGCTGGCTGCGTTGGAAATCCTGCCGTCGCGCACGGCTTGCAGGGCGTCTTCAAAAGCCCAGACCGTGACGCGGATGTCTTCTGCCTCTTCTTCCAGTCCATGGACACCACCGGCCCCCGAGCTGTCGCAGCGACCCAGGTACAAGTGGACAAATTCGGTACTGCCACCGGGCGACGGGAAATACTTGGTGATCGGCCACAGTGCGGAGAACGTCAGCCCAGCTTCCTCCTCGGCCTCGCGGTGTGCAACCTCCTCCGGCTGCTCATCCCTGTCGATCAGGCCGGCGACCATCTCGATCAACCATGGATTGTCGGTACGGCCCATGGCACCCACGCGAAACTGCTCGTTGAGCACCACTTCATCACGCTGCGGATCGTAGGGCAGAACACACACGGCGTCGTGACGGACGAAGACTTCGCGATTGATCACTCGGCTCATGCCGCCAGCGAATTTTTCGTGGCGCAATTGCACGCGATCGAGCTGGTAGAAGCCCTTGTAGGCATTGTCGCGCTGAACAATCTCGATCGTGCTCGGCGTCGATTTCGCAATGTCTGTCATACCCTTCCTCATCATGTCCGGTGCAATTCGCGCCATCCTAACGCGCTCGTGCCCCTTGGTGCAGCCCCTTTGCGGTTGCCGGGCCAGACGGAGGAGGTCAAACTCACGCTCAATCAGCTTAGTGGCGAACTGACTGCCTTGCTGGTAGTCGAAGCTGCACAATTTCGCTCTTATCGATAGACGAAGGACATCCATGTCGCTTTTAAAAATCGCCTCCGTGGCCTGCATCGCCCTGACCCTCGGCGCCTGCCAAAGCCTGTTCCAACCCAGCTATCGCACACCGCTGGAAGCCACCCGCGACGCCAGCGAGCAGAGCAAGCCGGGCTGCGCCGCCAGCGATTGCCCGCTGGTGAATATCGACACCGTGCACTTTGCCAAGGAACCCAAGCTGGATGCCTTGATCGAACAACGCCTGCTGGAAATGACCCGTACCAACGCGGGCGACCCGCTGCCGTCGAGCCTGGAGTCCTATCGCGAGCAATTCCTCGGCACCGCCGCCCCACGCAACAGCATGTACTTGCAGGCCAAGGTACGGGAGCAGCATGACGGTTTGGTAATCATCGAGCTGTCCAGCTACCTGGACCAGGGCGCCACCCACGGCGAGCCTGGCCGCGCGTTCATCAACTATTCGCGTCAGCAGCAAAAGGCCCTGTGGCTGAGCGATATGCTGCTGCCAGGCAAGGAAGACGCGTTCTGGAAAGCCGCCCAGGTGGCCCACAACAGCTGGCTGATCAGCACCCGCCTGAGCCTGGAACCGGAGTTCGTGAAAACCTACCCGTTCCAGAAAACCCCGAACGTGGCGCTGACCTACGGGGGCGTGATCCTCAAGTACCCCACCAGCACCATCGCGCCGTACGCCCTGGGCCATGTCGAGTTGCAGATCCCCTACTCGCGCCTGGAAGGCATCCTCAAGCCTGAGCTGGTGCCCGCGCGCCGCTGAAGGCCCGTCCCAGGATGAACTGCAACAACCCTGCCAGCACCAGCGCCGGCAGGGTTGCCCCGATGTCCGGGTACAGGTTGGCCAACAGATGATACGTGCCGATGCCACCCAGCCAGGCCACCAGTGCCGGCCAACGCAGGCTGGCGAACGTGCCATGAGCACGACGGCGCAGGATGAAATGATCCACCAGCACCACGCCGAACAACGGCGCAAACACTGAGCCGATCAGCAACAGGAAGTTCTGGTATTGCGCCAACGGGGCAAAACAGGCGATCAGGGTGCAGATCACACCAATGGCCAGGGCCAGGTGCTCGACCTTCACGCGCAACAGCATCCCACTGGACACCGCCGCCGAGTGAATATCGGCAAAGGCGTTTTCCGACTCGTCCAACAGGATCAGCAACAGCGGAATCCCCAGGCCAGCCCCGGCCAGCGCCAGCAACAGCGCATTCACTTCACCACTGGGCGCAAACGCCAGGGTGTAGGCCACGCCCAGGCTCATCAGCCAGAAATTGCCGATAAAGAAGCCCAGCGCCGTGCCGCCAAACACACTCTTGGCGCGCTTGCCGAAGCGTGAGTAATCGGCAATCAGCGGCAACCACGACAGCGGCATGGCGATGGCGATATCAAAGCCGACGGCAAAGGGCATCGAACCGTCACCGGCCCGAGCCCGGAGTGCGCCGAGGTCAGCCTTGGCGAACAGGTTCCAGGTCAGCCACAGGCAGGCCGCCAGCAGCAGCCAGATCCCCCATTTGCGCAGGATCTGGCGTACGAACGTCAATGGCCCGCTGACCGCCAGCAAGGTCGCCAAACCACCGAAGAACAGTGTCCACAGCAACGGGCTGGCCAACAGGCTGCCGTCGCTGAACGTGCGTGCGCCCAACAGGCTGGCGGCATCGCGCATCACAATGATCTCGAACGAGCCCCAGCCAATCAGTTGCAACAGGTTCAGCAACGCCGGCAGGCTCGCACCTTTGGCCCCGAGGCTGAGCTTGAGGGTGGCCATGGCGGACAGCCCGGTGTCGCTGCCGATCACACCGACGGCAGCCAGCAACAGCACGCCGACCAGGGTGCCGAGGAAAATCGCCAGCAAGGAACCGGACAAGCCCAGGCCCGGCGCGAGCAAGGCACCGGTCTGCAGGACCATCAGGCCGATGCCAAGGGAAAACCACAGGGAGAACAGGTCGCGGGCGCCGAAGACACGCTTGTCGGAGGTGACCGCGATGTCAGGGGAATAAGTGTTCAAATCAGAAGTCTCAAGAGAACATGGTTACGAGCCGCAAGCCGCAAGAAAAAGCAGATTCAGCTTTTAACTTGTAGCTTGCCGCTTGCCGCTTGCCGCTTAAACTTTCTTGTACAACTGACTGCCTTCCTGCTTGAACCGCTCCGCCTGCTCCGCCAAGCCCTTGGCCACGTCCACATCCACCGCGTCAATGCGCTGGTTGGCCGCGTACTCGCGCACTTCCTGGGTGATTTTCATCGAGCAGAACTTCGGCCCGCACATGGAGCAGAAGTGCGCGACCTTGGCCGAGTCCTTCGGCAGGGTTTCGTCGTGGTACGAACGCGCGGTGTCCGGGTCCAGGCCGAGGTTGAACTGGTCTTCCCAGCGGAACTCGAAGCGTGCCTTGCTCAAGGCGTTATCGCGGATCTGCGCGCCCGGATGCCCCTTGGCCAAGTCCGCCGCATGGGCGGCGATCTTGTAGGTGATGATCCCGGTCTTCACGTCATCCTTGTTCGGCAGGCCCAGGTGTTCCTTGGGCGTGACGTAGCAGAGCATGGCGCAACCGAACCAGCCGATCATCGCCGCACCGATGCCGGAGGTGATGTGGTCATAGCCCGGCGCGATGTCAGTGGTCAGTGGGCCGAGGGTGTAGAACGGCGCTTCGTCGCAGCATTCGAGCTGCTTGTCCATGTTCTCCTTGATCAACTGCATCGGCACGTGGCCGGGGCCTTCGATCATGGTTTGCACGTCGTGCTTCCAGGCGATCTTGGTCAGCTCGCCAAGGGTTTCCAGTTCGCCGAACTGCGCGGCGTCGTTGGCGTCGGCAATCGAGCCTGGGCGCAGGCCGTCGCCGAGGGAGAAGCTGACGTCATAGGCCTTCATGATTTCGCAGATTTCGTCGAAATGCGTGTAGGTGAAGTTCTCTTTGTGGTGCGCCAGGCACCACTTGGCCATGATCGAACCGCCACGGGACACGATGCCGGTGACGCGCTTGGCGGTCAGCGGCACGTAGCGCAGCAGCACGCCCGCATGGATGGTGAAGTAATCGACGCCCTGCTCGGCCTGTTCGATCAGGGTGTCGCGGAACAGCTCCCAGGTCAGGTCTTCGGCCGCGCCGCCGACTTTTTCCAGGGCCTGGTAGATCGGCACGGTACCGATCGGCACCGGCGAGTTGCGGATGATCCACTCACGGGTTTCGTGGATGTGCTTGCCGGTGGACAGGTCCATCACGGTGTCCGAGCCCCAGCGAATGCCCCAGGTGAGTTTCGCCACTTCTTCTTCGATGGACGAACCCAGGGCGCTGTTGCCGATGTTGCCGTTGATCTTCACCAGGAAGTTACGGCCGATGATCATCGGTTCCAGTTCGGTGTGGTTGATGTTGGCCGGGATGATTGCGCGGCCACGGGCGATTTCTTCACGCACGAATTCAGGGGTGATGATTTTCGGCACGCTGGCGCCGAAGCTGTGGCCGGCGTGTTGCTGGTCGAGCAGGCCACTGGCACGGGCCTCTTCCAGCTTCATGTTTTCGCGGATGGCGACGTATTCCATCTCCGCAGTAATGATGCCTTTGCGCGCGTAGTGCATCTGCGTGACGTTGGCCCCGGCCTTGGCGCGGCGCGGGTTTTTCACGTGGGCGAAACGCAGCGCAGTCAGCTCCGCGTCGCTCAGGCGCTGTTGGCCAAAGTGCGAACTCAAGCCCGACAGGCGCTCGGTGTCGCCACGCGCTTCGATCCACGGCGAGCGCACATCGCCCAGGCCTTTGCGCACATCGATGATCACATTCGGGTCGGTGTACGGGCCGGAGGTGTCGTAGACCACCACGGGCGCATTGATTTCGCCGCCGAAGTCGGTGGGGGTCACGTCCAGGCTGACTTCGCGCATGGGTACGCGAATGTCCGGGCGAGTGCCCTGCACGTAGATTTTTTGCGAGCGGGTAAACGGCTGCACGGAGCCGGAGTCGACCTTGGCCGATTCACTCAAATGCACGGTGTTTTTCAGTTTTGTACTTTTTATTTCTGTGCTCATCACGGGCTCTCCAACTATCCAGGCGGTGGATTTTTTGTCGGAGCGAACCTGTGACGGACGGATGCACTGAAACCAGTGCTGTGCTTGGTGCACGAGGGTTGTTCGAAGGTCGAACAACATCCCGGACGAAGCACAAGAGGACTCGCCGGGGGACGAGAAATCTTGTTCCCTACGCAGGCGTTAACCTGATCAGGTTCAACGGGATCCGGTATTTACCGATCTCAGCCTTCCAACAAGGCACCCCGACAAGAACTCGGCCAGTCTAGACCATGCCGTGGGCAAATTGCCAATAGCGGTGCATTCAGCGTGATGAATGGCGTGATTGCGGGATTGTTGCGCCGAGTCAGCGCCACTACACTCGATTGCCGCCACAATGCTTGACGCCAGGAATGGCCCGTCTTAGCCTTGGGCGTTAAATTATCGCCGTAATATTCACACTAGGGATCGCCTCATGCTGCGCAAACTCTCACTGGCTCTCGCCGTGTCTTGTGCGACCAACGGAATGGTCTGGGCAGCTGAAGCGCCCTTGTCCGCCAAAACTGACCTGGTCAGCGTCTATCAGGAAGCGGTGGATAACAACGCCGACCTCGCTGCCGCCCGCGCCCAATACGGCGCGCAGAAAGAAGTCGTGCCCCAGGCCCGCGCGGGGTTGCTGCCGAACCTGTCGGGCGGTGCCGACATCAATAACGTGCGCACCCAGATCGACACACCCGCCGCCACGGCCAACCGCGACGCCCACTCCTGGCGCGCGACCCTGAGCCAGCCGCTGTTCCGCGCCGATCGCTGGTTCCAACTGCAAGCCGCCGAAGCCACCAACGAACAGGCGGCGCTGCAACTCTCGGCCACCGAACAGAACCTGATCCTGCAAAGCGCCGAGAGCTACTTCGCCGTGCTGCGCGCCCAGGACAACCTGGCCTCGACCAAGGCCGAGGAAAATGCCTTCAAGCACCAGCTGGATCAATCCAACGAGCGCTTCGACGTGGGCCTGTCGGACAAGACCGATGTGCTGCAATCCCAGGCCAGCTATGACACTGCACGGGCCAACCGGATCCTGGCCCAGCGCCAGGTGGACGATGCCTTTGAAGCGCTGATTACCCTGACCAACCGCCAGTACAACTCGATCCAGGGCATTGTCCACACGCTGCCGGTGTTGCCACCGCTGCCCAACGACGCCAAGGCCTGGGTCGAGACCGCCGGTCGCCAGAACCTGAACCTGCTGGCCAGCAACTACGCCGTCACGGCCGCCGAAGAAACCCTCAAGCAGCGCAAGGCCGGCCACGCGCCGACCCTGGACGCCGTCGCACAGTATGAAAAAGGTGACAACGACGCCCTTGGCTTCAGCAACCCGAATGCCTTCGGCACGCCGTACCGTGGCGATGTGGAGCAGCGCACCATCGGCCTGCGCCTGAACATCCCGATCTACAGCGGCGGCCTGACCAGCTCGCAGGTGCGGGAGTCGTATTCGCGCCTGGGCCAGACCGAGCAGCAACGCGAAGGCCTGCGTCGCCAGGTGGTGGAAAACACGCGCAACCTGCACCGCGCAGTAAACACCGATGTGGAACAGGTCCAGGCGCGCCGCCAGTCGATCATCTCCAACCAGAGCGCAGTGGAAGCCACGGAAATCGGTTACCAGGTGGGTACGCGCAATATCGTCGACGTGCTGGACTCACAGCGCCAGCTCTACGCGTCGGTGCGCAACTACAACAACAGCCGCTACGACTACATCCTCGACAACCTGCGCTTGAAACAGGCGGCGGGCACCTTGAACCCAGGGGACCTGCAGGACCTGACGCGCTACCTCAAGGCCGACTACAACCCGGATCGCGACTTCCTGCCGCCGGACCTGGCCAAGGCCGCCGCCGAGCAGCTCAAGGCCCGCCCGGGCTACTGAGCACACCACAAAACCAATGTGGGAGGGTTCTACACCCTCCCACATTGGTAACGGTGTTAAGTCAGTGAGCTATCAGTCTATCCAAACCATCCAGCAAGCGCTTAAGCGCCCCCTGATTAGCCTGCATCACCTTGAGCCCCGCCTGCGCCATGCGGCGTGCATCCTGCGGCAGTTCGAACAGCTGGCGTACGGCCTCGGCCAGCCCTTCTGCGTCCTCCACCTCTCGCAACGCCCCCGCTTCGCGCATCATCGCGGTGATTTCGAGGAAGTTGAACACATGGGGGCCCATGATCACCGGCTTGGCCAGCGCCGCCGGTTCCAGCGGGTTGTGCCCGCCGGTCGCGACCAGGCTGCCGCCGACAAAGGCGCTGTCGGCCAGGGCATAGAGAAACAACAGCTCGCCCATGGTATCGCCGAGCAGTACCGAGGTTTGCGCGGTCACCGGCTCGCCGCTGGAGCGACGCACCGTGGCAAACCCTTGTTGCGCACACAACTCGAACATCGGGCCGAAGCGCTCCTGATGACGCGGCACCAGGATCAGCAGCGCGTTGGGATAGCTCTCGAGCAGTTGCCGGTGGGCCGCCAGCACCACGTCATCTTCGCCTTCGTGGGTACTGGCAGCGATCCACACCGGGCGCTCAGCGGCGCCCCATTGCTCGCGCAGGACGGCGGCACGCAGCGGCAGCTCGGGGTCGATGGTCAGGTCGAACTTGATCGAGCCGGTGACTTCGACGGTTTCCGGGCGTGCGCCCAGGCTTAGGAAACGCTGGGCCTCAGTCTCGGTCTGTACCGCGAACAGGCTCATTTCCGATAGCATCGGCGCCGTCAGCCTGGCAAAACGCGCATAGCCCTTGGCCGAACGCGCCGACAGCCGCGCATTGGCCAAGGCCACCGGAATACCGCGCCGGGCGCAGGCGTGGATATGGTTGGGCCACAACTCGGTCTCCATGATCACCGCCAGCCGGGGCTGTACACGATCGAGAAAACGCTTGGCTGCACAGGGCAAATCGTAAGGCAGGTAGCAATGCTGGATGCGCGGCTCGTTGGCGAACAACGCCTGGATGCGCTCGGAACCGGTGGGCGTCATGCAGGTGACGGTGACCGGCAGCTGTGGATAACGCGCCAACAAGCCGCGGATCATCGGCGCCGCGGCAATGCTTTCGCCCACCGACACCGCATGCACCCAGATCCCGCCCGGCTGCATCGCCGGCAAGCCATAGGAAAACCGCTCGCCGACGCGCCGGGCATAGGCCGGCGCCTTGCGTGCACGCAACCAGAGACGTAAGGCCACCAACGGCAGCGCCAGGTAAAACAGACAGCTGTAGAGAGTTCTATTCATGGCGTCGGAGTTTATCGGCTTTTTCAGTCGATCGCCTGCAAGCACTCGGCAAAACGTTTGGCGAGAAAGCGCGCGGCGGGGCCCAGGTGCTCGTCGCGCCGCCAGACCAGCTCCACCACCAGGGCCGGTGGCGTCCATTCGCTGTCCAATTCCACCATCTGCTGCTGATAGGTCGGGTATTGCACGATATGCCGTGGCAGCCACGCCCAGCCCAGGCCGCTCATCAGCCATTCGGCCAGTACGTAGAAACTGTCGGCACGCCACACCAGCGGGCTGGCCGCTTCGCTGCCGGGGTAGACACTGGTCTGGGTCGACATCAACAACTGGCGAAACTGGGCCAGGTGCTGGCACGTCACGTAGGGCTCCTTGGCCAACGGGTGGTTCACGCCGCACACCGTGACCATCTCCACGCTGCCTACCACCCGCCGCTCCAAGGCTTCGGGGATCTGGTCGTGATAGAACAGCAGGCCCAGGTCGGCCTGGCGCTCCACCAACTTGCGCGCCACATCGCCCTGGGCGGCGCTGGACAGTTGTACTTCCAGCAACGGGTATCGCCCCGCCAATGCCTCAAGGCTGTCGAGTACCGGCTGGAACAACATCGCTTCATCCTGGGCCAGGCGCAGGCAGGCTTCTTCACCGCGGGTCAGTGACAGTGCCCGGCCATTGAGGCGCTCACATTGGCGCAGCACTTCGCGGGCCTCCTCCAGCAACACACTGCCGGCTTCGGTGAGGCTGGGCTGGCGGCCGCTGCTACGCTCGAACAGGCTCACGCCAAGGTCGGTCTCCAGCATCGCAATCGCGTTGCTGACTGCCGATTGCGCCTTGCGCTGCCCGCGCGCCACCGCTGAAAACGAACGCTGCTCGGCGACGCTGACAAACAAACGCATCTGCTCCAGGTTCCATTGCATGCTCACCCCACAACCCATCTTAATTTCGGATAGGTAATGACTTTACCCCATCTGATAAAACTCTAGAATGCCGGCCTTATCAGATTGCTTTACACCGAGGACTCACCCATGAACGCCGCCTACTGCTACCTGGCTATTGCCATCTGCTCGGAAGTGATCGCTACCGTTTCCATGAAAGCCATCAAGGGCTGGAGTACTCCCATCCCGCTGTTGCTGGTGATCGTCGGCTACGGCGTGGCGTTCTGGATGCTGACCCTGGTGGTGCGTACCGTGCCCGTCGGCGTGGCCTATGCGGTATGGGCCGGGATGGGCATCGTGATGGTGAGCATTGCCGCGCTGTTTATCTATGGGCAGAAGCTCGATGTGCCGGCGATGCTGGGGATGGGCCTGATTGTGCTGGGCGTGGTGGTCATCCAGCTGTTCTCGAAAACTGCAGGGCATTAAAAGCAGCAGTAAGTTGCGAGCGACAAGCGGCAAGAAAGAGCGCCGCGAATCGCTTCTAACTTGCCGCTTGCAGCCGATAACTTGTCGCTGCGCGCTATACTGCACGCCCTTTTCTATCCACGAGGTCTCGCGCGCATGCCTATTTCCACCGACGTCCTGATTGTCGGCGCCGGAGTTGCCGGCCTCTGGCTGAATGCGCGCCTACGCCGCCAGGGGTTTTCCACGGTGCTGGTGGAAAACGCCACATTAGGTGGCGGGCAAAGCGTGAAATCCCAGGGGATTATCCACGGCGGTGCCAAATACGCCCTGCACGGCGCCCTCACCGGCGCCTCCGAAGCGATTGCCGATATGCCGCGCCGCTGGCGTGAAGCCCTGGCCGGTGACGGCGAGCTGGACCTGTCCGGCGTGCGTGTGCTCTCGCAAGCCCATTACCTGTGGTCCCCAGGCACGATCGCCGGCAACCTCACCAGCTTTTTTGCCAGCAAAGCCGTGCGCGGCCGTGTCGATCAGGTCAAGGGCGACGACCTGCCGCCAGCCCTGCAAGACCGTGGCTTCAAGGGCAAGGTCTATCGCCTGGCCGAACTGGTGGTGGACGTACCCAGCGTGATCGAACGCCTGGCGCAACTGGCCGGTGACGGCTTGCTCGCCGGGCAGCATATCGCCCCCCTTTACGAAGGCGACACCTTGGTGGGCTTGAACGTCGATGGCCGCGAAATCCGCGCCCAGCGCATCGTCCTGAGCGCCGGTGGCGGTACCGCCGAACTGCTCGCCGCCCTGGGCCTGAGCCAGCCGGCCATGCAGAAACGCCCGCTGCATATGATCATCGCCAAGGGCCCAGGCCTGAAGCCGCTGTACGCCCACTGCCTGGGCGGCGGTACCAAACCGCGCATCACTGTCACCACGCACCCGGCTGCCGATGGCAATTGGGTGTGGTACATGGGCGGCGACATTGCCGAGGCCGACGGCGTGGCACGCACACCCGAAGAACAGATCGCCACCGCCCGGAAAGAGTTGGCGCACCTGCTGCCCTGGATCGATATGAGCCAGACCCACTGGGCCACGCTACGGGTCGATCGCGCAGAACCCCTGCAATCGGGCCTGAGCCGGCCTGACAACGCCTTCGTCGCCGAAGAGGGCCGTCTGCTGGTGGGCTGGCCGACCAAGCTGGCGCTGGCGCCGGATTTCGCCGATCGCGTGATCAACAGCCTCGAACGCGACGGCATCCGCCCAAGCGCATCGGAGCCTTTGCCCGACCTGCCAAAACCCGCCATCGGCGTACCAGCCTGGGAGCAACTGTTGCCATGAGCCTGCCGACCCTGCACGACCTGCACCGCCCCTTGGGCAGCACCGGCCTGCTGGTGTCGCCGCTCGGCCTCGGCACCGTCAAGCTGGGCCGCGACCAGGGTGTGAAGTATCCCAGCGGCTTCACCATTCCCGATGACGACGAAGCACGGATGTTGCTGCGCCAGGCCCGCCAGCTGGGCATCAACCTGATCGATACCGCACCCGCCTACGGGCGTAGCGAAGAACGCCTGGGGCCACTGCTGCGCGGCCAGCGCCAGGACTGGGTGATTGTCAGCAAGGTCGGCGAAGAGTTCGAAGAAGGCCTGTCCCGCCATGATTTCAGCGCTGCCCATACACGGATGTCGATCGAACGCAGCTTGAAACGACTTGAAACGGATTTTATCGATCTGGTGCTGGTGCACTCCGATGGCAACGACCTGCACATCCTCAACGACTGTGAGGTGTACCAGACCCTCGCGCAGCTGAAACAAGAGGGCAAGATTCGCGGTTTCGGTTTCTCCGGCAAAACCGTCGAAGGTGGCGTGAAGGCTCTGGAACAAGGTGATTGCGCGATGGTCACCTACAATCTGAACGAACAGGCGGAAAAAGCCGTCATTGAGTATGCGGCGGCCCATGGCAAGGGCATCCTGGTCAAAAAGGCGCTGGCCAGCGGCCACGTCTGCCTGGAACCGGGAATGGATCCAATACACGCCAGTTTCATGCTGTTGTTTGCGCAAACGGGCGTCGCCAGTGCTATTGTCGGGACCATCAATCCGCTGCACCTGGCCCATAACGTGGCGACCGCTGCCAAGGTCATTCGTCAACTCTGATGCCGCCGACGCGGCCGACCCCGTCGCAAGAAGGAGCCGACATGCCGCGAACGCTCATAAGAAAAAACCCCAGCAACTTCAAGACACTGCCCCTGCACGTCGAAGCCACCCCCGAAGGCCTGATCTACCAGGGCGTGGGTATGCCGCTCAACTTCGCCCAGACCCTGCAACGGCGCAAGCCGGTAGAGGTGCCGGATGCCGAACGCTTCGCCCTGGAACTGGCCAACCTCGGCGTATCGGTGCGCCTGACCCTGCACTGGCAAAACAAGGATTACTGGGTGTTGGTGCGCCAGCGTCGCCAGGACCGTGGCGATGTGGTGCTCAAGCTGATCTCCGGCTACGTGCCCGCCCATGAACTGAACCTGCCGCTGCACACCGCCATCCAGGAGATTGCCGAGGAATGCCTGTTGGAGACCCCGGAAGGCTGGCTCGGCGGGCGCTTCAACGACACCTGGTTGCCTGCCCCCTACTCCGCCGCGCTGCATTACCGTGAAGCCTTGCCGTTTCGCTTGAGCCCTTTGTCAGGGGCCGCACGCCCGGTACGTTGCGCAACCACCCAACTGATCGAGCGCCCGCGGGCCTATGTGCATGTGCCGACCGCGTCGCTGCAACTGATTTATGACTTGCGCCTGGAAGTGCCGAAGGAAGCCAAATCCCTGAGCCTGTTCCATGTAGATGAGCGGCTTGAAGGCGACCAACTGGTGGCACGCCTGGACCGCCAGCGCCCGGACCTGTACCTGATGCCACTGAAAGACGGCCAACCGCTCGCCGAGCTCTACACCGTCAAGAAAGACCAGCTCTACCCCGCCAGCACCCGCGGTCTATACCTGGCGGAAAGCTTCGCCCAGCAGGAAGGTTGGCTGGTGCGCGACGAGCGCATTCGCTGGAAGGATTGGCTTCGCCAGCAAGGCCTGGCAGAGCCTGAGAAAGAATCGAAATTGAAGCGCCTGACCGGCAAGGCACGCCAGATGCTGCGCAAGATCGTGCCAAATAAAAAAACCAGCCGCTGAGGGCTGGCTTCGATAACTGTAGGAGCGAGCTTGCTCGCGAAAAACTCAAGGGCGCCGCTTTTAATCAGGATACCCGCGTTATCGTTGACGAGCTTCGCGAGCAAGCTCGCTCCTACAGGTGAACAGTCAGCCTCTGAGCAACCGCGCCAGGCCAACCGTCAGCGGGGTCGGCTCAGGTAGCTTGAAGCTGGCCAGCAAACGCTGGTTATTCGCCCGCGAATGCCGAATGTCTCCCGAGCGTGCCGGGCCGTAAGTCACGGCAGGCAACGTACCAATGGCCTCTTCCAGTGCCTGCAGCACCTGCTTGAGGGTAGTCGTGCGGTTCCAGCCGACGTTGATCGCCCCCAACGGCGCGTCCGGGGCTTCGATGGCCTGCACCAGCACGTCCACCAGGTCTTCCACGTACATGAAGTCGCGGGTCTGCTCGCCATCGCCGAACACGGCAATCGGCAGGCCTTGCTGAGCCCGTTCGCTGAAGATGCTGATCACGCCGGAGTACGGCGATGACGGATCCTGGCGCGGGCCGAAGATATTGAAGAAGCGGAAAATCACCGGCTCCAGGCCATGCTGGCGCCGGTAGAAGTCGAAGTAATGCTCGCCGGCCAACTTGTCCGAGGCATAGGGCGTCAACGGCGCCTTGGTGGTCTCTTCGTCAATGGAAGCGCCCTCGCCGTTGTTGCCATACACCGCCGCGCTGGAAGCGAATACCACCCGCTTCACACCGGCTTTGCGCATGGCTTCGCAGACATTCAGGGTACCGACGAAATTGCTCTGGTGCGTGCTGACCGGGTCATCCACCGAAGCCTGCACCGAAGCTACCGCCGCCAGGTGCACCACCGCCGTCGCGCCGACAGCGGCACGCGCCACCAGCCCGGCATCGGCGACATCCCCCTCGAGCAGCTCGACGCGCGGGTTGTCCAGCGGCAGGTTGCTGCGTTTGCCCGTGGACAGGTTATCCAGCACTCGCACTGCGTAGCCCTTGGCAAGCAGCGCGTCGACCAGGTGCGAGCCAATGAAGCCCGCGCCACCGGTGATCAGGACCAACGGATCAGCCTTACTCATTGTTGCGGATCTTCTCGACAATGGCGGTGGTCGAGCTGTTCTCAACCAGGCCCAGCACTTTGACCTTGCCGCCGTAGGCACTGACGATGTCGGCACCGACCACCTGGTCGACGGAGTAGTCGCCGCCCTTGACCAGCACGTCCGGCTTGACCTGGGCCAGCAGGTTTTCCGGGGTGGCTTCAGGGAAGCTGATCACCCAATCCACCGCGCCCAACCCGGCCAATACCGCCATGCGTCGGTCGACGCTGTTGATCGGACGGCCAGGGCCTTTCAGGCGGCTGACCGACGCGTCATCGTTGACCGCGACGATCAGCCGATCACCTTGGGCGCGAGCCTGCTCCAGGTAGGTCACATGGCCGGCGTGCAGGATGTCGAAACAGCCATTGGTGAACACAATGCTTTCGTTGTGGGCACGGGCATCGTCAATCGCCAGCAGCAATTGCTCGATGCTCAGCACACCACGTTCCGAACCTTCGGAGCGCTGGATCGCACGGCGCAGTTCAGGCGCGCTGATCGCGGCCGTCCCCAGCTTGCCGACTACAATGCCCGCCGCCAGGTTGGCCAGGGCCACGGCGTGGGGCAACTCTTCGCCGGCCGCAATGGAGGCCGCCAGGGTGGAAATCACGGTGTCACCGGCACCGGTGACGTCAAACACTTCACGGGCACGCGCCGGCAGGTGCATCGCCGGGTGACCGGGACGCAGCAGGGTCATGCCGTGCTCGCCACGGGTCACCAGCAAGGCGCCGAGGTCAAGGTCGGCCATGAGTGCCGCGCCTTTGCTCACCAGGTCGTGCTCATCGGCGCAACCGCCGACGATGGCTTCGAACTCGCTGAGGTTCGGTGTGATCAGGCTGGCACCTCGATAAATCGAGAAGTCCTTGCCCTTGGGATCGGCCAGTACCGGAATGTTCCGCGCCTTGGCGGCCTGGATCAGTTCCTGATGGTTCTTCAGGGCGCCTTTGCCGTAGTCGGACAACACCAGCACCTTGATACCTTCGAGCAACGCGTCGACCTGGCCACTGAGAGCCAGGGCGTCGGTGGCGAAGGGTTCTTCGAAATCGATACGCAGCAATTGCTGGTGACGGCTCATCACCCTCAGCTTGACGATGGTCGGCTGATGGGCAATGCGCTGGAACAGCGCGCGCACGCCGGCGCCGCGCAGGCTGTTGGCCAGGCTGTCGGCGGCTTCGTCGTCGCCGGTCACACCGACCAGGGAGGCCGGGGCGCCGAGGGCGGCAATATTGAGGGCAACGTTGGCAGCGCCACCTGGACGGTCTTCGATTTGCTCGACCTTGACTACCGGTACCGGCGCCTCAGGGGAAATCCGTGAGGTACCGCCATGCCAGTAACGGTCGAGCATGACATCGCCGACCACCAAGACAGGGGCTTGATCGAATCGCGGCATGGACAACTTCATGGAGCAACCCACATACAAAATGAACAGGGGCGCGATATTAGCACAGGGTGAGCGCCGCCTAGTTCGAGAGCTTTATCCGCGATGCATCAGGCACTGAAACTGATCATTTTTTAAACAGTGCCACCAGGATCTGCTCCACGGCTTCGGCCAACTCGACCTCATCGGTATTGATTTCGCAGTCGGCGGCAAGCGGTGCCTCATAGGGGCTGTCCAACCCGGTGAAGGCCTTGATGCGCCCCTCCAGTGCGGCGCGGTACAAGCCCTTGGGATCGCGCCGGGCACATACGTCAAAGGGCGTGCTGACATAAATCTCAAAGAACTGCTCCGGCCCGAACAGCGCCCTGGCCCGCGCCCGATCGACGCTGAACGGCGAGATCGCCGACACAATGACAATCAAGCCGGCGTCCACCATCAGGCGCGCCACTTCGCCGATACGCCGGATATTTTCCTTGCGCGCCGCATCGCTCATGCCCAGGTCATTGCACAGCCCCGCGCGCAAGTTATCGCCATCAAGCACGAAGGTGTGCCGCCCCTGCTCGTTGAGTTGCACCTCCAAGGCATTGGCCAGGGTCGACTTGCCGGACCCGGACAGCCCCGTCAGCCATACGCAGCAGGGCTGCTGATGCTTGAGTGCCGCCCGTGCGGCCACGGACAGCGATAGGGAAAAGGGACGGATGGCAGCGCCACCGCCGGTCAGCAACTGGCTATTCATAACCCAACACCTCGTAGTCACGTTGATAGGCACGCCTGACCAATCGGCGCGTGCGCGAGGAGCAAAAGTCCCTGACCGCCTCGTGGCGACGCCCCAGGGAAACATTCAGATGTGGCAGGGATGAGTCCACGCCGAGGCGTTCGCACAGGTGCAGGAAGTCTTGCTGCAAAGACTCCTGGCGCCCGAGGAAGTCCATGGCCATCTGGCCCATGTGATCGACCAGGAAGTCGGTCTGGGGAGCAAAGTGCAATTGACGTCGCAGGTTATCCGGGTGCAGCCAGCCGGCAATGAAATGGTCGAAGTCGCGGTAGCTGGAAACGAGCGACTGGGCTTGCAGGTCGCGAGCGCCCATAGGGTTGCCGCGCAAGTAGGTATAGGCCGAGTAAGCGCGCTCCAGCGGGTCGCGTACGAAAGCGAATTTGAAGCTGCGCTCGCAGTGTTGGGGAAATTGCTGCTCATACCAGTAATACGGCAGATGCCCCGGCCAGCGCCCCTCGAGAAGTGCCGAGCACACGCTGCTGCCGGCGCATTTGGGCACATGGATAAACACGCACTGGTGTCGTTCGAAAGCCGGGTTAAGCGTTGCTACCCCAGACAGGGATTTGTTCACCGCCTGGCGATCCACCACCGACAAACGCCCCAGCAGAAACACCCTCTGGTGTTTGGGAAGCAGCTTCCACAGTAGACGTTGCAACATTCCAATACCCACGCAAGAAGGTTAGCCCTCTCGTTCGTCATTCGAATCGAGAAGGCCAACATAACAAACGACAAGCGCTGGATTATTTGGCTTTGGTCAAGCCCTGTAACGGGCCTGATACAAACACCGGGGCGCATTGCGCGCCCCGGCTGGTCAGGTGATGTTTGCCGTGGCCGGCTCGTCCAGCCCCATGGCGTGCAGGCGCGAGTAATAGCCGCCCATGGCCAGCAGTTCGAGATGTGTCCCGCGCTCGACAATTTCGCCGTGATCCATCACCAGAATCAGGTCGGCTTTCTCGATGGTGGACAAACGGTGCGCAATCACCAGGGTGGTGCGACCTTTCATGACCTTGTCCAGTGCTGCCTGGATATGCCGCTCGGACTCGGTATCCAGGGCCGAAGTGGCCTCATCGAGGATCAGCAGCGGGGCATTTTTCAGCAGGGCCCGGGCGATCGCCAGGCGCTGACGTTGACCACCGGAAAGCAGCACGCCATTTTCACCGACTTCGGTGTCCAGGCCTTTTGGCAGCTCGGAGATGAAGTCCATGGCGTAGGCGTCGGCGGCGGCTTTCTCGATGTCGGCACGGGGTGCATCGGCCAGGTCGCCGTAGGCGATGTTGTTGGCCACGGTGTCGTTGAACAAGGTCACATGCTGGGTCACCTGGGCCACGTGACGACGCAGGTTACGCAGGCGGTAGTCTTCGATCTCGACCTCGTCCAGCAGGATTTCCCCGGTTTCATGATGGTAGAAACGCGGGATCAGGCTGGCCAGGGTCGACTTGCCGCTGCCCGAGCGGCCGACCAGGGCGATCATCTGCCCAGGGGCTGCGCTGAAGCTGATGTTCTTGAGCACCTCACGCTCCGTACCCGGGTAGGTGAAACTCAGGTTGCGCACGTCCAGGCGACCGCTGACGCGATCACGCTCCACAGTGCCGCTGTCGACTTCGGGTTCTTCATCCAGTTGTTCGAAGATGCTCTCGGCACCGGCCACGCCTTTCTGGATCGTCGAGCTGACTTCCGACAGCTGGCGAATCGGCTTGGGC
Source organism: Pseudomonas sp. 1 R 17 (assembly GCF_900067035.1). NCBI lineage: Bacteria > Pseudomonadati > Pseudomonadota > Gammaproteobacteria > Pseudomonadales > Pseudomonadaceae > Pseudomonas > Pseudomonas sp. 1 R 17. Next base: position 43,788 of record NZ_FKLB01000019.1, read on the forward strand.
AGCAGGCCCGCCGCAGTAATGTAGGCCACCAGGTCACCCGCCGTGGCTTCACCGCGCAACAGCAGCACCAGGAACATCAACGCGGCCATGGCCGTGTAGATCACCAGTTGCAGCATCGGCGTATAGACCGCACCGGTCTTGTTCATGCGCAGCTGCTTGTCGGTATTGCCCTGGCTGGCGGCGGCAAAGCGACGCTCCTCGTAGCTTTCGCCACCGAAGCTGCGTACCACGCGGTAACCCTGGATGGTTTCCGAAGCGACGTGCGTCACATCGCCCATTGCCACCTGGATCTTCTTGCTCTGCTTGCGGAATTTCTTGCTGGTGCTGCCGACCATGATCGCGATCAGCGGCAGGATCGCCAGCATCACGAGGGTCAGCTTCCAGTTCATCCACAGCAGGTAGCCGAACAGGAACACCACCGTCAGGCCTTCGCGGATCACCACCTTGATTGCATCGGTAGCCGCACCGGTGACCATGGTCACGTTGAAGGTGATACGGGAAATCAGGTGCCCGGAGTTGTGGGTATCGAAATAGCGGTTAGGCAACACCAGCAGCTTGTTGAACAACTGGACCCGCAGGTCATGCACCAGCCCCAGGGAAACCTTGGCCAGGTAGTAGTTGCCCAGGAACGACCCCAGCCCCTGCCACGCGGCGATCAGGATGATCAGCAGCGGCACGGCCATCAGCAACTTCAGGTCCTTGAACAACGGGATATTGGGCAGGAACACCACATCGGGGTTGCTCAAGCCATCGACGAAGTACTTGAGAATCCCGGCGAGCATTGGCTGGGTCGAAGCGAAGATCACGAAGCCCACGATACTCAGCAGGAACATGCCGAGGTACGGTTTCACATAGCCCAGCAGCCGGAAATAGATTTTCAGGCTGGATTCCTGGTCCGCTTTGGGCGGTGCGTCACTCATGTGTCGAGCTCACTGATTGGGTAGGACGCGAACTTTATCACACGCGTCGGGTTTGGCCCGAGCCCAGACCAAAACACTGGCCAGGGCAATCGGCAGCCAGGAGATAAACCACTCGGCCCGCGGCGTGCCGGTCAGGCTGGCGGCATCGAATTGCATGGCCAGGAACGAAAACACCCACATGCCGATGATGCCCTTGCCATAGAGCGTGTCGCGGGCCTTCCAGGCCTGCCACAGCACCCCGAACCACAGGCCGCACCACAGCAGCAGGCCGGGCAGGCCCAACTCGATGCTCACGTGGGTGAACAGGTTGTGGGAGTGATCGAAAAAGAGGTTATCGGCAAATACCTTGTAGTCCCCGCCCAGCCCCAGGCCGGTCCACGGGCGCTCGCTGATCATCTGCACGGCGGCCATGAAGATCTGCGGACGGTAAGACACACCCCGGGCCAGCACCAGGGACTGCATGGCGAAGAACACCGCCAGCGCCGCGATGACCGCACCAATGGCAATCACCGTGCTACGGCGGTCACGGCACCAGGCCGGCATTGCCACGACAGTCAGCAACAACGCCAGTGCGGCGCCGCGGCTTTGACTCAACACCACGAACAACCCAAGCAACGCGATGGACACTGCCCATGCCACCTGCATCCAGCGACCGCGCGGCAGCCAGTGCAGCAACCACACGGCGGCCAGGCCGATCACATAGGCACCCAGGATCGGATGGCTCAACTGGCCCAGGCCTTCGAGACGCGCATACCAGTCGTTATGCTCAAAGCCATAGAATTTGATGATCGCCAGGAGCGACGACAGGGCCAGGCCGAAACCACCCCATTGCATCACGCGGATCACCTGCTCGGTCCGGCCACAGGCGAGTACCGGGAAAAACAGCAGGAACACGCCGATGTACAGCAGACGCTTGGCTTCGCGCGAAGGGTCCTCGGCATTGGTCCACGTCAGGCTGATCGCCCCCCAAGCTGCCAGCAACCCGACCATCACGCAGAGCCAGCGCTGTTCGCGCCAGACCTCCATGAGACGCTCACGGGCCGACCAGGCAAACACCATCGCCGGCAACCACAGGAACAGCGTCAAACCCTGTTGATAAATCTTATTGGTCGGGGCAAAAGCAATCGCCAGCAAAAACCAAAGTAACCCGAAAATCATCCATACCTGCGCCCAACGACTTGCTTGCATCACCCGCTCCTGAATACGTTCAACCCGCCAACCCGGCATGGTTAAAACCCAAAACTTTCGGCATTATTACCGATCACTGTGCCCGCGACTCCCACAAGGCTTTCCGACGATGCAATGTTCAAGGCTTTCCCAAGCCGATTTAACCGCGATGATTGAAGGTGCCAGAATCCTGGAACAGGACAGCTACGGGCCCAAAGTCTACCTGCTGACCGACGGGAACATCCTCAAGCTGTTTCGCCGCAAGCGCCTGCTGTCGTCCGCGCTGTTCCGCCCGTACTCCAAGCGTTTCATCGACAACGTGGCGCAGTTGCAACAACGGGGCATCCCGACCCTGACCGTGCTCGCGTTCTTTCAACTGACGGCGCCCGGCATGACCGCCGTACTCTACCGCCCCTTGCCGGGCGAAACGCTGCGCCAGATTTCCAACCGTGAAGGCTTTGACTGGCACACCAACCTCGACCCGCTGGTGGCCCTTATTCGCCGCCTGCATGGCGCGGGCATCTACTTCCGTTCGTTGCACCTGGGCAATATTGTCGTGACACCGGACAATGAAATGGGCCTGATCGACGTGGCCGACATGCGTTTCCTGCGCGCGCCCCTGAACCCGGAACTGGCGAGGCGCAACCTGCAACACTTCGCCCGCTATATTGCGCGCGAGAAGCTGAACGAACACTTTCCAATGCAAGCACTGGAGCAAGCGCTGCTAGCGGCATGAGAACAGCCGCCGGGTGGTTTCAGTGAAATCGTTCCAGGCCTGCTCCGGCGCCAACGCCCGCGATTGAGCCTCGACAACCTGCACGCCGGAACTCACGAACGCGCGTGCCAGGAGTTGCCCCCAGGACGTGGCGCTGTCTACGGGCGCGTACCAGCCGGCATCACCCAGTTGTTCGCGGAACACTGCCAGCTCGCTGGTCAGTACAGGCACGCCGGCCATCACCGCCTCTTGCAGGATCAACCCCAGGCCCTCTTCCGTCGACGGAATGGCGACCCAGTCAAACGCCCGATAAAGGGTCGCCGCCTCAGGAAGATGCCCCGGCAGGTACACCTTGTCGCGCAAGCCAAGCGCCTCGATACGCGCCTCAAGCCTGGGCCTCGCCGGCCCCTCGCCGATGATCACCAGGCGCGCATCCGGCCGATCGGCCGTCGCACTGGCAAAGGCCTCCAGCAAACAGCCAAACCCCTTGCCGTCGACCAGTCGACCTACCGCCCCCACTGCCGGCGAGCCATCCAACGGCAGCCCCAGGCGGGATCGAGCCGGCTCACGGGCAAGCGCGGCGGCACGAAACACAGCAGGATCGAAGGCACTGCGCAGCACCGCCACGGGCCGTTGCAGGTAACGCTCAAGGGAGCCGGCGAGGGTTTGCGACACGGCCGCCAGCGTCAGTTGCGACGCCGGGAGTTGCTCGAAGAGCTTGCGATCAGCTTTGCGCAAGCGCGTGACGCCATGAAAAATCACCACGGCCCGCACCTGCGGCAGGTGCTTGAGCACCGGTAAAAGCACTCGCGCGACACCGATGCCATCTAGCAGTACAACCTGCACATCCTCAGGCAGGGCCTTCTGGAAGCGCGCACGCATCCAGGGCATCAGCCACTTCCACAGGTGCCGCCCCTTGAGCCTGGCGGATGAGAGGTTCCACTCGACGGCCTGTTCGACCAGGCCATCGCTGCCAGCGGCGCTGCCCTGAAGCAACCAGGTGTGCACCGGTACATCGCTGTCGGCCTGGGCCAGTATTTGCTGATGAACCTTCTGCACCGAAGCGAATGCAGAGCCACCAGCCCACATGATGTTGAGAATACTCATCGAAAAAACCTTATGCGGCGTTGGTGTGGCTCGTCGTATTTACTGGCGGATCAACCAACCGATGCCGACCCCCAGGATCAGCATGAGCACCAGCTTGACCCGCTCTCGCCGCTTGCGCCGCGCCTTGGTCAAGCGCTCTTCCGCCGTCGCCACATGCAAACCGAAACCGGTGTGCAAGACCGCATCGCCCTCCAGGGTGACGGCGCCCAGGTTCAGCTGCGCGTAACGCCTGGAAAGCCCTTTCTCACCCTCGAACCCGGCATAGGGCGCACATAACCGGTATTCCTTGATACGTCGCAGCCCCGGGTTCAGCGAGAACCCTTGCCACTCAGGCTTGTCGGACAGCAAGGAATAACAAGGTACCCCGCCAATCACCTCGCGCGGCCCCAGATGAATATAGGGGCTGTGCACCTGCAAGTCGTAAACGTAATTGCGCAACCAGACTTGGAGAATATCGGGACGCTGCTCCAGCACGGTCTTCGAATCCTCGACAAAACCGGGTCGATAAAACGCCCAGTCATCTTCGCAATGGAATATGTACGGGGTCTTGACCGACCCGTAGGCCAAGTCGATGGATGCCAATTGCCCCAGCTTCGGGCGGTTGATCAGGAACGTGCAATGGCCGAGCCAATGCTCGGGAATCGCCAGGCGTACCGCGTCATCGCCAGAGTCTTCGGTAATGAAGACTTCGCGGATGGCCGCTGTATTGAACAGATCGAAGCTCGCGAGCGTGCGCTTCAGCAAATCGAAGCGACCACAACTGGTCACGACGAGCGTTATATCGCTTTGAGCGGAGAATTGCATTCAAGCCTCGATAATATCATAAGGCCACCAAGCGCGGCCACCTGGCAGATATCAAACGCCTAGTTTCAAGCGCAGCGTTTCCAGCAAACTCAACGGTGCCCGGGGCCGCAGCGGCGGCTTCAGCGCCTCGACAATGCGCTGGCCGATGCGCGCAAAGCTGAACTGGCTGACCGCGAGGTCCTGCCCGTTGCGCGCAATCTCGGCCGCCAGTTGAGGATTGGATCGCAATGCAGCGAGTTTTTCCTGCAACTGGGGAATGTCTTTATAGAACACCACATTGACCATGTCCTTGAAGCCAAGGGCCTGGTTTTCCCCGGCACCCTGGTCAAACGCCAGCAGCACACAACCACAGGCCATGGCTTCGAAGTTCTTGATCATATACTCGCCCATGCCCACGTCGGCACTGACGAAAAAACGAATCCGGTTGAGGGTTGCGCAGTATTCCTCCCCGGATTTGGTGCGCGTAACCACCAAAGGTTCAACGCGGGCCAACTCATCGAGCAATGCCTTGCGACCACTGTAGGCCACGCTGTTGGTGCTGCCGACAAATGCCAGCTCAATGTCGCGCTCCAATCCCTGGGCCTGCAACAGCGCCTGATCGTAGCCCTTGGGCACGAACACCGCATCGAAGCCTTCGGCGCGCAGGCGCTCGGTCACCATATGCCCCGAACTGATGACCCGCACCCACGGCAAGCGACGGTAATGGGCACTGAACTTGCCCGTGTACTTGCAGGGAATGTAGTTCTGGTAGGCATCGTGTTCGAGGATCACCAGGTTCGGGATCGTACGGATAAAGCCGGCCTGGCGAATCTCCTGCTTGAACCGCAGGAAGAACACGATGCGGTCATAACGGCTCACGTCGACTTCACGCTTGAAGTAACCGCGCAGGTTGCGCTGCTCAGCACTGCTCAGCCAGCGGGTATCACACTCGCAGTGCTCGGCAATGCCTTCGTACAGGCGATCGAGAATCGCGCGCTGTTCTTTCTGTACCAGAAACAAAACTTTCATGACCTTCCCTTTCACAACTGCCGTCACAAACGCCAGAACAACTCATGCCGTCGTACGGCCTTGCGGAAAAACTCGTTCTCACCATAAGGCGACCGCGCCCGTCCCGCCAAGACCCGTTGCAGCCAGCGCCGCACACGACGCTTGAACGGCGGGGCGGGTTGCAGGTCATGCATCATGCCCAGCGCCATGGCCTTGTCGCGCTGCCGGGCCAGCGACAGCGACAGGCTGCACGGCCACAGTTCCAGCGCGTCATCGAACAGCGGCGGCAAGGCAATACCGGTGCCCGCGTCGCCCATGGGCCAGCGGTCGTTGTCATGCAGGTGGTTGGCGTAGCCGAGCACGGTGGTCGGCTGCCACTCCAAACCTTGCAAGGCTTCGATCACCGCTTGCTGCGCACAGATGTGGTCCGGATGAGGATCCAGGACCGGATGGGGCAAGACGATCACTTCAGGGCGTGCGGTCAGCAGCAACTGACGCAGATCGGCGAGCAGGTTTTGCCAGGTCGGCAGGCCATCGGCATCCGCCGGCAACGGGAAAGGGTTGAATTGGCGGAACAGGCGGGTATCCGACAGGTCGGCCTCGCGCGAAGCGATCGGCTGATCAGGCGCAGCGCGCATCGCCGGCAGTTGCAGGCAGAAGTAACCCAGCTGCACACAGTGTGCCTGTGGTACGCCGGCCCAAAGCGGCACGGCAATGCTGTCCCAGGCACGCAGGCGCCCTTTGGTCCGCGCGGCCTCGACCGGATCCAGGCCCATGCGTTGATAGTGCTCGGCTTCGATTTCACCGGCGGTAAGGGTCACGATCCACGGCTTGTCGGCCTGGCTGTAAAGACCGAAGGCAGCCAATTCGGCATCGTCGGCATGAGGCGCGATAACCATGACCCGCTGCGCCGAATAATCCGGCGTACCCCAGGCCCACAGCCGAGGAGCGCCCTGCAGGCTGCAAAAGCGCCCGCGTAAACGCAACTCACCGGACATCAGGGCCGGCGCCCAGCCACTGAGGTTCAGGTAGCGAACGCCATTCACCCCGCGCTCGAAGGCCTGTCGGTCAGTGCTCCCGCCGCCCAGAATCTCAATGGCCGGATCCAGGAAACGTCCCAACCAACCACTCTTGACCTTGATAGCCAATACCAGGGTCGCCTCGGCTTGCAGCGGCGAATCCACCCGCAGCCGGTCACCGTCGAAGCGAACCCCGGCCACCTCGGCATCCGTCGAAAACCGGTATTGGTAGTCTTCGTGGGGCGCATAAAACAGATGGTCGGCAAACCATGCCTCGTGGGCGATCCAGGCCAGCACACCGAGCGCCAACGGCAGCCACCACGCCACCCAGATACCAATCACCACCAGCAGCAGCAAGCCGATCAGCAAGCCGACCCGTTTGTTGCGCCGATGGCGCTTGAGCAATTGCTGTTTGCGGCTCATACGGTCAGCACCGGCACAGCGTTGCACCAACGGTCCTTGTACTCGCGGTCGGCACGCCCGAAGGAGAAACGCAGCGGCTTGCCGACTTCACGTGCCTGTTCCCAGGCGCCCTGGGTATTGAGGAAGCTCAGGACACTGCCCGGGCTGAACGCCCGGGTTTCAGGGTCGACGCCACCGTTGACGTACTCCACGCTGATCCACTCCGGCGACTCGACCCGGTACACCAACTGGACCGCGATGGGCGCATCATTGAGGAAGATCACCGAACCGATCAGCCATTCGCGCAGCAGCTCGATCACCTCGGCCATGCGTTCGGCGCCGGTGGCGACAAAGCCCCAGCGGCGCAGGAACAGGTCGCAGTAGATCGCCGCCAGCTCCTCGCTGGAAAACTCGCTCACCGGTCGCACCACCCCACCGGCCTCTTCGAGCAAGCGCAGTTCGCGACGCTGGTTGTAGCGAAATTTCTTCGACAGTTCTTCCGGGGTGCGGGCCATGGCCAACTGTTCGGCCTGGGGCTTGAGGCCGCTGAAACGGCCTTCATTCAGGGCCGACAAATAGCGTGCACGGTGCCGCAAGGGCGCCTGGGCTGCAGGCGCGGCGGGCAGGATCAACTCGGCGTTGCCCAGGTCGAACAGGCCTTTTTTGCCGCGCTGCTTGAGCACATCCTTGGACAAGGCCAGGTCGCGCCCCCAGGTCGCGATGCAGGCTTGAAGCTCGCCGCCCTGCTCCCAGGCCAGGTAACGCACCGGGATGTCGGCCAGCCCGGCCAGACGTTCGATCACTTGTGGGTGGGTCGCGACACTGCCGCCAAAACGCTGCCAGGCATCGCTGTAGACCGGCGCATCGACGACGGACCAGCCACGCTCGCGCCAGCCTTGGAATCGATTGAGCATCAAGCCCCCGCGGTCAGTTCAATAACGTGTGGCAATTGCCAGAAGGTATCGCGTACCGCCTGATCCGAGAAACGCTCGCGCAGGCGCTCCAGCATCATTTCGGCGCATTGCCGTTGCTGGTGTTGATCCATTGCTGCCAGATGCCGCAGCCCCTGGGCAAGGTGTTCGGCATCGCCGAAGGGAAACAGGATACCCACGCCCTCGACCACCTCCTTCGCACCGCCACAGGCCGTGGCCAGCAACGGGACGCCGGCCGCCATGGCTTCCAGCAGCACCATGCCAAAGGGTTCGTGGTCGGAGCTCAGGGCAAACACATCGAATGCCCGGAAGTACCGACGCGCATCCGGCACCTGGCCGAGGAACAGCACCTTGTCGGCAATGCCCAGCTCCCGTGCGAGGGCCTTGAGGTCCTGCTCCAGGCGCCCGCTGCCGAGGATCGCCAGGCGGCTTTCGGCCGGCAAGTGCGCCAGCGCCTGGGCAAAGCCCTTGAGCAGTGTGGCCTGGTCCTTGTCCGGGTGCAGGCGGCCGACATTGCCGACCACCCATTCGTCCGGCGACAACCCCAACGCGTCGCGCGCCTCATGTGCAGGCACCTGTGTGGCCTGCAAGGCGTCGACGTCGATGCGGTTGTACAACGTCTGGATGCGTGCCGCCGGCCAGGTCGGCAGGCAACGGCGCATATCGTCACGCACCGCGTCGGAAACCCCCAGCAGGCTCAGGCGCTTGCGGAAGAACCCGGCAAACAGCCTGCGACTGCGACGCTGGTAATCCCCAAAGGCGTGATGCACGCCAATCACCGGCAGCCGTGTGCCGAGCAAGGCGATGTAGATCGGCTTGAAACGGTGCGCGATACAAAAACTGAAGTTGCGCGACGCGGCGATCTTGCGCAGTTCACGAATGGCACCCAGCTTCAGGCCACGAATGGCCTTGGAGCTGAATTCCATGAACAACACTTCATCGGACGCACAACCGGCGGCCACGTGCGGGTCGGCGACCCCCGTGAGAAACACCGTGGTCACCTTGTAGCCGGAGCCTGCGAACAAACTGGCGTACTGCCGCGCGCAGTCCAGGAATGGCCCGTCATAGCCATGGCAGAACTGCAGGACGTGGCGTTCAGCCGAGCGCGTCATAAGGGTCCACGCCGTCCTTGACGACCAGGATGTCTTCCATGATCAGGTACTGCAGGTCAGAGCCGAAGAACATGTTCAGCGCGTCGGTCGGCGAGCAGATCATCGCTTCGCCACGACGGTTGAGCGAGGTGTTCAGGGACACGCCGTTGCCGGTCAGTACTTCCAGCTCTTTCATCATGTCGTAGTAGCGCGGGTTGTATTCGCGCTTGAGCACCTGGGCGCGGGAGGTGCCGTCTTCATGCACCACTTCCGGCACGCGGGTCTTCCACTCTTCCGACACTTCAAAGGTGAAGGTCATGAACGGCGCCGGGTGATCGACCTTGATCATCTGCGGGGCCACGGTGTCGAGCATCGACGGGCAGAAAGGCCTCCAGCGCTCGCGGAACTTGATCTGGTGGTTGATACGGTCGGCCACGCCGGTCGCACTTGGGCAACCGATGATCGAACGACCGCCCAAGGCACGCGGGCCAAACTCCATGCGGCCCTGGAACCAGGCCACCGGGTTGCCGTCGACCATGATCTTGGCAATGCGCTTGGGCATGTTCTCGATCTTGCGCCAGTTCGGCTTGCTCTCGTGCTTGGCGCAGGCGGCGATCACGTCTTCGTTGCTGTAGGACGGGCCGAGGTAGACGTGTTCCATCTTCTCCACCGGTACACCACGGGCGTGGGACACGTAGGCGGCGGCACCGACGGCGGTGCCGGCATCGCCGGACGCCGGCTGCACGAACAGCTCTTTCACGTCGTCACGGGCAATGATCTTCTGGTTCAGCTTGACGTTCAGCGCGCAGCCGCCGGCGAAGGCCAGCTTGCCGGTGTCCTTGAGGATATCGCCCAGGTAATGGTCGATCATCTGCAAGGCCAGCTTTTCAAACAGCGCCTGCATGCTGGCGGCGTAGTGAATGTACGGCTCGTCGGCGATGTCGCCTTCGCGCTTGGGGCCCAGCCACTCGATCAGTTTCGGCGAGAAGTAGAAGCCCTTGCCCTTCTCTTTATAACGGCGCAGGCCAATGACGTTGGCGTAGTCGGTGTTGATCACCAGCTCGCCGTTTTCAAACGAGGCCAGGCGCGAGAAGTCGTACTTGCTGGCATCGCCGTACGGCGCCATGCCCATGACCTTGAACTCGCCGTCGAGCATCTCGAAACCGAGGAACTCGGTGATCGCGCCGTACAGGCCGCCGAGGGAGTCCGGATCGTAGAATTCCTTGATCTTGTGGATCTTGCCGTTTTCGCCGTAGCCGAAGAACGTGGTGGCGTACTCACCCTTGCCGTCGATGCCGAGGATCGCGGTCTTCTCCTGGAAGCCGGAGCAGTGGTAGGCGCTGGACGCGTGGGCCAGGTGGTGTTCAACCGGTTCGATCTTGATTTTCTTCGGGTCGAAGCCCAGTTGCTCCAGGCACCAGACGATCTTGTTGCGATAGCGCTTGTAGCGACGGTTGCCCATCAGGATCGCGTCAAGTGCGCGGTCCGGGGCGTACCAGTAACGCTTGGCGTAGTGCCAGCGCGCCTCGCCGAACAGGCTGATCGGGGCGAACGGGATCGCCACCACATCAACGTCGGAAGGCTTGATGCCGGCCTGTTCCAGGCAGAACTTCGCCGACTCGTAGGGCATGCGGTTCTTTGCATGTTTGTCGCGTACGAAGCGCTCTTCTTCGGCGGCCGCGATCAGCTTGCCGTCGATATACAAGGCTGCGGAAGGATCATGGCTAAGGGCGCCGGACAGGCCAAGAATCGTCAATGCCACAGGGGTCTAGCCTCTTTTAGTCTGCATGCAGGCGGGTTGCGCCTGAAAAAAGTGTGCTTCCCGCCTGGGCAGGAAACAGCTAAAGGGCGGGATTATAGCTCAAAAGCAGTGGGAAGCTGTTAGCGGCAAGAGTCGCCTGCACCATCGCCGTGTGTGCAGTGCGAGCGCGCTGATGGGTCGCGTAGCCGAATTCCTGAATGATAAAAATCTTCCCAGTCACTAAACTCGCGCCCTTTTGCGCGTTTACACCCTAAGCGCCACGGATTCCGGCTGACTCATGACCCCTCTCGCTCGCTTCAACCTGTTGCTGCCCGGCCTGCTCGCCCTGTGCGGCGTCGCCCAGGCTGATGACCCCGCGCTGATCCTCGACCCCAGCGTCGTCACCGGCTCGCGCAGCGCCAGCCCGACCTTCGACCTGCCCTACTCGGTGGGCGGCATCAGTCGCGAGCAGATCAGCGACGGCCAATTGGGCATCAACGCCTCCGAAGCCCTGGCCCGCGTGCCCGGCCTGGTGGTGCAGAACCGCCAGAACTATGCCCAGGACCTGCAGATTTCCTCCCGTGGCTTCGGCGCCCGCTCGGCCTTCGGTGTGCGCGGCATCAAGCTGATCGCCGACGGCATCCCCGCCAGCACCCCGGACGGCCAGGGCCAGGCCGCCACGTTCAACCTCGACACCGCCGAGCGTATCGAAGTGCTGCGCGGCCCGGCCGCCACCCTGTATGGCAGCAATGCCGGCGGCGTGATCCAGATGTTTTCCCGCGATGGCGAAGGCCCGCCACGCATCGGCGCCGAAACCCTGGTGGGCAGCGACGGCCTGAACAAGAACCACCTGAGCGCCGAAGGCGCGGCGAACGGCGCAGGCTTTGTACTCGACGCCTCGCGCATGGATACCAACGGCTACCGCGACCACAGCAGCGCCCGTCGCGACCAGACCTTCGCCAAGCTCAATGTCCAACCGGATGACGACAGCAAGCTGGCGCTGATCTACAGCAACCTGGAGCAGAACGGTACCCAGGATCCACTGGGGCAGACCTGGGACGCCTACAAGGCCGACCCGCGTTCGGTGAGCAGCAATGCGCTGACGTACAACACGCGCAAAAGTATCGATCATCAGCAATTGGGCATGAATTATGAACGGTACTTCGGCGATGCGACGCTGCAGGTGAACGGGTATACCGGGCGGCGGAGTGTGGTTCAGTATCTGTCGATCCCGGACAGGTTCGGCAGTGGCGCCGCCAATCCGGCTAACGCTCGCGGCGGTGTGGTAGCTTTCGACCGCAAGTTCTACGGCGGCTCCCTCCATTGGTTGCAACCTATCACCAGCGCACCCGGCGAGCTGACCCTGATCACCGGCCTCGACTACGACCGCAGCCAGGATGATCGCCAAGGTTATTCCAACACCGTCAATGGGGTGCATGGTGTCAAAGGGGCCTTGGGCCGCGATGAAATCGATACCGCCACCAGCCTCGACCCGTTCGTGCAAGCCAACTGGCTGCTGGGTGACTGGACCCTGCAAGCCGGCCTGCGCCACAGCACCATGGAAATGGACGTAGACGATCACTTCCTCAGCGACGGCAACGACAGCGGCAGCAAGACCTACCAGAAGAACACGCCGTCGATCAGCGTCATGTACGCCTTCACACCTGACTTGCACGGTTATGTAAGCGCGGGCAAAGGTTTCGAAACCCCAACCCAGGCCGAGTCCGCGTATTCCAGCACGGCGAACGGCTTCAACTTTGCGCTCAAGCCATCGGTCAGCCAACAGTATGAAGTTGGCCTGAAAGCTCGCATTGGCCAGGACACCCGCGTGAATGCGGCCCTCTTTCAGATCACCACCGAGGACGAACTGGTAGTGCAGCAATCCAGCGGAGGGCGCACCACTTACCAAAACGCCGGCCGCACCCTGCGTCGCGGCTTCGAACTGGGCATCGAAAGCCAACTCGCCGAACACTGGAGCACTAACCTCGCCTACACGCGCCTGCAAGCCACCTATGACAGCGACTTCACCAGCGGCACAACTGCCGTCGACAAAGGCAACTACCTCCCCGGAGTGCCGCAAACCACGCTGTTCGCCGAGCTGAACTGGAAACCCCGGGACTGGGTCAGTACCGCTGTCGAAGGCCTGTACCGCAGCAAGGTCTACGTCGAAGACACCAACAGCCAACACGCCGCGCCGGGCTACAGCGTGTTCAACTGGCGCGCACGGTTCGAGCAGAAGGTCGAACACTGGACCTTCCATCAGACCCTGCGCCTGGATAACCTGCTGGACCGCCAGTACGTCGGTTCGGTGATCGTCGGCGACGGCAATGGCCGCTACTACGAAGCGGCGCCTGGGCGCTCCTGGTATGCCGGGGCGGGTGCCGAGTATCAATTCTGAACGCACCACACCTTCAATGTGGGAGGCCCCGCGCTGTCGCGCAGCAAACCGGAACCCCTGTGGCAAGCCCGCTCACCACCGGAATGCGGTCGCCTGAAATTGTTTATGCCCTAAGGGGAGTTTGCTCATGCCCCCAAGCGTCGGATGGAGTCCAGCTTTGGGGTGCAACACTAGACGCGCTCCAGCATCCGCCGACTGGCGAAACTGAAGCTCAGCACGATAAAGATCAGCACCCCGGTCGCCACCTGCTGCCAGTAGAAATTCCAGCCGATCAGCAGCAGCCCGTTGGCGATCACGTTGATAAACAACACGCCCAGCAGGGTCCCCGGAACATTCGCCCGTCCCTGTCGACTCAAGGTGGTGCCGATAAACACCGCGCCAATCGCATTGAGCAAAAACGCGTTACCGGACAGCGGCACATAGGCGCTGACTGTCGAGCTGAGCAACACGCCGGCCACCCCACAGGCCAGGGCGGTTGCCAGGGCCACGATGGTGACGATGCGCCGCACCGATAACCCCGAGTAATACGCCAGCAGCGGCTGGGTGCCCTGGGCCAGCAACTCACGGCCCAGGCGTCCGCGCGCCAGGGCCTGGCCGTAGAACAGCGCCAGCCCCACTACCACCAGCAGCGGTGTCAGCCCCATGAGTTCAGGCTTCAAGCCTTGGCTGATATAGATCGGCTGGCCGCCGTCCGAGAGCAGTTGCTGGGCGCTGGTGCCGATAAACAACGTGCCAAGGGTGGCCAGGAACGGACTGATGCGCAGCCCGGCAATCAGGCCGGCATTGACCAGCCCCACCAGCAGCGCCGCCGCCAGCGCGCCCGTGGCCGCCACCGCCCAGCCATGGCCGCCATTGAGCAGCACCACAAAGCTGAAACTGGCAAAGTCCAGCGCCGTGCCCACCGACAGGTCGATGCCACCGGCCGCCACCGCGTAGGTCATGCCGATGGCGACAATCGCCAGCAGCACGAAGTTGTTCAGCACCAGGCTTTGCAGGTTGCCAGCACTGAGGAAGCCCGGCGCTTGCAGCGCAAACACCACGACAATCAGGGTGAACACCAATGGCAATGTCAGCGGCAATACTGCGCGTGCGTTCATGCCGTCGCCCCTTGGTTCACTGCACTGGAGGCTGCGACGACCAGCAGGATCAACACGCCCTGCACACCATTGACCCAGAAGCTGGAGAGGTTAAGCAGTTGAAAGCCATTGATCAGAAAACCGATCACCAGCGCTGCCAGCAAAGTCCCCGGAATGCTCGCCACCAACCGGCGGGAAAACACCACACCGAGAAAGGCGATCGCCACCACCGACAGCAGCATGTCGCCGGAGCCGGTGGTGCTGCCGCTGAAGAATGCCGCCGAACACAGCGCAGCCACCGCGGCACATAGACCGGACAGCAGATAGCTCGACAACACGTAGACGGGCACTCCAATGCCCGCCGCTTCGGCCGCCTGGGGGTATTCGCCCACCGCATGCAGGCGCAGCCCATAGGCCGAGTGCTGAATCAGCAGCGTCAGCACGCCCGCCGTCACCAGCAGCACCCAGGCCAGGGCCGGTACGCCCAACCAGGCGCCGCCACTGAGCAGGTCCAACAGCGGCGAGTCCGTGGAGACCACCGTGTTCTCCGTCAGCACCAACTCCAGCCCGGCCAGTACATTCATGCTCGCCAGGGTCGCCAGCAACGGCGGCAAACGCAGCACCACCACGGCCAGCCCATTCAGCAAGCCGACCGCCAAACCGCAGCCCAGGGTCAGCAGCAACGTCAACCCGAGATCCAGGCCGGCATTATTGAGGCGGCTGAATACCGCCGCGCACAAGCCCAGGTTGGCCGCCAGCGACAGGTCCAGCCCTCCAGCCACCACGTTCGAACCGCCGCCGATAATCACGCAGGTGAGCCCGAAGGCCAGCACGCCGAGGATCGCCGACTGGCTGAACACATTGGCCAGATTACCCACCGACAGAAAATTCGGCGCAGCCACGGCAAACCCCATCAGGATCGCCACAAAAACCCCCACCGACCCACGGCGCAGCACCAGCACCCACAATCGCTGCGATAACCCAGGCGTCGCCGCTTCAAGCATGTTCCACCTCTCGAGCGCTTAAAGCCGCAGCAGCCACGGCTCCCGTCGCACAGGCCAGCAACTGATCGCTGTCCGCCTCCCCGGCACGGAATTCACCGGCGATCTCACCCCGATGCAGCACCAGGATTCGGTCACTGATCCCCAACAACTCCAGCAAATCCGACGACAACACCAGCACCGCCGCGCCCTCTTCCACCAAGCGTCCGATCAAGCGATATATCTCCACCTTGGCACCCACATCCACGCCCACACAGGGCTCATCCAACAGGTACACCGCCGAGCGGCGGCTCAGCCATTTCCCCAGGGCGACCTTCTGCTGGTTGCCACCACTGAGCTGGCTGACCGCCACTTGGGGCCCAGGCGCCTTGATCGCCAATTCGTCGATCAGCCGCAGGCTTTCCGCCTGCTCCTTGCGGCGGCTCAACAAGCCCCAGCGGCTGAACCGCCCGAGCCCCGCCAGCGTCAGGTTTTCCAGCACCGAAAGCACTGGCGAAATCCCCTGGCTGCGCCGCTCTTCCGGCACCAGCGCAATGCCCTCGGCAATCGCCTGGGCCGGCGAACGCAGGCGCAGCAAACGCCCGTCCAGATGCACACTGCCGCTGTCGGCGCGCTCGACACCGAAGAGTGTCTTGAACAACTCCTTGGCTCCCGAGCCGACCAGCCCGGTCAGGCCGACGATTTCTCCGCGCCGCACGTCCAGATCGATCTGCCGATAGCGCCGCGCCAGGCTCAACCCGCGTACCTGCAACAGCGGCGCCCCCAGTGCGACCTTGGCCTTGGGGTACATTTCCTGCACCTCGCGATTGACCATCAGCCGCGCAATCTCGGCGCTGGACGTATGCCGGGGCTGCACCACCGCCACGTCCCGACCATTGCGCAGCACCGTGACTTCATCGCACAGACTGTCGATTTCCTGCAGGTAATGGGAGATGTACAGGATGGATAAACCCTGGTCGCGCAGGCGCTTGACGATGCGCAGCAACTGGTCGACCTCGCGCTTGACCAACGCCACGCTGGGCTCGTCGAACACCAGGATCTTCGGCTGGCGAATCAACGCCCGGGTGATTTGCAGCACCTGGCGTTCGGCGCTGTTCAGCTCGCTCACCAGTGCACCGGCGGGCAATTGCAGATCAAAATATTCCGCCAGCAAGCGCTCGGCTTCACGTTGCTGCCGACGTCGATCCACAAAGGGCCCGCGCCGCAATTCATGCCCGAAAAACAGCGCCTCGCCCACGGTAAAACTGGCGGGCAACAGACGCTCCTGATGGATGAACTGCACGCCCAGCGCATCCACCTGACGCGGTGACAAGGCGGCGTACGACTGGCCATCGATACTCACCTGCCCCGCGTCCGCCTTGTGGATGCCGGCCAGGATCTTGATCAAGGTCGACTTGCCCGCACCGTTCTCCCCCACCAGGCCGTGGATGCTGCCGCGTTCGACTTTAAGGCTTGCGTCATCCAGCGCCAGGGTGGCGCCAAAGCGTTTATGCAAGTGTTGCAGGACCAATGCCGGCATCAGTCACCCCGCAGTTGCTGAACCTGGTCCAGGTTGGCCGCGGTGGTCAGCAGCGTGGCCACATGGGTTTCCTTGGGCAGGTCTCGTTGCCCGGCAAGGTAGCGCGCCACGTTCTGCACAGCGGTCTTGCCGATCAACGCCGGTTGCTGCGCCACCACCGCCCCCACCGGCGAATTTGCCTGGCCGAGCAGCGCCAGCACTTCCGGCGTACCGTCGACGCCGTAAGTCTTGATCTCGGTGCGCCTGGCATCGATCAGCGCCTTGCTCGCGCCCAACTGCGGAATGTCCCACGCCGACCAGATCGCCGAGACGCTGCCCGCCGGGTACTTGTTGAGCAGCGCCGAGACTTGGGAATAAGCATCCTGCACGGTGTTGGGGATCACGTCGCGAAGCTCCGGCTGGATGATTTCCAGCTGGGGGTAATCCTTGAGCGCCAGCTTCAACTGGTCATAACGGATCGCACACACCGGCACGCCGTAGAAACCGTTGAACACCAGGATCTTGCCTTTGCCGCCGGCGTCCTTGATCAATTGTTCGGCCAACGCCTTGCCGGTGGCGACGTTGTCGGAGGTGGTGTTGTTGAGGCTGTACTGGGACGGTGCATCGATGGTGAAGAGCGGGATGCCAGCCTTGCTGATGCGCTTGAGCCAGGGATCGATCACGCTGAGGGTGCCGAGGGTCTGGATCACGGCGTCGGGCTTCTGGGTGACCACGGTTTGCAGCTGGGTCACCAGGTTCTTGTCGTTACGCCCGGCATCGAGGGTGATCGGCGTGCCGCCCAGGCGCTTGATCTCATCGACCTGGGCCTGGAACGCCTTGATATCGAAATAGTGACTGGTGCCGGTCATGCTCACGGCAATGCGCTTGCCGGCCAGGGACGGCACAGCCTCATCGCCCTCGGCGGCCTGGACACTGACGACATGGCCCAGCAACAGCACGGCGCCAAGGCAGATCAAACGGGAAAGCGAGGAAAGGCTGGAAGGCATACAGGGCTCCGCTGCGACCGGTGAAAGGGTTCACCAGGAGGCATTGCAGAGCCCGTGCCAGGTTTTTTATTACATCAAATCAAGGGGATAACGTTTGCGGGTTAAGGCGGGCTGTCGTTCTGGGCCAACAACTGTCTGATAACTGTTGCTCAGGCAACAGCTCTTGATCGGTCACCCTGCGCGGGAACGGTCAGGTCGGTTGCTTCGGCAAACGCTGATCAATCAGCTGATACAACGCACTACTCTCAGGCCAGTTCCGCATAAACCGCGCACGGTCCCTGGCATACGCCGGGGCGAAGCTGGCGGCAGAGCTGTGTTGGCACATCGCGTCGAGGTCGATCAGCGACCAGCGATCCTTATCCCAGAACAGGTTATGGCCCTTGAAGTCGCCATGGCTGATGCGCTCGCGAATCAGCTCGGCGAACAACTGGTCCAGCGCCAACAGTTCGTTTTCCGGCGCGTCACCGTGTTCGATATAGGGCGCGAACCGCTCGATGATGTCCGGGCCCGGCAGGTATTCGGTGACCAGGTAAGCGCGGCTGCGCAGCCAGAAAAAACGCTTTTCCAGGACGGCCAGCGGCTTGGGCGTGGCGATGCCGAGGAAGGCCAGGCGATTGCCTTCGCGCCAGGAATGCCAGGCGCGGCTCGGGCGCCAGAAGCGCTTGAGCCAATGGGCAACGCCCTTGATGTTGTAGCGCTTGATCACCAAGGGCCGGCCGGCTACGTCGACCTTGGCCACGCTGGCCGCACCACCGGTCTTGTACAGGTGGCCCTGGTCGAGCAACGCATCCGCCTGCTCCAGCACCGGCAGCATCGCCGGTTCTTCCTCGCGACGGATCGCACGCAAGGCAAAGGCGCCACGCACCACACTGAACAGCGTGCAGTCGCGGCCCACCTTGTTCAACAAGTCCTTCAGGCGCCAGGCGCTGACCTTGCGCACCTGTTTTTCCAAGGCTTGCAGGGGCAAGGCGTGCTCGCCGTTGCCCAGCAGGTAGTACACCAGCAGTTCTTCGGTAAACGGCTCGAGGTTTTTCGGCAACTGGGCGAAAAACACCCCGAGGTTTTCCAGCACGCGGTTGCGCGACAGTGGCTTGCCCGCCTCCTCCACACGAATGCCGGCGCCATCGATCAAGTACAGCTTGCCGTCCTGGCGCAGCAGGTTGTCCAGGTGCAGGTCTTCCTGCCACAGGCCCTTGGCATGCATCTGGCCGATCGCACCCAGGGCCTCGGCCAGCACGGCGGTTTGCTCCTCGGCCAGTGGCGGTAGCGCTTCAACGGCGTGCCAGGCATCGGCCAGGCTCTCGGCACCTTCGATAAACTCGAACAGCAGCCAGCCGCCCTCGCCGTCCTGCAAGCCATCGGCGAGCAACAGCGGGGTGGTCAGGCCTTGCTCGGCCAGCAGGCGTACGCCGCTGAGTTCACGCTGGAAATGCCGCGCGGCCTTGCTGCCCACCAATAACTTGGCCAGCACCGGACGCCCGCGCCATACCGCCGCGCCCACGTAACGCTCACCCGGCAATACCCGCAACAGGCTCAGCAGTTGCAGTTGCCCCGGGCCGGCGGCATCCGCCAGGTCGACAGTGAGGGGCAGGCTCGGCCTGCGGCCGGCGTTCTTCAACTCGGACAAACGCATCAGCGGTTCTCCTTGTGGCTACGCCGCTTCGTCAGGCGTTGCAGCCAGGTGGTGACGAGCGCGCTGCCCTCGGGCTGATCGAGGTAAGCCGCCAGCAATTGACGCACCTGAGCGTCCGACCACTGCGGTGCCCGGCGCAACAACGGCTCCAGGTCCTTGACCCGGTCACGCCAGCCGAACAGCAGCGGGCGGGTTTTCTCCAGGTCGATCAACTGCGCGGCGTAGCCGTCACCGGTGGCCTGCAGGAAAATATGCTTGGGGTAGAAACAGCCATGCACCTGGCCGACGCTGTGCAGGCGGCGCGCCAGTTGACCGCAGGCCAGCAGGATCGCGCAGTGCTGGGCATCGCTGAGTTGCGCCCATTGCTCCAGCAATGAATCCAGGTCATTCCAGCCGTCCAGGGCACGGGTCAGCAGCATCGCGCGGTGCTCACCGGCGACTTTGCGCTCGCCGTAGAACGCCGCCTGCAGCGCCGGGATCCCGAGCTTGCGGTAACGGCTGATATTGCGGAACTCGCGGGAGAAACTGGGCTCGCCCAACGGCCGGTGCAAGCTGCGCGTGAGGTAGTTGCTCTGGCGCTTGAGGTAATAGCCGTGGCCGTCGAGCTCCAGGCGAAACACGCTGCTCCAGCCGCCACGGCTGGTGTTCGGCTCGTCCACCGCGTCCAGTTGCCGGGCCCACAGGGCGTCGAATGTCGCGAGGCCGTGGCGCTCCAGCAGGGCGCGATCTTCAGCCGCCAGGAAATCACTCATTCACGTCCCTCGAAAAACTTCACTACGTGGCGAATCCGCCGTTTGTCCGACTCACTCAGGTGCCGACACCCACGGTACTGCATGTAGAAGCGCAGGCGCTGAGTGGCCGACAAGTGATACTTGGCCACCTTGTCCAGGCAGGCCAGGTCCTTGGTGATGCGGTACTTGAGCCAGAAACCGCGCCAGAAATCACCGTTGGGGCAATCGATCAGGTACAGGGTGGCCTGGTCGTCGATCAGCAGGTTGCGCCACTTCAAGTCGTTATGGGTAAAGCGATGATCGTGCATGGTGCGCGTGTATTCGGCGAGCTGGCGACTGACCGCGCTGACCCACTTGGGGTCGCGCAGGCGCGCATCCTTACGTTCGGCCAGGACCGAGAGGTCTTCGGTCCTCGGCAACTCGCGGGTGATCATTGCGCCACGATCATAGGCCAGGCCGCTGCGCTCCAGGCCCCAGGCGACCACATCGGCGGTGGGAATGCCCCACTTGGCGAAGCGCTTGAGGTTCTGCCATTCGGACTTGACCCGCGGCTTGCCCAGGTAGCGCCGCAGGCCCTTGCCGGCACCGGTATAGCGCTTGACGTAGTAATTGACCCCGCCACGCTCCACCCGGATCACTTCCGACAGCGGGTCGCGGGTCAGCCGCTCGCCTTGCAGGGCAAATACCGCTTCGAGGCTTCCAAAATCATCCGCCAGGGCGGCGTAGGCAGGCTCCAGGTTCCAACCCGCCATCAGATCGCATCCCCATAACGTTGCTTGCGCGCGTAGAGCTTGTCGGCCTTGCGCTGCATCAGGCCCAGGGACGCCGACTGCTCGGCCAGGACCTGGCGCAACGGCTGGCGGAAGTAGCCCTTGAGGAAGCGCAGTTTATCGCGCCGGGTCAGGCCGATGTCCAACGCCGAGTAATACAGCGCGGAGAGGTCCTTGTCGCGCCAGCGCAGCGGCAGATGGGCGCGCATTTGCGCCCGGTGCAGGTCGATCACCGAGAGCTTGATGTTGCGTGGATCGATCGGCTTGGACGTGTCCAGCAGGAAGTGGCACAGGTAGCAGTCGCGGTGATTCACGCCGCCCCGGTGCATGTCGCCGACCATGCGCGCCAGTTCGGCCGTGAGCGCATGGCGCAGTGCAGGTGTGGGCGGTTCGGCGACCCAGTTGACGGTCAGGTCTTCAAGGCTGATGGTCGGCGCCAGCTCTTCGGTGATGATGAACGAGTGCTGGTCCGCCGGGTTGCTGCCCTTTTCGCCGAAGGCCACGCCGGTCATGGTCGGTACGCCGATCGCCTGCAAGCGGTGAATGGCATCCCATTCCAGGCCTGCGCCGAGCACCGGCAGCTTGGCGGTGATCAGGTTCTTGAAGATTTCCGCCCAGCCGATGCCGCGGTGGATTTTGACGAAATACGGGCGGCCATCCACCTCGGTGCGCAGCGTGCGACGCGCCGCCAGTTCACGGAATACCTGGCCTTGCAGTTTCTCGACTTCGGCGAAGGCATCACGCCCGGCCCATAACGTCTTGAACGGTTCGGCAAGAATCAACTTCATCGTTTTGGCTCCGCCAGAATCACATCCGCAGCGTGCTGCGGCATGCTGTAGAGGTCGGCCGTCTCGGCGAAGGCCAACCCATTGCGGCCCCAGGCCGCGCGCTGTGCAGAATCGGTCAACATCTGCGCCAGGTACTGGTTCAACTGAGCCTGTTCAAACGGCTCGTCCAGCACCAGGCCGCTGTCGGCTTCGGCGATGTAATGGGCATAACCACACACGGCCGAGACCAGCACCGGCAACCCGGCCACCAGGGCTTCGAGCAACACGGTGCCGGTGTTTTCGTTGTACGCCGGGTGGATCAACAGGTCGGCGCCCAGCAGGAAGCGCGGAATATCGCTGCGCCCCTTGAGGAACTGCACGTTATCGCCCAGCCCGAGGGTGGCGCTTTGCAGTTGGAATACCTTGGGGTCGTCCTGGCCAATTACAAACAGGCGCGTGCGTTTTTTCAGCTCGGCCGGCAACGCGGCGACGGCCTTGAGGCTGCGGTCGACGCCCTTGGTCTTGAAGCCGGAACCGATTTGCACCAGCAGCAGGTCGTCATCGCCCAGGCTGAACTCCTTGCGGAAGCCTTCACGAATCTCGGCCGCATTCGGCGGCGCGCGGCGGTCCTGGGCAATGCCCGGTGGCAGCAGGTGGAAGCGCTCCAGCGGCGTGTCGTAATGCTTGATGAACAGCGGCTGCTGCACTTCGGAAATCATCAAGACTTCGGTCTTGGCGTCCTTGGCAAACACCGCGCGCTCGTACTCGGCAAAGTGGCGATAGCGGCCAAAACTGCGGTACAGCGAATGACGCAGGTTTTGTGCCTTGTCTTCGAAGCAGCCGTCGGCGGCGTAGTACACGTCCAGGCCGGGCATCTTGTTGAAGCCGATCAGGCGGTCCACCGGGCGCTTGGCCAGGTCGGCCTCCATCCAGGCGCTGAGCTTCTCGTTGCGCCGATGGTTGAAGAACGCCTTGACCGGCGCCACCAGCACTTCGAAGCCGGGCGGAATGTCGCCCTCCCAGATCAGCGTGTAGACACGAATCTGATGGCCGCGCCGCTGGCACTCCAGGGCGATGCGCATGAAGTCGCGCTGCAGGCCGCCGAAGGGGAAATATTTGTACAGAACAAAAGCCAGTTGCATCAGTGCAGCTCCTCAGCCAGTAACAACGTGCTCAGCCGGGTTGCCACACGCTCAGGGTTCAAGCGCGTGAAACACAGGGGCGACTCGCGCTTGATGTCGAACCGACGCAGGTCGTCGGCCGTCGGTTGATAGGTACATTGTTTTTGCAGGCACGGCGCACAGGCAAAGTCGCTGGCCAGGTGAATCTGGCCCTTGCCGTAGGCGCCGGTCAGGCCGGGGTTGGTGGGGCCGAACAGGGAAATGGTCGGCACATCCAGCGCCGCCGCCAAATGCCCCAGCCCGGTGTCCACCGCCACACAGGCGCGGGCGCCGGCCAATACCCGGGCCACGCCGGCCAGGTTCAGCTTGGGCAGCACTTCGGCGTTGTTCAGGCCTTGGGCCAGGCGCTCCGCACGGGCCTTTTCGGCGGCGTTGCCCCAGGGCAACTTCACGTCCACGCCCAGGCGGCCCATACGTTCAGCCAACTCGCGCCAGTAGGCCTCGGGCCAATGCTTGGTGTCCCAGGTAGTACCGTGCAGCAGCAGGACGAAGGGCTTTTTCGGCGGCAGGCCGAGCAGTTTTTCGGTGCTGAGGCCGTAGTCGCCCAGGCCTTTGGGCAAGTCATAGCCGAGGGCCACGGCGAACAGTTGGCGCAAACGCTCCACCGCATGCTGCCCACGGGCCACGGCCAGGCGCCGCGAGTAGAAGCGCGCCGCAATCGGCTCACGGGCCGAGTGTTTGTCGAATCCGGCCACCGGAGCCCGCACGTAGCGGGTCAGCCAGGCGCTTTTGAACAGGCCCTGGGCATCGATCACCAGATCGTACTTGGTCGACTGGACTTGCTGCTTGAAGCGCCGCCACTCGCCGCTCTTGAAGGTTTGCCAGAGGTTCTTGCGCCAGCGGCGGATCGCCACCGGGATGACCTTGTCCACCGCCGGGTGCCAGGTGGGGATTTCAGCAAAGCCTTCTTCCACCACCCAGTCGAAGCGAATGCCGGGGATCGCCCGTGCCGCGTCAGTCAGTGCCGGCAAGGCATGGATCACGTCGCCCAGGGATGAGGTCTTGATTACCAGTACCCGCAACTCAGTGAACCTCGACCACGTCGCCCTGCAATCGCTGCAAGGCATCGGTTACCGGCTGCGGCAGCAATTGGCGCAGGCAGTTGTAATGGCCGAAGCGGCAGGTGCGATCAAAGCACGGGCTGCACTCCAGCCCCAGGCGCACCACTTCGACCTGGTCGGCCAGCGGCGGGGTAAAGCCCGGCGAGGTGGAGCCGTACACCGCCACCAACGGGCGGTTCAGCGCAGCGGCCACATGCATCAGGCCGGAGTCGTTGGACACCACGGCGTCAGCACAGGAGAGCAAGTCGATGGCCTCGGCCAGGGACGTGTCGCCACTGAGGTTGACGGCCTCTTCGCGCAGGCCCGGGATCAGGCGCTGGCGAATGTCTTCACCCACCGAGTGATCGTTTTTCGAACCGAACAACCACACCTGCCAGCCTTCGCGAATCTTCATCTCGGCGACTTTGGCGTAGTGGTCCGACGGCCAGCGCTTGGACTCGCCAAACTCCGCACCGGGGCACAGGGCCAACACCGGACGATCCAGGACCAGGCCGAACTTGGCGAGTGCCGCATCGCGGGTGACCGGGTCGATCTGCAGGCTGGGCCGCGGGTACGGCTTGGGCAACTCGACGCCCGGCGCATAGGCCAGGGCCATGAAGCGTTCGATCATCAGCGGGTAACGCGCCTTGTCCAGCGTGCGTACATCATTAAGCAGCACATAACGAAACTCGCCGCGCCAGCCGGTGCGCTTGGGGATACCGGCAAAATACGGCACCAGCGCCGACTTCAGCGAGTTGGGCAGCAGGATCGCCTGGTCGTACTGGCCCGCCAGGGATTTGCCGATGCGGCGGCGGGTCGCCAGTTCCAGGGCACCGTGGCCGAGCGGAAAGCTCAAGGCCTTGCGCACTTCGGGCATGCGCTCAAGGATCGGCCGGCTCCACTCGGGGGCAAGCACGTCGATCTGGCAGTCCGGGTAGCGCATACGCAGGCTCTGGAACAGAGTCTGCGCCATCACCATGTCACCGACCCAACTGGGCCCAACGATCAGAATATTCATGTAGTTTCCACAAACGATGCGGGGAGGCTTATGCCTCCCCGCCCTAATAGTGTTTCAACCCAACCCCAGCGCCTGCCAGATTCGCATCACCTGGCGCCGTTCGTCAGCGAACTGATCACCGGGTACCGTACCGGCCTCGTTCTGCAAGGCCTGGCGATGCGCGGCGGAACGGTAGGCCTTATACACCTCGCGCAGCAGATGGGCATCGGCGGCGGGCATCAAACCCACCTGCTCCAGGCCTTCCAGAATGCGGATATTGTCGGTATAGCGCAGCAACGATGGATGTTGCGCAGACCACGCCAAAGCCGCGTATTGCACCATAAATTCAATATCGACGATACCTCCGGCGTCCTGCTTGAGGTCGAACAGCACCGTGGCGTCGAAGGCATTGGCGCCGGTGCCGGCCGCCGTGGCCTTGGTACCCAGGTTGTCACGCATCTTGGCGCGCATCTCGCTGACCTCCTGGCGCAACTTCGCCAAGTCGCGCTCACGCCCCAGCACCTTAGCCCGTACCCGCTCGAATGCCTGGCCCACATCCTGGCTGCCCACCAGCACCCGCGCGCGGATCAGGGCCTGATGTTCCCAGGTCCATGCTTCATTTTGTTGATAGCGGTCAAACGCCCCGAGGGAACTGACCAGCAACCCGGATGCGCCGGATGGGCGCAGACGCATGTCCACTTCATACAACTGGCCGGAGTTGGTCTGGGTGGTCAGTAGATGAATGATCCGCTGGCCCAGGCGCGTGAAGAACTGCGCGCCGTCGATCGGCTTGGCGCCGTCGGTCTCGGCCTGCGGGTCGCCATCGTGGATAAACACCAGGTCCAGGTCCGAACCATGCCCCAGTTCGATGCCGCCGACTTTCCCATAACCGACAATGATGAACCCAGGATCGCACAAGGTACCATCCAAGCGCTGCGGCGAGCCGTGGCGGGCCACCGTCTGGCGCCAGGCCAGGGCCAGCACTTGTTCGAGGATGGCTTCGGCGAGCCAGGTCAGGTAGTCGCTGACTTTCATCAACGGCAGGCTGCCGGCGATTTCCGAAGCGGCCACGCGCAGGCGGTGGGCCAGCTTGAAGTGCCGCAGGGCTTCCATCTGCTGCTCCAAGTCATCCTCGGGGATGCGCGTAAGGCGCTCGCGCAACTCGGCGGCAAGTTCCGGCGCCAGCGGTGGCTTGAACAGACGGCCTTCGTTGAGCAACTCATCCAGCAGCAGCGGGAAGCGCGTGATCTGCTCGGCGATCCACGGGCTGGCGGCGCACAGGGTCAGCAGGCGGCGCAGGGCGTCGGGATTTTCCGTCAGCAGCACCAGATAGGCGGAACGCCGGGCGACGGCCTCCACCAGCGGCAGTACACGCTCCAGCACCAGGTCCGGGTTGGCGTGCTCGACGGCCTGGGCCAGCAAGCGCGGGATAAAGGCATCCAGGCGTTCACGTCCCAGGCGCTGCATGGCCCGCAGTTGCGGGCTGTTGCGCAGGCTGGCCAAGGCTTTAAGGGCCTTGGTGGCGTCGGTGAAGCCGCCTTCAGCCAATTGACGGCAGGCGGCCTCTTCATCCTGGGACTCTTCCCACAGCGGCAGCCATTCTCCGCCCACGACCAACTCGCTTTCCGCCCCTTCTTCTTCATCAGGATCCGCAATCACCTGGCGGAAGTGCCAGTCCACACGGCCACGCCAATGCATCAGGCGCTCATGAAAGGCCGCCCAGTCGGCAAACCCGAGCATAAAGGCAATGCGCGCCTGGTCTTCAGGGCTGTCCGGAAGCATTTGGGTCTGGCGGTCGGCAATCGCCTGGATCGCATGTTCGGTGTAACGCAGGAATTCATAGCCATTACGCAACTCGGCGATCACCGCCGGCGGCAGGTAGCCCTGGCCTTCCAGGGTGCCGAGCACCTTGAGCAGCGGCCGCTGCTGCAGGCTGAGGTCGCGGCCGCCATGGATCAGCTGGAACGCCTGGGCGATAAATTCCACTTCGCGGATGCCGCCCGAGCCCAGCTTGATATTGTCGGCCATGCCTTTACGTCGGACTTCCTGCTGGATCAGCTGCTTCATGGTGCGCAGCGCCTCGATGGCGGAAAAGTCCAGGTAACGGCGGTACACGAACGGCCGCAGCATATCGAGCAGCTGCGCACCGGCCATTTGGTCACCGGCGACCACGCGCGCCTTGATCATGGCATAGCGTTCCCAGTCGCGACCCTGGTCCTGGTAGTACTGCTCCAGCGCGTTGAAGCTGAGCACCAGGGCGCCGGCCGAACCGTAGGGACGCAGGCGCATGTCGACACGGAACACAAAGCCGTCGACGGTCATCGGGTCGAGGGCCTTGATCAATTTTTGACCAAGACGAATAAAGAACTCCTGGTTATCCAGGGAGCGCTTCACGCCCACGGTTTCGCCGCCCTCGGGGTAGGCGAAGATCAGGTCTATATCCGACGACAGGTTCAGCTCCACCGCACCGAGCTTGCCCATGCCGAGGATGACCATATGCTGCGGCTCGCCGCTGCGCCGCCCGGTCGGTGTGCCGAACTGCACGCAGTGGCGCTGGTACAGCCATTGGTAGGCCTGGTCGATGCTGGCGTCGGCCATGTCGGAGAGGTCACGACAGGTTTGCACCAGGTCGGCCTGACGGGTCAGGTCGCGCCAGATGATGCGCACTTGCTGGCGCGTACGCTGACGACGCAGTACGCGGCCCAGCTCATCTTCTGTTTCGGCCTGTTGCACGGCACCGGCAATCTGCCCGCACAGCTCGCCCGGCGCAAAGCCGCGGTCCAGCTCGCCCCAGGCCGCCAGCTCGAGCAACATCAAAGGGTCACGAACACTCTGTTCAATGACGAAATCACTGGCGGCGCACACCCGGGCGAAGTCGGCCCACCGTTGCGGCGTCCACGAAGAAAGGCCATGATCGTCGTCCAGCGCGGCCACGGCGTCACGAAATGACTGCTCGGCCCGCTGGGCCTTTGGCAACAGAATGGCCGGCAGTTCGGCCAGCGTTGGAAGGCTCATGGTCTATCCTTGGTCGGCGTGTAAATGGCTTGCTGCTGTGAAGGCAAGCACCGCGCTCGATGAAGGACTGTCGAACAAAGGTGATAAATAGCTGAAAATATGTAATTTTTGGCAGGCAACATTAAACTTCCACCTTTTCTTGTTCGCAAAAGATCAACAATAACGATTATGCTCACCAGCCAGACCGAGCAATCCGCTCGGTCTTGTGTAGTTTTACTACTCGTATATACATTCGAAAGGCTGAAATGGCCGACGATTTGTAGTAAAACTACAGGACGCCGAAGCAACCTTCGGCCATCCAAGAATTTATGTCGTCTGCCCACAAGGCCAGTCGCAAACTTCAGGCAACCGATTCTGGTAGCCTTTCCGCCCTGGAGCAAGCCATGCAAGACCTCGATCCCGTCGAAACCCAGGAATGGCTGGACGCCCTGGAATCGGTTCTCGACAAAGAAGGCGAAGACCGTGCTCACTACCTGATGACCCGTATGGGCGAACTCGCGACCCGCAGCGGCTCGCAACTGCCCTACGCCATCACCACGCCATACCGCAACACCATCCCCGTCACCCACGAAGCACGCATGCCTGGCGACCTGTTCATGGAACGCCGCATTCGCTCGCTGGTACGTTGGAACGCCATGGCGATGGTAATGCGCACGAACTTGAAAGATTCTGACCTGGGCGGTCACATCTCCAGCTTCGCTTCCAGCGCAACCCTGTATGACATCGGCTTCAACTACTTCTTCCAGGCCCCGACCGAAGAACACGGCGGCGACCTGATCTACTTCCAGGGCCACACCTCGCCAGGCGTCTACGCCCGTGCGTTCATGGAAGGTCGCATCAGCGAAGAGCAAATGAACAACTTCCGCCAGGAAGTCGACGGCCAGGGCCTGTCGTCCTACCCGCACCCTTGGCTGATGCCTGATTTCTGGCAGTTCCCGACGGTATCCATGGGTTTGGGCCCGATCCAGGCGATCTACCAGGCACGCTTCATGAAGTACCTGGAAGCCCGTGGCTTCATCCCGGAAGGCAAGCAGAAAGTCTGGTGCTTCCTGGGCGACGGCGAGTGCGACGAGCCGGAATCCCTGGGTGCCATCTCCCTGGCCGGCCGCGAGAAGCTGGACAACCTGATCTTCGTCATCAACTGCAACCTGCAGCGCCTCGACGGCCCGGTTCGCGGCAACGGCAAGATCATCCAGGAACTCGAAGGCGTGTTCCGCGGTGCCCAGTGGAACGTGACCAAGGTCATCTGGGGCCGTTTCTGGGACCCACTGCTGGCCAAGGACGTCGACGGTATCCTGCAACGTCGCATGGACGAAGTCATCGACGGCGAGTACCAGAACTACAAGGCCAAAGACGGCGCGTTCGTACGTGAACATTTCTTCAACACGCCTGAACTCAAGGCGATGGTTGCCGACCTGTCCGACGACGAGATCTGGAAACTCAACCGTGGCGGCCACGACCCGTACAAGGTCTATGCGGCGTACCACGAAGCGGTCAACCACAAAGAACAACCGACCGTCATCCTGGCCAAGACCATCAAGGGTTATGGCACCGGTGCCGGCGAAGCGAAAAACACTGCGCACAACACCAAGAAGGTTGATGTTGAAAGCCTGAAGCTGTTCCGCGACCGCTTCGACATCCCGGTCAAGGACGAAGAGCTGGAGAACCTGCCGTTCTTCAAGCCGGAGCCGAACAGCGCCGAAGCCCGCTACCTGAGCGAGCGTCGTACCGCACTGGGCGGTTTCGTGCCACAGCGCCGCGCCAAGAGCTTCAACATCCCTACACCTCCGCTGGATACCCTCAAGGCAATCCTGGACGGCTCGGGCGACCGTGAAATCTCCACCACCATGGCCTTCGTGCGGATCCTCGCGCAGCTGGTCAAGGACAAGGAAATCGGCTCGCGTATCGTCCCGATCATCCCGGACGAAGCCCGTACCTTCGGTATGGAAGGCATGTTCCGCCAGTTGGGCATCTACTCCTCCGTCGGCCAGCTCTACGAGCCAGTCGATAAAGACCAGGTGATGTTCTACAAGGAAGACAAGAAGGGCCAGATCCTCGAAGAAGGCATCAACGAAGCGGGCGCCATGAGCTCCTTCATCGCTGCCGGCACTTCGTACTCCAGCCACAACCAGCCGATGCTGCCGTTCTACATCTTCTACTCGATGTTCGGCTTCCAGCGTATCGGCGACCTGGCTTGGGCAGCGGGCGACAGCCGTACCCGTGGTTTCCTGATCGGCGGTACCGCCGGCCGTACCACACTGAACGGCGAAGGCCTGCAACACGAAGACGGTCACAGCCACATCCTGGCTGCCACCATCCCGAACTGCCGCACCTTTGATCCAACCTACGGCTATGAGCTGGCGGTGATCATCCAGGACGGCATGAAGAAGATGACCGAAGAGCAGCAGGACGTTTTCTACTACATCACCGTGATGAACGAGTCCTACCAGCAGCCAGCCATGCCGGCCGGCGTGGAAGAAGGCATCATCAAGGGCATGTACCTGCTCGAAGAAGACACCAAGGAAGCGGCGCACCACGTGCAGCTGATGGGCTCCGGCACCATCCTGCGTGAAGTCCGTGAAGCGGCGAAGATCCTGCGTGAAGAGTTCAACGTCGGCGCCGACGTCTGGAGCGTTACCAGCTTCAACGAACTGCGTCGCGACGGCCTGGCCGTAGAGCGCAACAACCGCCTGCACCCGGGCCAGAAGCCTGCGCAGAGCTATGTCGAAGAGTGCCTGGCCGGCCGTAAAGGTCCAGTCATTGCCTCTACCGACTACATGAAACTGTTTGCTGAACAAATTCGCCAGTGGGTCCCGTCCAAGGAATTCAAAGTCCTGGGCACCGACGGTTTCGGTCGCAGTGACAGCCGCAAGAAGCTGCGTCACTTCTTCGAAGTCGACCGTCACTTCGTGGTGTTGGCAGCCCTGGAAGCCTTGGCTGACCGCGGTGAGATCGAACCCAAGGTGGTAGCTGACGCTATCGTCAAGTTCGGGATCAACCCGGAAAAACGCAACCCACTGGACTGCTGAGGAGATTTTTTGTGAGCGAACTCATTCGCGTACCTGACATCGGCAGCGGTGAAGGTGAAGTAATCGAGCTGTTTGTGAAGGTCGGCGACACCGTCGAAGCCGACCAGAGCATCCTGACCCTGGAATCGGACAAGGCGAGCATGGAAATCCCTGCTCCCAAGGCCGGCGTGGTCAAGAGCCTGAAAGTGAAGCTGGGCGACCGCCTGAAAGAAGGCGACGAACTGCTGGAACTGGAAATCGAAGGTGCCGCTGATGCGGCCCCTGCGGCGGCACCTGCTGCCGCTGCTGCACCGGCGCCTGCCGCGGAAAAACCTGCCGCTGCTGCCGAGGCTCCTGCAGCCCCGGCTGCTGCTCCAGCCGCAGCGACTGTCCAGGACATTCATGTTCCGGACATCGGTTCGTCGGGCAAGGCCAAGATCATCGAGCTGCTGGTCAAGGTCGGCGACACCGTCGAAGCCGACCAGTCGCTGATCACCCTGGAGTCCGACAAGGCCTCCATGGAAATCCCATCGCCGGCTGCCGGCATTGTGGAAAGCATCGCGGTCAAGCTGGAAGACGAAGTCGGCACTGGCGACTTCATCCTCAAGCTGAAAGTACAAGGCGCTGCACCTGCTGCTGCTCCAGCACCGGCTGCTGCTCCGGCGGCCAAGGCTGAAGCCGCTTCGGCCGCTGCCGCCCCTGCGCCTGCTGCAAAAGCCGAAGCCGCTCCGGCCCCTGCGGCTGCCGCACCAGCGCCAAGCGGTGCCAAGGTTCACGCAGGTCCGGCGGTTCGCCAACTGGCCCGTGAGTTCGGCGTCGAGCTGAACGCTGTGTCGGCCACTGGCCCACACGGTCGCGTGCTGAAGGAAGACGTGCAGGTCTACGTCAAAGCCATGATGCACAAAGCCAAGGAAGCTCCGGCTGCCGGCACTGCTACTGGCGGCGCGGGCATTCCACCGATCCCGGTGGTGGACTTCAGCCGCTTCGGCGAGACCGAAGAAGTGCCGATGACCCGCCTGATGCAAATCGGCGCGTCGAGCCTGCATCGCAGCTGGCTGAACATTCCGCACGTGACCCAGTTCGACCAGGCCGACATCACCGACCTGGAAGCTTTCCGCGTTGCGCAGAAAGCCGTGGCCGAGAAGGCCGGCGTGAAACTGACCGTGCTGCCGCTGCTGCTCAAGGCCTGTGCGCACCTGCTCAAGGAGCTGCCGGACTTCAACAGTTCGCTGGCGCCAAGCGGCAAGGCGATCATTCGCAAGAAGTACGTGCACATTGGTTTTGCCGTCGACACGCCGGATGGCCTGCTGGTACCGGTCATCAAGAACGTCGACCAGAAGAGCCTGCTGCAACTCGCTGCCGAAGCGGCTGCACTGGCTGCCAAGGCCCGTGACAAGAAGCTCACCGCAGACGACATGCAAGGCGCGTGCTTCACCATCTCCAGCCTCGGTCACATTGGCGGTACGGGCTTCACGCCAATCGTCAACGCGCCGGAAGTGGCGATCCTGGGTGTTTCCAAGGCCACCATCCAGCCAGTCTGGGACGGTAAAGCGTTCCAGCCGAAGCTGATGCTGCCACTGTCGTTGTCCTACGATCACCGTGTGATCAACGGCGCGGCTGCTGCACGCTTCACCCAGCGCCTGAGCCAGTTGCTGAACGACATCCGCACCATCCTGCTGTAAGCCACAGCGGCCTCCCTTTCATCGGGGAGGCCTGGTTGCAACGATTTCCGAGCGCCACGCTCGTACCTCAACCCCGTCAATTTGGCGGGGCTTTTTTTGCTTTTCTCTACAGACAGAACAGGGTTGTACACCTTCTGTCATCCTGACTGAAGAATTCCTCCGCCTGGCCGATAACCCCCTTATAGCACTTAGCCTTCATCCTCTCTTGTCAGCCCGCGCCGCATGATGCAACCTTGCCGCAGGCAACAGTAAAGAGGGCGTGAGCCCGGCGCCGTGCGCGTTATTTGAAGTGAGTTCCCCCCCATGAAAAGCCAACCCGATGTCGCCCGTATGGCGGCCGAGGTAGTGACGCAGTTACCGGTGCCTTCGCGCCTCGGTATGCTGCGTTTCGAGCGGCTTAATGAGGCAAGCTGGGCCCTTCTGTACCTCGACCCTAACTGCGAGCGCCAATTCGGTCTGTCGGCGGTCGAGCTGTGTGCGCTGCTCGGCACCCCCTTCGCCAGCCTTATGGAGCCTCAGGCGCGCTATCAACTGCACGACACCATCCAACAGCAACTGAGCGACAGCCCTCACTATCTGGTGCGCTACACCCTGCACACCAACGATGGCCCCCTGAGCCTGCTGGAAATGGGCGAAGCCTACAAACAACACAATCGCCATCTGCTGCGCGGCTACCTGATGGTGGTCGACGGCCTGTTCAACGAAGTCTCCCTGCCCGCCCCGACGGAGGACCTGGAAAGCCAGAACAGCCGCCTGCAGATCGCCCTGGAGCTCAACCAGCGCGCCCAGCAGGAACAACTGCAGCACCTGGAGCGGGTGCGCGCCCAGCAGGAGCTGATCCTGTTGCTGGCCCGCCAGCGCTACACCGCCAACAATTCGCTGCAGGAAGCCGCAGAGCTGATCACCCGCAGCGCCTGTGACATCTACCAGATCGACTGCGCAAGCATCTGGAACCTCGAAGGCCAGCGCCTGGTACCGATCTCGGCCTACCACCGCGATGACCAGCAGCACCACCTGCCTGAGCCCATCGACGCCAGTTGCTTTCCGGATTACCTGGAAGCCCTGCACACCAGCCGGGCAATCGACGCAACCAACGCGATGCGCGACCCGCGCACCCGGGAAATGGTCGAAAACCTGCGCGCCAGGGACGTCCACGCCATGCTCGATGCGAGTATCCGCGTCGACGGACAGGTGGTGGGCGTATTGTGCCTGGAGCAGGGAGGCAGCCCGCGTGCCTGGCAGGCCGATGAGATTGCCTTTGCCGGCGAACTGGCCGACCAGTTCGCGCAAGTGATCAACAACCACAACCGCCGTACCGCCACCAGCGCCCTGCACCTGTTCCAGCGTGCCGTGGAGCAAAGTGCCAATGCCTTTTTGCTGGTCAACTGCGACGGCGTGGTGGAGTACGTCAACCCAAGCTTTACCGCGATTACCCAATACAGCGCCGAAGAAGTCCACGGCCACCGCCTGGCCCAGCTGCCGGCCCTGGAAAACCTCAGCGAACTGCTGTTCGACGCACCGTCGAGCCTGGCCAAGAGCAACAGCTGGCAGGGCGAGTTCAAGAGCCGACGTAAAAACCTCGAGCCCTACTGGGGCCAGCTGTCGATTTCCAAGGTATATGGCGACAACCGTGAGCTGACCCACTACATCGGCATCTACGAAGACATCACCCAGAACAAGCTGGCCCAGCAGCGCATCGAACGCCTGGCCTACACCGATAACCTGACCAACCTGGGCAATCGTCCGGCATTTATCCGCAACCTTGATGAGCGCTTTGCCCGCGACAGCGACAGCCCGATCAGCCTGTTGCTGGTGGACATCGACAACTTCAAGCGCATCAACGACAGCCTCGGCCACCAGACCGGCGACAAGCTGCTGATCAGCCTGGCCCGCCGCCTGCGCAACAGCCTGAGTGCCGGAGGCAGCCTGGCGCGTTTTGCCAGTAACGAATTCGCGGTGCTGCTGGACGACACTGACCTGGAAAGCGGCCAACAGGTGGCCAGCCAACTGCTGGCGACCCTCGACAAACCGATGTTCGTCGACAACCAACTGATCAGCGTCACCGGCTCCGTGGGCCTGGCCTGTGCACCGCTGCATGGCCGTGACCCGCAGACCCTGATGCGCAACGCCGGCTTGGCCCTGCACAAGGCCAAGGCCAACGGCAAACACCAGGTACAGGTGTTCACCGAAGCCTTGAACGCCGAGGCCAGCTACAAGCTGTTCGTGGAGAACAACCTGCGTCGTGCCCTGACCCAGAACGAACTGGACGTGTTCTACCAGCCCAAGCTGTGCCTGCGCAGCGGCCGCTTGCTGGGCATGGAAGCGCTGCTGCGCTGGAACCATCCGGAAAAGGGCATGATCCGCCCCGATCAGTTCATCAGCGTCGCCGAAGAGACCGGTTTGATCATCCCGATCGGCAAATGGATCGCGCGCCAGGCCTGCCGCATGAGCAGGCAACTGAGCGCCGCTGGCATGGGCAATTTGCAGGTAGCAATCAACCTGTCGCCCAAACAGTTTTCCGACCCGGACCTGGTCGCCTCGATCGCCACGATCCTCAAGGAAGAACAGCTGCCGGCCAACCTGCTGGAACTGGAGCTGACCGAAGGCCTGCTGCTGGAAGCGACCGAAGACACGCGCCTGCAACTGGACCAGCTCAAGAGCTTCGGCCTGACCCTGGCCATGGACGACTTCGGCACCGGTTACTCGTCGCTGAGCTACCTGAAAAAATTTCCCATCGACATCATCAAGATCGACCGCAGCTTTATCCACGAAATCCCGGACAACCAGGACGACATGGAAATCACCTCGGCCGTGATCGCCATGGCCCACAACCTCAAGCTCAAGGTAGTGGCCGAAGGCATCGAGACCCCCGAGCAACTGGCGTTCCTGCGTCGGCACCGTTGCGACGTTGGCCAGGGCTACCTGTTCGACCGGCCGATCCCCGGTGCAGAGCTGCTCGAGAAGCTTAGACGCTATCCGCGCGGGCCAATCGCCTGACAGCGCTGTAACACTCGGGCACACTGGCTGTCTGAAATTTACCGCTAACTCAACCTGACGAGAGGACTGCTCATGGTCTTGCGCTCGGAAATTCTGGTGAACAAAAACGTGCTGCCTACTCAAGAACAAGCGTTGCCTGGTCGTGAAACCCCGATGAACCTGCCGCAGACGCACTTCGTCAACGGCAACCCGCTGCTGGGCCCATTCGTCGACGACGTCGGCTTCGCGATCTTCGGCCTGGGTTGTTTCTGGGGCGCCGAGCGCAAGTTCTGGCAGCGCGATGGCGTGGTCAGCACCGTGGTCGGCTATGCCGGTGGTTTCACGCCGAACCCGACGTATGAAGAAGTCTGCTCGGGCCTGACCGGCCACAGCGAAGTGGTGCTGGTGGTGTATGACCAAGCCAAGGTGAACTACGAAGACCTGCTGAAGATGTTCTGGGAACTGCACAACCCGACCCAGGGCATGCGCCAGGGCAACGACATCGGCACCCAGTACCGCTCGGTGATCTATGCGACCACGCCTGAGCAACTGGCGGCGGCAAAGGCCAGTGCCGATGCCTATCAAGCAGAATTGACCAAGGCCGGCCTGGGCACCATCACCACCGAAATCGAAGAGGCGCCGACGGTGTACTTCGCCGAGGCGTATCACCAGCAGTACCTGGCGAAGAACCCGCAGGGCTACTGTGGGATCGGCGGTACCGGCGTGACTTGCCCGATCTGAAGATCGGAGCTGCAAGTTTCAAGCTGCAAGCTGCAAGTGGTGTTTTCTGCTCTCACTTGCAGCTTGCAGCTTGAAGCTTGAAGCTTGCAACTTACAACTACTCAGCTATGAGCCAATCCATCTGCCACCCACCCTGGGTCTGGCCAAGCTTCCTGGACAGCCACGGCAGCAGCTCACGCAACTCCTCTTCCAGGCCCCACGGCGGGTTGGCAATCGCCAGGCCCGAGCCGGTCAGGGTGTTGGGCGTGTCCAGCGGATGCACCAGCAATTCCACGCGCAGCAACTTCGGCGCACCGGTGCCGGCCAGGTCCTGGTAGAAGCGACGCAGCATGCGCTGGTCCTTCACCGGGTACCAGATCGCCGCGACGGTCTGGCGCATACGGCTGACGGCTTCCTTGAGGGCGGCGGCGCAGCGCTGCATTTCGTCGAGCTGTTCAAACGGCGGATCAATCAGCATCAGCGCACGTTTTTCCGGCACCGGTAACAGCGCGCGCGGCACATGCCAGCCTTCACCCAAATGAACCTTGACCCGACGATCGCCCTTCATGTTGTCCTTGAGCAACACGCCGTCTTCCGGGTGTTTTTCATTGAGCAGCACGCGGTCCTGGGGGCGCGTAAGGCGGCGCGCCAGCTCCGGCGAGCCCGGGTAGTAGCGCAACTGGCCATCCGGGTTCATCTCATGCAGCACACGCATGTAATCGGCGCTCAGCGGCGGTAGATCGTCGGCGCCCCACAAGCGCGCGATACCTTCCAGGTACTCACCCGTGCGATTGGCCTGATCACCTTGCAGGTCGTACAGACCAATCCCGGCATGGGTGTCGAGGTAGGCGAACGGCTGCTCCTTGCGCGACATCAGGGCGATGAGGCGGGTCAAGGTCAGGTGTTTGAAGACATCGGCGTGGTTGCCGGCGTGAAAGGCGTGACGATAATTCATGGTTGCTCCTGCGCAGGGGGCGAAGTTTACCTTCTAAGGGCGCAAAGGTGCAGGGCCGCATGCCGGGCGGTGCTTATGCCGCAAAGGCAGGCAGCCCGTTGAAAAAAATCTAAATGCCGACGGCAAGGCGGATTTATTGTGGCCTTCCACCACTCCAGGGAGGTCAATAACAACCATGAAAGACGCCACCATCGCGCTGCACCACGGTTTCAAGTCGGACCCGACCACCAAGGCCGTCGCCGTGCCGATCTACCAGAACGTCGCCTTCGAATTCGATAACGCCCAACACGGCGCCGACCTGTTCAACCTGGACGTACCCGGCAATATCTACACGCGCATCATGAACCCCACCAACGATGTGCTGGAGCAGCGCATCGCCGCCCTTGAAGGCGGTATCGCAGCGCTGGCTGTCTCGGCCGGCAGCGCGGCGATCCACTACGCAATCCAGACCTTGACCCGTGCGGGTGACAATATCGTCACCACTCCGCAGCTTTATGGTGGCACCTACACCCTCTTCGCCCACCTGCTGCCGAGCTTTGGCGTGGAGGTGCGTTTCGCCCGGGACGATTGCGCTGCAGCCATCGCCGAACTGATCGATGACAACACCAAGCTGGTGTACTGCGAAAGTATCGGCAACCCCGCGGGCAATATCATCGACATCGAAGCCCTGGCCGACGTTGCCCATGCCCGTGGCGTGCCGCTGGTGGTGGACAACACCGTGGCCACGCCGATCCTGTGCAAGCCGATCCAGTTCGGCGCCGACATCGTGGTGCACTCGGTGACCAAATACGTCGGCGGCCATGGCAACTCCCTGGGCGGTGTAATTGTCGACAGTGGCACGTTCCCGTGGACGAAATACGCGGATAAATTCCCCGGCCTCAACCAGCCCGAGCCGGCCTATCACGGCGTGGTCTATACCGAAAAATTCGGCCCCGCCGCCTTCATCGCCCGTGCTCGTACCGTACCGCTGCGCAACACCGGCGCAGCGTTGGCGCCGATGAATGCCTTCCTGTTGCTTCAAGGTCTGGAAACACTGGCATTGCGCATGGAGCGCCACACCGAAAACGCCCTGAAAATCGCGCAATTCCTGCAAGGCCATGCCCAGGTGGAATGGGTCAGCTACGCCGGCCTGCCGGACCACCCGCACCACGCATTGGCGCAGAAATACATGCAGGGCAAACCGTCGGCGATCCTGTCCTTTGGCTTGAAGGGCGGCTTTGATGCCGGTGTGCGCTTCTACGACGCCCTGCAAATCTTCAAGCGCCTGGTCAACATCGGCGACGCCAAGTCCCTGGCCTGCCACCCGGCTTCCACCACTCACCGACAGATGAACGAGCAGGAACAGGCCAAGGCCGGCGTAAAACCGGAAATGATTCGCCTGTCGGTGGGTATCGAAGCGGTCGAAGACCTGATCGACGACCTGCAACAGGCGCTGGCCTCAACTCAACTCTGAGTCCAGGTAGCCCGCCAGCGCTTCAGCGCTGATGTCCGTACTGCGCGCGAAGTAGGCGACCTTGTGCTGCAAGGTCGCCGGTGTGAACGCGGCATACAGGTCGGGGCGCTGCTCTTCAAGCCACTGCAGCAGGTTGTCGATCAGGGTCTGTGGCGACTGCGCGGCCAGGTGTTCCAATAACGATTCAGGCACTCGCCACCAGGGACTGGCTTTGGCCGCCGTTACCGACGCCGTCGCAACGCCCAGCGACTGGCCATTGATCAGGTACCGCTGGAACACCGGCAACACCGCGCCGATTTCATCGCCCAGCTTCTGCACGATCGGCAGGAACTGAGCGCCATCCCAGAAGCGCAGGAACACACTCCGCTCATCGGGAAGCAGTATCTTGGTCAGGCTTTGCAGGTGGGCGACTACGGCTTCCAACGGACTGGACGAAACCGCGAGCCACCCCCAATCCGTAGCTTCAGTGGTTGCAATCCAATCGAGGAAGGCACTGTCGGATTCGACAATCCCTACGCAGGGCATCACCTCACCCCACTCGGCATAAGCCGTGCCTGCCCAGATCGCTTGAGGCGGCATCCCGGCTGCCGAGACTTTCCAGGCAGCCAGCGGTTTCGCATCACTGGCACTGCTCAGCACCACATAGAGCCGCTCGTTGGGGAGTAGAGGGCATTGTGCAAGCCAGTCATCGGGGGTCAAGGGTTGAGACATCAGGATAAATTCCTTTTAAGGTTGAATGGGCGGGGAGACACCGCACTGCCCGGCACTGCAGCGTTGGCACTCTTCGCAAAACGGCGCGTTTCGTTTCAGGCTGGCGACCTGTATCCGGCTTAGGGGTGCGGGAATAACCGCCAGCAATGCCGCCTTCACCCCAGGCATCAATGGCGAAGCCGCCGGAGCAGGCGCGCCTCCCAGCTGAATCGGCGCGCTGCTGAAGATCCCGTCTGCCGACAGCGTAATCGACTGCCCACCGGCCTGAATTGTCACGCTTGCGCCCGCCTCTATAACGACGCTCTGCCCGGCGCCCATCCGGATGGCCCGCCCGGCCCGCATCTGCTGCGAACCACCGACCACCAGATGATCGTCCTGCTTGAGTTCGGTCAAACGATTGCCATGGGTGATGCGCTGCTCTTCGCCATGCAGTTCATGGTGCGACTCACCGCCCACCCTGATGCGGCATTGATTGTCGATCTGCACCTGCTGGTCGTGCAGCACATGTTGGGTCCAGTCCCGCTGGGCGCGCAGGTAGATCTCCTCGGCGCCCTTGCGGTCTTCGATGCGCAGTTCGTTGTAGCCACCGCCACCGGGGCTGCTTTGGCTACGGAAGATGCTGCGGGTCTTGTCTGCCGGCAGGTCGAGAGGGACCGGCGTCGCCGCGTTGGGCAGGCAGCCCATCACCAGCGGCATGTCCATATCTCCATTGACGAACCCCACCAGCACTTCCATGCCCACGCGCGGGATAAGCACCGAACCATAGCGGTCATGGGCCCAACCGCTGGCCACCCGCAGCCAGCAACTGGAATGATCGTTATGCTCGCCAACGCGATCCCAGGCCAGTTGCACCTTGACCCGGCCGTATTCGTCGCAATGGATTTCACTGTCGACGGGGCCGGTGACCACGGCGTTCTGGTAACCCGACAAAGTCGGCCTCGAGTGCTCAGGTGAGGGCGGGCGGAAGATCACGTCCCACGGAGTCGCCACACATTCATTGCGATACCCCTGAAGAAAATCTCCACCGCCAACCTCGGTGACAGCCTCCTCCAGAACCTGGGGCTGCCTGCCTTCGTGGGTAACTTGCGTCACCAGCCACACGTCATTCCATTCGTCCCGCGGATGCCCAGTCAACTTGAGGAACCGGCCGCTGCTCAATGCAGGGTCATCGCCGCTGGCACGAGCTATTCGATAGTCGCTACGGTGCCGCTCCAGGCCACGTTGCGCGAGGTATTTGCCGTGGGGGCGATCGGAAAAATGACCGGGGTAGGCCTGCGCCTCAAACCGTGGAAGCTGTTCGCCGACCACGCCACTCTCCAGCACCAGGCTCGGCTTGAGAAAGTCGTAGTCACGCAGGTTGACCGCGGTGGTGCGGGTTTCCAACCGCAGCGCAAAGCGCTTGATGGCCGGCGTATCCGCCACCATCCCGGAGCCCGGCATGTAGGGCGTAGGCTGATCGGGCGGGGCGAAAACGGTCTGGTCATCGCCAAACACCAGCAGGTGTCCTTCGGGCGAATGCTGGAAGTGATAGTGAATCCCCTGTTCGGCACACAGGCGCTGAATGAAGGCCAGGTCGCTCTCGCCAAACTGCACGCAATACTCGCGCTCGGGATAGGCGCCACTGAGGTGAAATTCGAATTGGTCGGCATGGAGCTGCTGCTCCGCCAGCACCTGCGCAATGATCTGCGGCACCGTCTTGTGCTGGAAGATCCGCTGGTGACTGCTGTGCGCGAGATAGGCCAACTGCGGCACAAGGCTGATCTGGTAACGCGTCAGCCGCCGCCCGGAATCGCCCTGCGCCACCCGATAAACCAGGCCGTGGACGCCATGACCGTGAGCGTCGAAGCCCAGGTATGCCGGACGATGCAGCAGGCTTTCCAGGTCCAGGTCGGGCTGTTCGCTGATCAGTTCAAGATCAAAACGATACGGCAGGCTGATGGCTTCGCGGCCCTGGAACTCAAACACCTTGAGTTCAGTCGACACACCGTCGAGGGTCAGGGTAAAGGCACTCTGATTGGCAGGAGCGAACATCCAGTGTTTCTCTGCGAGGGGTAGGCGGGAGATTCTGCACCACTGCCTCACCCTGCCGGGCACAGCCCAAATAAATCAGTAAAACCCTACATGTGTACGTAGGAGTCCTACTCAGTCCAGCTCGAATCGCACGCAAAAAAAGACCCGCCATCCGTAGGACGCGGGCCTTCTTTTAATTCATCGAGCGCTCAGCGCCCGGCGAATCACTTATTGAGGTTGTAGTCTTTTTCCGCCGCATCAAAGCGCTCGACCATACCGGCTGTCGGTGCGCCCAGCTTGCTTACGAAATAGATGGCCAGACTGGCGAAGATGAAGCCAGGGATGATTTCGTAAAGGCCCAGCAGTTCGAAGTGCTTCCACACGATCACGGTGATCGCGCCGACCAGGATGCCGGCCAGTGCGCCGTTGCGGGTCATGTTTTTCCAGATCACCGAGATCAGCACCACAGGGCCGAACGCAGCGCCGAAACCGGCCCAGGCGTAGCTCACCAGCCCCAGGACGCGGTTGTTCGGGTTGGCGGCCATGGCGATGGCGATCAGGGCAACCACCAGCACCATCACGCGACCGATCCACACCAGCTCAAGCTGGGAGGCGTTCTTGCGCAGGAACGCTTTGTAGAAATCTTCGGTCAGGGCGCTGGAGCACACCAGTAGTTGGCAGCTCAAGGTGCTCATCACGGCGGCGAGGATGGCCGACAGCAGGACACCGGCAACCCATGGGTTGAACAGGATTTTTGCCAGTTCGATGAACACACGCTCAGGGTTTTCGGTGACGGGACCGGCGACCTCAGGGTGCGCCGAGAAGTAAGCGATACCGAAGAAGCCCACCGCCACGGTACCGGCCAGGCACAGGATCATCCAGGTCATGGAGATGCGACGCGCCTTGGCGATCGACTTCACCGAATCCGCCGCCATGAAGCGCGCGAGGATGTGCGGTTGACCGAAGTAACCCAGGCCCCAGCCCATCAACGAGATAACACCGATGAAAGTGGTGTTTTTCAGCATGTCGAAACTGGTCGGGTCCTTGGCTTCAATCGCCAGGAACGTAGTGTCCACACCGCCGGTGGCCAGCAGCACAATGATCGGCGTCAGGATCAGCGCGAAGATCATCAGCGTGGCTTGCACGGTATCGGTCCAGCTCACGGCCAGGAAACCACCGATAAAGGTGTAGGCAATAGTCGCTGCAGCACCGGCCCACAGCGCGGTCTCGTAGGACATGCCGAAGGTGCTTTCGAACAGACGGGCACCGGCCACGATGCCGGAAGCGCAGTAGATGGTGAAGAACACCAGGATCACCACCGCAGAGATGATCCGCAGCAGGCCGCTTTTATCTTCGAAACGGCTGGAGAAGTAATCCGGCAGCGTCAGGGCGTCACCGTTGTGCTCGGTCTGTACCCGCAGGCGACCGGCCACGAACAGCCAGTTGAGGTAGGCACCGACGATCAGGCCGATGGCGATCCAGCTTTCCGACAGGCCGGACATGTAGATCGCGCCCGGCAAACCCATCAACAACCAGCCGCTCATGTCGGAAGCACCGGCGGACAAGGCTGTCACCACGCTACCGAGGCTGCGACCGCCCAGGATGTAATCGGAAAGGTTGTTGGTGGAGCGATAGGCCATCAGGCCGATCAGCACCATTGCTGCGATGTAGATCACGAATGTGATCAGGGTTGGATTACTTACGCTCATATGAGTGACGCCCTGGCTTTGTTTTTATGTAGCGGCGGTCTGTCAGACGGCCACCCACTGGTCAGTGAGTAAACGTACCTGCGTGCCGCGCATTTATGACTGACGTTTCCCCAGGAAAGCCGCCAGCCGATGAACCAAACCCTAAAGTCGGTTGCACCTTGGGCGCGAATGCTATTCAACAAAGTAAATAAGGTGCAACCAGTTTCTTGGGAATAAGTTGCACCCAGGTGTAAAACACAAAAAACACTGGTTTTTTGCTCCTTTTCGGAGCAAGAACAGCCGATCTCAGAAGCAAATGCACCAAGCCGAAGCAGATTCCGTCGACGGCCGATTTTTTCCGATCATGCGTCGAAAAATTCATCAACAAAATGGGTTGCACCCGGTTGCACCTCTCCCTGAGCAAAGCTAATCTTGCCGCCAGCTGATGCCACTCGGTAGTGGCACCCATGAGGATAAGAAAATGGCTACGACCACCCTTGGGGTCAAACTCGACGACCCGACCCGCGAACGCCTCAAGGCGGCCGCGACCTCCATTGATCGCACGCCGCACTGGCTGATCAAGCAGGCGATTTTCAATTACCTGGAGAAACTCGAGGGTGGTGCAACCCTGACCGAGCTCAACGGCTTGAGCAGCAAGGACGCTGACGACGCAGGCGAAGTCCAGAGCGACCACGCCCACCAGTGCTTCCTTGAGTTCGCCGAGAGCATCCTGCCGCAATCCGTACTGCGCGCTTCGATCACCGCCGCTTACCGTCGCCCCGAGCCGGAAGTGGTGCCGATGCTGATCGAACAGGCCCGCCTGCCGGTGCAAATGGCCGAAGCCACCAACAAGCTCGCCGCTTCGATTGCGGAAAAACTGCGCAATCAGAAGAGTGCCGGCGGCCGTGCCGGGATTGTTCAGGGCCTGCTGCAGGAATTCTCGCTGTCGTCCCAAGAAGGCGTAGCCCTGATGTGCCTGGCCGAAGCACTGCTGCGGATCCCGGACAAAGGCACCCGCGACGCGCTGATCCGCGACAAGATCAGCACCGGCAACTGGCATCCGCACCTGGGCAACAGCCCGTCGCTGTTCGTCAACGCCGCCACCTGGGGCCTG
The DNA here is from genome assembly GCF_900067035.1 of Pseudomonas sp. 1 R 17. NCBI lineage: Bacteria > Pseudomonadati > Pseudomonadota > Gammaproteobacteria > Pseudomonadales > Pseudomonadaceae > Pseudomonas > Pseudomonas sp. 1 R 17. The sequence goes on from NZ_FKLB01000019.1 coordinate 88,104, forward strand.
CTGCTGACCGGCAAACTGGTCGCCACCCATAACGAAGCCGGCCTCACCTCATCCCTGAGCCGCATCATCGGCAAGAGCGGCGAGCCGATGATCCGCAAGGGCGTCGACATGGCCATGCGCCTGATGGGCGAGCAGTTCGTGACCGGCGAAACCATCGCCGAAGCCCTGGCCAACGCGAGCAAATTCGAAGCCAAGGGTTTCCGCTATTCCTACGACATGCTTGGTGAAGCCGCCCTCACCGAACACGACGCGCAGAAATACCTGGCCTCGTACGAACAAGCCATTCACTCCATCGGCAAAGCCTCCCACGGCCGTGGGATTTATGAAGGCCCGGGTATCTCCATCAAGCTGTCGGCCCTGCACCCGCGTTACAGCCGTGCGCAGTACGAGCGCGTGATGGATGAGCTGTACCCGCGCCTGCTGTCCCTGACCCTGCTGGCCAAGCAATACGACATCGGCCTGAACATCGACGCCGAAGAAGCCGACCGCCTGGAGCTGTCGCTGGATCTGCTCGAGCGCCTGTGCTTCGAACCGCAGCTGACCGGCTGGAACGGCATTGGCTTCGTGATCCAGGCCTACCAGAAGCGTTGCCCGTATGTGATCGACTACGTCATCGACCTGGCACGCCGCAGCCGCCATCGCCTGATGATCCGCCTGGTAAAAGGCGCGTACTGGGACAGCGAGATCAAACGCGCCCAGGTCGAAGGCCTGGAAGGCTATCCGGTGTATACCCGCAAGGTGTACACCGATGTTTCCTACATTGCCTGTGCACGCAAGCTGCTGTCGGTACCGGAAGTCATCTACCCGCAGTTCGCTACGCACAACGCCCATACCTTGTCGGCGATTTACCATATCGCCGGTCAGAACTATTACCCCGGCCAATACGAGTTCCAATGCCTGCACGGCATGGGTGAACCGTTGTACGAGCAGGTAGTAGGCAAGGTTTCCGAAGGCAAGCTGAACCGTCCGTGCCGCGTGTACGCACCGGTCGGCACTCACGAAACACTGCTGGCCTACCTGGTGCGTCGGCTGCTGGAAAACGGCGCCAACACCTCGTTCGTCAACCGCATCGCCGACCAGTCCATCTCGATCCAGGAGCTGGTGGCCGACCCAGTGGCCAGCATCGAGCAGATGGCGACGCTGGAAGGCGGCTTCGGCCTGCCGCACCCGCGTATCCCGCTGCCCCGTGACCTGTACGGCAGCGACCGTGCCAACTCGGCCGGTATCGACCTGGCCAACGAACACCGCCTGGCATCGCTGTCCTGCGCCCTGCTGGCCACTGCCCACAACAACTGGAAGGCCGCGCCGATGCTCGGTTGCGCCGCCAGCGATCAAGCGGCGGCACCGGTATTGAATCCGTCCGACCTGCGTGACGTGGTCGGTCACGTGCAAGAAGCCACCGTCGAAGACGTCGACAACGCGATCCAGTGCGCCATCAGCGCCGGCCCGATCTGGCAGGCCACCCCGCCCGCCGAACGCGCCGCGATCCTGGAACGTGCCGCCGACCTGATGGAAGGCGAGATCCAGCCGCTGATGGGCCTGCTGGCCCGCGAAGCCGGCAAGACCTTCGCCAACGCCATCGCCGAAGTGCGTGAGGCCGTGGACTTCCTGCGCTACTACGCGGTACAGGCTCGCAACGACTTCACCAATGACGCCCACCGCCCATTGGGCCCAGTGGTGTGCATCAGCCCGTGGAACTTCCCGCTGGCGATTTTCAGTGGGCAAGTGGCTGCCGCACTGGCCGCCGGTAACCCGGTCTTGGCCAAGCCAGCCGAACAAACCCCGCTGGTGGCTGCACAAGCCGTGCGCATCCTGCTCGAAGCCGGTATTCCCCAAGGCGTACTGCAATTGCTGCCGGGCCAGGGTGAAAGCGTCGGTGCGCGCCTGGTGGGTGATGATCGCGTCAAGGGCGTGATGTTCACCGGTTCCACCGAAGTCGCGCGCCTGCTGCAACGCAATGTCGCCGGGCGCCTGGATGCCCAGGGCCGTCCGATCCCGCTGATCGCCGAGACCGGCGGCCAGAACGCGATGATCGTCGATTCCTCGGCGCTCACCGAGCAGGTGGTCATCGACGTGGTGTCCTCGGCCTTCGACAGCGCCGGTCAACGTTGCTCGGCCCTGCGCGTGTTGTGCCTGCAGGAAGATTCGGCAGACCGCGTGATCGAAATGCTCAAGGGCGCCATGGCTGAATGCCGCCTGGGCAACCCGGAACGCCTGTCGGTGGACATCGGCCCGGTGATCGACGCCGAAGCCAAGGCCGGCATCGAGAAACACATCCAGGCCATGCGCGACAAAGGCCGCAATGTGTACCAGGTGGCGATTGCCGACGGTGAAGAAATCAAGCGCGGCACCTTCGTGATGCCCACCCTGATCGAGCTGGAAAGCTTCGACGAACTGCAACGGGAGATCTTCGGCCCGGTGCTGCACGTGGTGCGCTACAAGCGCAAGGAGATCGACCAGCTTATCGGCCAGATCAACGCGTCCGGCTATGGCCTGACCCTGGGCGTACACACCCGTATCGACGAGACCATCGCCAAGGTGATCGACAACGTCAATGCCGGTAACGTCTATGTAAACCGCAACATCGTCGGTGCCGTGGTCGGCGTGCAGCCGTTCGGCGGCGAAGGCCTGTCGGGCACAGGCCCGAAAGCCGGTGGTCCGCTGTACCTGTACCGCTTGCTGTCAACCCGTCCTACCGATGCGATCGAGCAATCCTTCGTACGTGGCGACAAGCTGGCGGCACCGGATGTACGCCTGCGCGACGCCTTGAGCCAACCGCTGACCGCCCTGAAAACCTGGGCCGACAGCAATAAGTTCAGCGAGCTGAGTGCGCTGTGCAGCCAGTTCGCCGCGCAGTCCCAAAGCGGTATCACCCGTCAATTGGCCGGCCCGACCGGCGAGCGCAACAGCTACGCCATCCTGCCTCGCGAGCACGTACTGTGCCTGGCGGACGTGGAAGGCGATCTGTTGACTCAACTGGCGGCGGTATTGGCGGTCGGCGGTTCGGCGGTATGGCCGGAAACCGACTTGACCAAGGCCGTGTTCCCACGGTTGCCGAAGGAGATTCAGGCGAAAATCAAGCGCGTGGCCGACTGGAGCAAGGACGAGGTGGTGTTTGACGCCGTCCTGCACCACGGCGATTCCGACCAACTGCGTGGGGTGTGCCAGCAAGTGGCGCAGCGTGGCGGGGCGATTGTCGGGGTACATGGTTTGTCTCAGGGCGAGACCACGATTGCCTTGGAGCGCCTGGTGATCGAACGTGCGTTGAGCGTTAACACCGCTGCTGCCGGCGGTAATGCCAGCCTGATGACCATCGGCTAACTGAATGTGGGAGGGGGCTTGCCCTCTCCCACATTTGATCGCATTTCAATTCCCCTCCCCGCGTTCTGCCTCTTCATCACCCAGATCAATCTTGCTATCCAGTCTTTATTCGCGCACTTAGACTCAGGCCAATTCCCCAAAGGTAATCCGCCATGTCCGAGACGCTGCTCAGTTCCCGCAATCTGGCTTTCGAGCTGTACGAAGTCCTCGATGCCGAGGGCCTGACCCAGCGCGAGCGGTTTGCCGAGCACAACCGCGAAACCTTCGATGCGGCCATCAGCACGGCCCGCAACATTGCCGAGAAGTACTTCGCGCCACACAACCGCAAGAACGACGAGAACGAACCGCGTTTTGAGGACGGCAAGGCGATTCTGATTCCGGAAGTGAAACCGGCGGTGGATGCGTTCCTTGAAGCCGGTTTCCTCAATGCGGCCCGCAGCTTCGAAGCCGGTGGCATGCAGTTGCCGACCCTGCTGTCCCAGGCCTGCTTCGCTCACTTCCAATCCGCCAACGCGGCCTCGACGTCCTACCCGTTCCTGACCATGGGCGCCGCCAACCTGATCGAAAGCTTCGGCACCGAGGAGCAAAAACAGCGCTTGCTGCAACCAATGATCGAAGGCCGTTTCTTCGGCACCATGGCCCTGACCGAGCCCCACGCCGGCTCATCGCTGTCGGATATTCGTACCCGCGCCGAGCCCGCGGCTGACGGCAGCTATCGCCTCAAAGGCAACAAGATCTTCATCTCCGGCGGCGACCACCCGCTGTCGGAAAACATCGTGCACATGGTGCTGGCCAAGCTGCCGGACGCGCCCGCCGGGGTGAAGGGCATTTCGCTGTTTATCGTGCCCAAATTCCTGGTCAACGACGACGGCAGCCTCGGCGCGCGCAACGACGTGCTGCTGGCCGGGCTGTTTCATAAGATGGGCTGGCGTGGCACCACGTCCACGGCACTGAATTTCGGCGATAACGGCAACTGCGTCGGCTATCTGGTGGGTAAACCGCACCAAGGCCTGAGCTGCATGTTCCAGATGATGAACGAGGCGCGCATCGGTGTCGGCATGGGCGCGGTGATGCTCGGTTACGCCGGTTATCTCTATTCGCTGGAATACGCCCGCGAACGCCCGCAAGGCCGCTTGCCCGACAGCAAGGACCCAGGCACCGCGCCGGTCTCGATCATCCAGCACGCCGATATCAAGCGCATGCTGCTGACGCAAAAAGCCTACGTCGAAGGTGCCTTTGACCTGGGCCTGTACGCCGCGCGGCTGTTCGATGACACCACCACACTGGAGACCGAGGCCGAACGCAAACAGGCCCATGAACTGCTGGACCTGCTCACCCCCATCGTCAAATCCTGGCCATCGGAGTTCTGCCTCAAGGCCAACGAACTGGCGATCCAGATCCTCGGCGGCCATGGTTATACCCGCGAATACCCGGTGGAGCAGTACTACCGCGACAACCGCCTGAACCCGATCCACGAGGGCACCCATGGCATCCAGTCCCTGGACCTGCTGGGGCGCAAGCTGGCGCAGAACGGCGGCGCGGGCCTGAAGCAACTGATCCGGCTGATCGCCGACACGGGCGCGCGGGCACAGGAATATCCAGGCCTGACGGCATTGAGAGAGCCGCTGGAGCACCTGGTCAGCCGCCTGCAAAGCGTGACCATCGGCCTGCTGACGGATCTCGCCCAGGGCAAGGTCAACAGCAGCCTGGCGAACTCGGCGCTGTACCTGAAGGTATTCGGGCATACGGTGATTGGCTGGCGCTGGCTGGAACAGGCGATTCGCGCCGAAGAAGGGCTGGCCAAGGGCAATGTGGCCGATGTCGCCTTCTATCAAGGCAAGCTCCAGGCCGCCCGGTACTTCCTGACTTGGGAGATTCCGGGCTGCCATCATGAACTGGTGATTCTGGAGGCACGGGATGATACGTGCCTGGGGATGCAGGATGAGTGGTTCTAGGGCTGGATCGCCTTGGAAATCACCTCGACCGTGGCGCTGACTTGCTCTTGGTAACGGTCGAGTTCCTGCTGGTGAGCCTGCTGCATTTCGATCTGCTCGGCGCACAGGTTCAGCGCCGCCAGCACCAGTAGCTTGTCACCGATCAGGGTCGGGTACTTTTTCTTGGTGGTGGCCAGGGAGGCCTTGAGCATGGTCACGGCGTGCATCAGGGTTTTATCTTCCCCCGCCGGGGCCTTGATCGAGTAATCCTCTCCGAGAATCGAAACGACCTTTATCCCTTCATTCATGCGCTGACAGGGCCTGCGCTCACGCGCTCAACCAGCGCCTGGATACGTGCTGCGGTGGCGCCGTGCTTTTCTTCCTGCTCCATCAGGTTCAGTTGCAGGCTGTCGTTCTCATCCTTGGCGCGAGCCAGTTCGGCCTTGAGGGATTCGTTGCTGCCCAGTAGCTCCTGATTCTGCTGTACCAGGTCGCTGACCAGTTGTTCCAGTTGGCTGAGGGATGCTTCTAACATTTTGATTTCTCGGGCTTTTTCAAAGGGCGGTGACGATAAAGAAAATTCACCTCGGATGCCAGGGTTATCCCTGGCGCGCAGCCCGTTTTTTAAGGGCCGGGCCACGCTTTCGAGCCTTAGTGACTGCATTTCCCCCATCTGGTTCCTGAATCCGCGCAACCCCTCGTCAGATGCGACAAAAACGCACAGCCCCCTTTAGACTTTAGTCGTATGCCCGATAGAGAGGCACACCCCGTCTCATGACCGCACGGATTGCGCCTCTCCCAGGATTTCCGCATGTCGCTTCGTAATATGAATATCGCTCCGAGGGCCTTCCTCGGCTTCGCGTTTATTGGCGCGTTGATGTTGTTTCTAGGCGTGTTCGCCCTGAACCAGATGAGCAAGATCCGTGGCGCCACTGAAGACATTACCTTGTCCAGCGTGCCAAGCATCCGCGCCCTGGACGAGTTCACCCAACTGACCCTGCGCCTGCGCGTGCTGTCTTACCGCTTGCTGACCAACCGCGAGCCGGATGTGCAGCAAAAGACCCTGGAAGCCTTCGAACTGCGCAACCAGCAGATCCGCACCGCCCAGGGCGTCTACGAGAAACTGATTGAAAGCAGCGAAGAACGTAGCACCTACAACGAATATGTAAGCCTGCTGGGCCAGTACCATCAGATTGAAGAGCGCATGAAGAGCCTGTCACGGGCCAACCAGATGGATGAGCTGCGCAGCCTGCTTAACACCGAATTGCTGAGCAACTCCGAGCAGGTCAACGCCGTGCTGACGCGCCTGCTGGACCTCAATAACAAGATGGCCCTGGCCACCAATCAGGAGGCCGAAGACCAATACAACACGGCCTTCAACCTGGTCGTGGGCCTGCTGGTGATCGCCACGCTGCTGACCCTGCTGTTTGCCTGGCTGCTGACCCGCAGCATCACCCTGCCGATTTCACAGGCACTGGAAGCGGCGGAAGAAGTCGCCGAAGGCAACCTGACACGGCCGATCAAAGTCGACGGCAACGATGAGGCCGGGCGCCTGCTCGCCGCCATGGCCAAGATGCAGGACAAACTGCGCGACACCCTGCAACGCATCGCCGGCTCCGCCACCCAACTGGCTTCCGCCGCCGAGGAACTGAACGCCGTCACCGACGAAAGTGCCCGTGGCCTGACCCGACAAAACAACGAAATCGAGCAAGCCGCCACCGCCGTCAACGAGATGACCAGCGCCGTTGAAGAAGTCGCACGCAATGCGGTGAGCACCTCGGAAGCCTCGCGCAACGCCACCACGTCTGCTGGCGACGGCCGCGACCTGGTGCAGGAAACCGTCAGCGCCATCGAGCGCATGAGCGGCGATGTGCAAGCAACCGCCACCTTGATCGGCGAACTGGCCAATGAGTCGCGCGATATCGGCAAAGTGCTGGACGTGATTCGCGGCCTGGCCGACCAGACCAATTTGCTGGCCCTGAACGCGGCGATTGAAGCCGCGCGCGCCGGTGAAGCCGGTCGCGGGTTCGCGGTGGTCGCCGATGAAGTGCGGGCCCTGGCCCATCGTACCCAGCAGTCCACCAGCGAGATCGAGCGGATGATCGGCAGTATCCAGGCCGGTACCGAGCACGCGGTGGACTCGATGCGCAACAGCACCGAGCGGGCGGAGTCGACGCTGAACATCGCCAAAGGCGCAGGGATGTCGCTGGACACCATCAACACGGCGATTGTCGAGATCAACGAGCGCAACCTGGTGATCGCCAGCGCTGCGGAAGAACAGGCGCAGGTGGCGCGGGAAGTGGACCGCAACCTGGTGAACATTCGTGATCTGTCGGTGCAATCCGCTACGGGCGCCAGCCAGACCAGCGCCGCGAGCAGCGAATTGTCACGCCTGGCGGTAGACCTGAACGGGATGGTAGGCCGCTTCCGCCTCTAACGCCCTGCACTGGCTGAAATGTGGGAGGGGGCTTGCCCTAATGCCGGTCAGTTAAGGCTTTTTGTAGGAGCGAGCTTGCTCGCGAAAAACGCCCAGGCAACGCGTTCATTCTCGATAAGCGCGGTGGCCCTGAGTTCTTCGCGAGCAAGCTCGCTCCTACAGTGAATCACTTTCGCTTAACTGAACGGCATTAGGGCTTGCCCCTCCCAAATTTAGTTATGCGTGAATCAGAAAAAGCTTTTTGACAGCACCGCAATTCAACAGGTTAGAATCCCTGGCACGCAGACTGCATGGTCAGTTTGCGTCCCGTCTTATTTGCCCATGGAGTACTGCCTTTGAATGCGACGACCATCAACAGCCTGTTCTTGATCGGCGCGTTGCTGGTGAGTGCGAGCATTCTGGTGAGTTCTCTTTCCTCGCGCCTGGGTATCCCGATCCTGGTGATCATCCTGGCCGTGGGCATGGTGGCCGGCGTCGATGGCGGCGGCATCATTTTCGACAATTACCCGACTGCCTACCTGGTGGGCAACCTCGCGCTGGCAGTGATCCTGCTCGACGGCGGCTTGCGTACGCGGGTAGCGAGTTTCCGCGTGGCACTCTGGCCGGCATTGTCCCTGGCCACGGTGGGGGTGTTGATTACCACCGGCCTCACCGGCATGGCGGCGGCCTGGCTGTTTGACCTGAATATTATCCAGGGCCTGCTGATCGGTGCGATTGTCGGCTCGACCGACGCCGCAGCGGTGTTCTCGCTGCTGGGCGGCAAGGGCCTGAACGAACGGGTGACCGCCAGCCTCGAGATCGAATCCGGCAGTAACGACCCCATGGCGGTGTTCCTCACCGTCACCCTGATCGACATGCTCGCCAGCGGCCAGACCGGCCTGCACTGGAGCCTGCTGACCCACCTGGTGCGCGAGTTCGGCATCGGTGGCATCGTCGGCCTCGGCGGCGGCTGGCTGATGCTGCAAATGGTCAACCGCATCAACCTGGCCACCGGCCTGTACCCGATCCTGGTGATCGCCGGCGGCCTGTTCGTGTTCGCCCTGACCAACGCCTTCCATGGCAGCGGCTTCCTCGCCGTGTACCTGTGCGGCCTGGTGATCGGCAATCGCCCGGTGCGTAGCCGCCATGGCATTTTGCATATGCTCGACGGCATGGCCTGGCTCGCGCAGATCGGTATGTTCCTGGTGCTGGGCCTGCTGGTCACGCCCCATGATTTGCTGCCGATTGCCCTGCCGGCCCTGGGCCTGGCGCTGTGGATGATCCTGTTTGCGCGGCCGCTGTCGGTGATGGTCGGCCTGCTGCCATTCAAAGCCTTCCATGGCCGTGAAAAGGCTTTTATCGCCTGGGTCGGCCTGCGCGGCGCGGTGCCGATCATCCTGGCGGTGTTCCCGTTGATGGCCGGCCTGCCCCATGCGCAGCTGTACTTCAACCTGGCGTTCTTTATCGTGCTGGTGTCGCTGCTGGTACAGGGCACCAGCCTGCCGTGGGTGGCCAAGCTGCTCAAAGTGACCGTTCCGCCGGACCCGGCGCCGATCTCCCGCGCCGCCCTGGAAGTGCACGTCACCAGCGAGTGGGAGCTGTTCGTCTACCGCCTGGGCGCAGAAAAATGGTGCATCGGCGCGGCCCTGCGCGAGCTGAAAATGCCCGAAGGCACGCGCATCGCGGCCCTGTTCCGTGGCCAGCAACTGCTCCATCCGTCGGGTAGTACGGTGCTGGAAGTCGGCGATCTGCTCTGTGTGATCGGCCATGAACACAACCTGCCGGCCCTGGGCAAACTGTTCAGCCAGGCACCGCAACGCGGCCTCGATTTGCGCTTCTTCGGCGACTTCGTCCTCGAAGGCGACGCCCAGCTGGGCGCGGTTTCAGCGCTGTATGGCCTCAAGCTCGAAGGGATCGACCCGGACATGCCGCTGAGCCGCTTCATCACCCAGAAAGTCGGCGGCGCGCCGGTAGTGGGCGACCAGGTGGAGTGGAACAACACCATCTGGACCGTCGCGGTCATGGACGGGAACAAGATTGGCAAAGTCGGCGTCAGATTCCCCGAAGGAAGTCGCCCGGGCCCCGGACTCTTCCTCTAAACTGCGGGGCGACAGCACGCCCCCGATTCTTCACCTTGCTCGATCGGTCTCTATGCCAACCCTGCGCACTTTTCTCGCCACTGCCCTGCTGGGCCTGACCCTTTGTGTCGGCAGCGTCTACGCCGCCGACCCGCCCAGCGCCGACGCCATCCAGCAAACCCTGGACAAGCTGCCTGATCGCAAACTGCCCGACGCCGACATGAAGGCGCTGCAGTCGATCCTGCAACAGACCCTGACCTACCTGGACAACAAGCAGGATTACGAGCAGCGCCTGGTCGACCTCAAGCGCCAGCTGGAAGACGCGCCGCGCCAGACCAGCGAGAACCAGCGCGAACTGACCCGGCTCAAGGCCACCAAGGTCATTCCGGTAGCCCAACGCTACGCCACCCTGCCGGTGCCGCAGCTTGAGCAATTGCTGGTGCAGCGCAGCACCCAGCAAGGCGACCTGCAAAAGGAACTGGCCGATGCCAACAGCCTGACCATCGCCGCCCAGACCCGTCCCGAGCGCGCCCAGACCGAAATCAGCAGCAGCCAGACGCGCATCCAGCAGATCAATGCCACCCTCAAGGCCGGCAAGGACAATGGCAAAGCCCTCAGCAGCGACCAGCGCAACCAACTGAATGCCGAACTGGCCTCCTTGAATGCCCTGATCCCCCTGCGTCGCCAGGAACTGGCCGGCAATAGCCAGCTGCAGGACCTGGGCAACAGCCAGCACGACTTGATCCAGGAAAAAACCGCGCGCCTGGAACAAGAGATCCAGGACCTGCAAACCCTGATCAACCAGAAACGCCTGGCCCAGTCCCAGCAGACCGTCACCCAACAGTCCATCGAAGCGCAAAAGGCCGGCGGCAGCAGCCTGCTGGCCACGGAAAGCGCGGCCAACCTGAAGCTGTCCGACTACCTGCTCAAGAGTACCGACCGCCTCAACGACCTGACCCAGAAGAACCTGCAGACCAAGCAACAGCTGGACACCGTGACCCAGAGCGATTCGGCCCTGGACGAGCAGATCAATGTGCTCAAGGGCAGCCTGCTCCTCTCGAAGATTCTGTATAAGCAGAAACAAGCGTTGCCCCGCCTGACGGTGGACCGCGACCTGGCGGACGATATCGCCAACATTCGCCTGTACCAGTTCGAGGTCAACCAACAGCGCGAGCTGATCAGCTCCCCCAGCACCTATGTGGATAACCTGCTGGCCAACCAGCCGCCGGCCGACGTCACCCCGCAACTGCGGCGCACCCTGCTGGAACTGGCGATCACCCGCAGCGACTTGCTGGAGCGCCTGAGCCGCGAGCTGAGCGCGCTGCTCAACGAATCCATCACCCTGCAACTGAACCAGAAACAACTGCTCAGCACCGCCACCACCCTGCGCGCGACGCTCGATGAACAGATGTTCTGGATCCCCAGCAACAAGCCGCTGGACACCGAGTGGCTGGAAACCGTGCCGGCGCACCTGAGCAAGCAGGTCACCACCCTGCCCTGGGCCTCCAGCGTCAGCGAGCTGTACGACGGCCTGACCCAGCGTCCGCTGCTGTTTTTGCCGTTGCTGCTGTTGATCGGTGCCCTGTTGTGGCGCCGCAACGCGTTGTACGCGCGCCTGAAAAGAGTCCACCTGGACATCGGCCACTTCAAACGCGACAGCCAATGGCACACGCCCCAGGCGATCCTGGTAAATATCCTGTTGGCGATGCCGGTAGCACTGGGCCTGGCGCTGTGCGGCTACGCGCTGCAGATCGACGCACGTGGGCAGAACGCCAACCTGGGTGCAGCGCTGTTGCAGATCGCCCAGGCATGGCTGGTGTTCTACACCGCCTACCGCATCCTGGCGCCGGGCGGCGTGGCCGAGTTGCACTTCCGCTGGGAAAAGCCCCAGGTCGAATTCCTCCAGGGCTGGGTACGCAAGCTCGGGCTGGTGGTGCTGGCCCTGGTGGCCGTGGTGGCGATTGCCGAGCATCAACCGGCGGCGCTGGCCGACGACGTGCTGGGCATTGGTGTGGTCCTGACCTGCTACGCCCTGATGGCCTGGCTGCTGGGACGCCTGCTGCTGCACAGCCCGACCCACGAAAAAGCCTCGCTGTTCCGCAAAGCCGTGGGCCTGCTGTTTACCGCCCTGCCTGTCGCGCTGTTCATTGCCGTGTGCTTTGGCTACTACTACACCGCACTCAAGCTCAGCGACCGGCTGATCAACACCCTGTACCTGCTGATGTTCTGGCTGGTCATCGAAGCCACCTTCGTCCGCGGCCTGGGCGTTGCCGCCCGACGCCTGGCCTATTCCCGCGCCCTGGCCAAACGCCAGGCCGCCAAGGAAGCCGGCGAAGGCGAAGCGGTGATCGAAGAGCCGACCCTGGATATCGAACAGGTCAACGAACAATCGATGCGCCTGATCCGCCTGGCGCTGCTCGGCGGCTTTATCGCGGCGCTGTACTGGGTATGGTCGGACCTGATCTCGGTATTTTCCTACCTGGACAACGTCACCCTGTACGAATACACCAGCGGCACCGGTGCCAATATCAGCATGGTGCCGATCAGCATCGGCGACCTGCTCGGCGCGCTGATCATCATCGGCATCACCTTCGCCCTGGCGCGCAACCTGCCCGGCCTGCTGGAAGTGCTGGTGCTGTCCAAGCTGGACCTGGCCCAGGGCAGTGCCTACGCCACGACCACCTTGCTGTCCTACATCATTGCCGGCGTGGGCTTTGTCTCGACCCTGTCCACCCTCGGCGTGAGCTGGGACAAGTTGCAATGGCTGGTGGCCGCGCTGTCGGTGGGGTTGGGCTTCGGCATGCAGGAGATCTTCGCCAACTTTATCTCCGGCATCATGATCCTGTTCGAGCGCCCGGTGCGCATCGGCGACACCATCACCATCGGCAACCTGTCGGGCACGGTGAGCAAGATCCGCATCCGCGCCACCACCATCACCGACTTCGACCGCAAGGACATCATTGTCCCGAACAAGACGTTCATTACCGGGCAACTGATCAACTGGTCGCTGACCGACACCATCACCCGTGTGACCCTCAAGCTGGGCGTTGACTACGGCTCCGACCTGGACCTGGTGAAGGAATTGTTGCTCAAGGCTGCGCGAGAAAACCCAAGGGTGTTGAAGGAACCGGAACCCCATGTGTACTTCCTCAACTTCGGCGAAAGCACCCTCGACCACGAACTGCGCATGCACGTGCGCGACCTCGGCGACCGCAACCCGGTGATCGACGAAGTGAACCGCTTTATCAACCGCGAGTTCAAGAACCACCACATCAACATCTCGTTCCGGCAGATGGAGGTGTACCTGAAAAACCTCCACGGCCAGGAGTACAAGCTGGTGCCGGTGGAAGACGAGAAGAGAACCATCGTCGGACCGGCCGACGCGCAAGATGTGCCGGAGCCGCCGGACGGCAAAGTGGCGGATGCACCCGAGCCACCGCCCAGCAAACTCGACTAAACGCCCTATCCCCAGCAGAATGCTCGGACATTCTGCTGGAGATGGCCGGTGAAAGCCCTCGACGAACTGACCTTCGACAACCGCTTCGCACGCCTGGGCGACGCGTTCTCAACCCACGTATTGCCCGAGCCCCTCGACGAACCGCGCCTGGTGGTGGCAAGCAATGCCGCCATGGCCCTGCTCGACCTCGACCCGACAGTGGCCGAAACACCGGTGTTTGCCGAGCTGTTCAGCGGCCACAAGTTGTGGGCCGAGGCCGAGCCGCGGGCGATGGTCTACTCCGGGCACCAGTTCGGCGGCTACACCCCGCAGTTGGGCGATGGCCGCGGGTTGCTGCTCGGCGAGGTGTACAACGAGGCCGGCGAACATTGGGACCTGCACCTCAAGGGTGCCGGGATGACGCCCTACTCGCGCATGGGCGATGGCCGCGCGGTGCTGCGCTCGTCGATTCGGGAGTTCCTGGCCTCCGAAGCGCTGCATGCACTGGGCATCCCCAGCAGCCGCGCGTTATGCGTGATCGGCTCCAGCACCCCGGTCTGGCGTGAGAAGCAGGAACGTGGGGCGATGGTGCTGCGCCTGGCGCCGAGCCATATCCGCTTCGGGCATTTCGAATATTTCTACTACACCAAGAAACCAGAGCAGCAGGCGGAACTGGCCGAGCACGTGCTTTCACTGCACTACCCCGAGTGCAAGGAACAGCCTGAACCTTACCTCGCTATGTTCCGCGAAATCGTCGAACGCAATGCCGAGATGATCGCCAAATGGCAGGCCTATGGTTTCTGCCACGGGGTGATGAACACCGACAACATGTCGATCCTCGGCATTACCTTCGACTTCGGGCCGTTTGCGTTTCTGGATGACTTTGATGCGCACTTCATCTGCAACCATTCGGACCATGAAGGACGTTACTCCTTCAGCAACCAGGTGCCCATCGGCCAGTGGAATCTCAGCGCGCTGGCCCAGGCGCTCACGCCGTTTATCAGCGTCGATGCCTTGAAGGAAGCCCTTGGCCTGTACCTGCCGCTTTACCAGGCGCACTATCTGGATTTGATGCGTCGCCGTTTGGGGCTGACCACGGCCGAAGACGACGACCAGAAGCTGGTGGAGCGCTTGTTGAAGCTGATGCAGAACAGCGGCGTGGATTACACGCTGTTCTTCCGGCGCCTGGGGGATGAATCGGCGGCGCTGGCGGTGGCGAAGCTACGCGATGATTTTGTCGACCTGGCCGGGTTTGATGCCTGGGCCGAGCTGTACACCGCCCGTGTTGCGCGGGATGGAGATGACACCGAAGAACAGCGCCGTGGGCGGATGCACGCAGTGAACCCGCTGTACATCCTGCGTAACTACCTCGCACAGAACGCTATCGCTGCCGCCGAATCAGGCGATTACAGCGAAGTGCGGCGGTTGCATGAGGTACTGAGCAAGCCGTTCGAGGAGCAGGCGGGGATGGAACAGTACGCGCAACGACCGCCGGATTGGGGCAAGCATTTGGAGATCAGTTGTTCGTCGTGATACACGCCATGCTCGCGATTAGATGAACAGGTCGACCGGCACCTTGAAAAAATCCGCCAGCCAACGAATCTGTCGCACGTTCAGCTGGCGTTTTCCACTGAGGATCTCCGAGACCACCGATTGAGCACCCACACCCGGCAAATCACTCTGAGTCAGGCCATGCTCCTGCATCATTGATCTCAATACGTCGACACCGCTCGCTTCAGGAATTGGCCAATGCTCCAGGTCATAAGCCTCGACCCAGTCACCGATGATATCGACCACGCCCATCAACGGATGGGCTTCGTCGTCCCCTACGATATCCAGTAATTCGTCGAGCGCCTCCACCAGCACATCGTAGTCAGCCTCGGTTTTGGGCTTGCGCAGCAGCGGTGATACGAATTGCCAATGCTCGGCCACCTGCTCAATCAGCACACTCATTTTCAGTCACTCCTTCCATTTACCCTTGTCGTATTCCCGATGGTCCAGCACATGTCGAATATAGAGCCGCTGCATTCGGTAGCGCACAATCGCAATGAGTCGTAGCTTGTTACCACCGATGTTGAAGACGTGTAACGCTCCCACTTTATCCACGGTAGGAAAAATCGATTTCAACGCCGCGAAGTCCTCAGGATTGAGAACTTTGACTTTCCGATACCACTCATCCAAAGCGCTGGCTGAATGAGGCCACTTCAACTTGGCATTTCGGATTTGTTTCGCACTGATTACACGCATGCAACATCCCTATCGCATATTGCTATGAAGGTTAAACCCGAACGCCGGCTATCGCAATTTGCTATGGCGTCGAACGGACCGATGGTGCTATTTCGAACAAGTACTTCCAGCCTAGATAGGCATGCGCCAATCGACATTTGCGAATCTGTTAGCCCATGCGTCGTCGCCCCCGAGCTTGATAAAGCTGATACCTGACTCCAGATAGGGTGCATTGGCCACATCCACGGAGCCCACCATGTCCGACCCTCTCGTTATCCCCTGCCCCCATTGCAACGGCCTCAACCGCATCCCCGGCGAACGCTTGGGTGATACGCCCAAGTGCGGGCGCTGCAAACAACCGGTTCTACTGAGCAAGCCTTTCGAGCTGAAACAAGGCGACTACGCCAGCCAGATCAAGGGCGATTTGCCGTTATTGGTCGACGTGTGGGCCGATTGGTGTGGGCCGTGCAAGTCGT
Source organism: Pseudomonas sp. 1 R 17 (assembly GCF_900067035.1). NCBI lineage: Bacteria > Pseudomonadati > Pseudomonadota > Gammaproteobacteria > Pseudomonadales > Pseudomonadaceae > Pseudomonas > Pseudomonas sp. 1 R 17. Next base: position 103,991 of record NZ_FKLB01000019.1, read on the forward strand.
TTGCGCCGGTGTTTGAACAGGCGGCCGGCCAGTTGGAGGGCAAGTGCAGGCTGGCCAAGCTGGACAGCGAGGCCAATCAGCAGCTGTCGGCGCAACTGGGGATTCGTTCGATCCCCAGTTTGATTCTGTTCAAGAACGGCCGCGAAGTGGCGCGCCAGAGTGGGGCGTTTCCGTTGCCGCAACTGATGAGCTGGTTGCGTAGCCAGGGGGTGTAACCGGACCTGGAGAACAATGCTGGACAGTGTGGGAGGGGGTTTGTCCCCTCCCACAGAGGTTTTGTGTCGCCAGCAAAATCAGGCATTTTCCAGCAGGTTATGCAGCTCCACAAATTGCAGAGTGAGCTTGTGCCGTGGGTCCAGGTGGATCAGCGGCTTGTTCTCCTGGTGCGATTCGCGCATGCGCACCGAGCTGGCCAGGTACACCGGCAGCACCGGTAAGCCCTCGGCAATCAACTCATCGAGCATCTGCTGCGGCAGGCTCGCCCGCGCTTGGAACTGGTTGACCACGATGCCTTCCACTTCCAGGCCTTCGTTGTGGTCTTCCTTCAATTCTTCGATTTCAGCCAGTAGCCCGTACAGAGCCTGGCGCGAGAAGCTGTCGCAATCGAAGGGGATCAGCACACGATCAGCGGCAATCAGCGCCGAAACCGCATAAAAGTTCAGGGCTGGCGGGGTATCCAGGTAGATACGGTCGTAATCTTCGCTCAACTCATCGAGTAGCTTTCGCAGCTTATTGATCTTGTGCTTGGCCTCCAGCTTGGGCTGCAGATCGGCCAACTCGGCGGTTGCGGTGATGACGTGCAGGTTGTCGAAGGGTGTTTCGTAGATATCGACTTTGGTTTTCTTCGAAAACGGCCCGGAAGACAGAGTTTGCTTGAAAAAGTCCGCGATCCCCATGGGGATGTCGTCGCCAGTCAGCCCGGTCAGGTATTGGGTTGAATTGGCCTGTGCATCGAGGTCCACCAACAGGGTTCGATAGCCTTCGCTGGCGCTAACCGCCGCCAGGTTGCAGGCGATGCTCGACTTGCCAACACCGCCTTTTTGATTGAACACCACGCGCCGCATGGAAAAACCTCCGTGTATCAATGAATGTCCGAGTGTAGAGGGCAAAAGCGCCTGTTAGCTACCTCGTTCATCGATGCATTGCTGCATTGCATCGGGTCTGTCATAGGTCACGTACAAATGAAAAGGAAGTGTCCGACGATCCAAGTTACCCCTCGTTGAAGGACAATCTGTAAACCTTCCCGTCTTATTTGTAATCGGCCTTGCACAATTCTTTACCAAAGTTTGCTAGAACCCCGCAGCACCGGGATAATGCGCGCCACTCGGCGATTGCTCCTTGTCCCGGTATTCGGGGCCAAAAGCCGCACATGGAAGCCCGCAGGGGCGGGATAACTTCTCAGTGATCAACTTCAACATCGCCCAATGGCGCGCCTGGGCCCCCGGCTTGGAAAGCGCGGACGACTGGCACGCCTGGTGCCAGGCCCCGGTGTTGCTGCCTGCCAGCGCTGCCTCGCCCGACGTGTCGTTCCTGCCGGCCATGCAGCGCCGCCGCCTGAGCCGCCTGGCGCGCATGGCGTTCAGCGTAGGCTGGCCCCTGGCCGACGGCCTGCAAGACTTGCCGCTGGTGTTTATTTCCCGGCATGGCGAAACCCCGCGCACCCTCGACATCCTCAGCGACCTGGCCAACGACCAGCCGCTGTCGCCGACCCAATTCAGCCTGTCGGTGCACAACGCGGTGATTGGCCTGTGGTCGATCCTGCGCAATGAAACCAGCGAAATGACAGCCCTCGCCGCCGCCGGCGATGGCCTGGAGCACGGCATGCTCGAAGCCGCGGCCCTGCTCAACGAAGGCGCTCCGGCGGTATTGCTGGTCATCACCGAAGAACAGCCGCCCGAGGCCTACGCCAGTTGGATCGTTGACGTGCCGTTTCCCTACGCCCTCGGCCTGCTGCTGACACCAGGCGACGAGTGGCAACTGGAACTCAGCGCCGGCACTGTCCAACCCACTCAAACCCAGTGGCCCCACGCCCTGAACCTGCTGCGCACCCTGCTTACCGAACAGGGCGCCTGCCAACATGCCTGGAAGAACCGTGTATGGAACTGGCAACGCAAGTCGTGAACGATAAGCCACGGGATGCCTACTACTGGCGCCTGTTCGCCACTGCCGCGAGCTTCTTCGTGTTCGGCGTCGGCGGGTTGTGCCTGCGCTTGCTGGTCTTTCCCCTGCTCAGCTGCCTGCCGGGCAACGTAGAAAGGCACCAGCGCCGCGCCCGCCATACCATCAGCAAGCTGTTCTGGTTCTTTATCCGCCTGATGCAGCGCGCCGGCGTGCTGACCTACAGCGTCGAAGGCGCCGAACGGCTCGGCCAGCCAGGCCAGATGATCATCGCCAACCATCCGTCGTTGATCGACGTGGTGTTCCTGATCGGCCTGATGCGCCAGACCAATTGCGTGATCAAGCAGAGCCTGTTTCAAAACCCGTTCACCCGTGGCCCGGTGCGCGACGCGGGTTATATAAGCAACGACGGCAGTGCAGACATGCTCGACGCCGCCGCTGACGCCCTGCGCAACGGCCAGACGCTGATCATCTTTCCCGAAGGCACCCGCACCACACCCGGCGTGGCGCCCGCCTTTCATCGCGGGGCCGCCGCCATTGCCCTGCGCGGTGCGACAATCATCACCCCGGTAGTGATCAAGGTCAGCCCCACCACCCTGACCAAGGCCGAACCCTGGTATCGCATCCCTAAATGCCGTTTTCACTTCAGTTTGCGCGTGGGGGCCGATATAGAACCACAGGCGTTCGCAACACTGGGGCCCGCGCCCCAGGCCTCACGCAAGCTCAACGATTACCTGCACCACTATTTCATTAAGGAGCTCGCCGAAGATGAGCGACCAACACCGCCTTGAGCACGACATAAAGCTGTTGATCATCGAGGCCCTGGGCCTGGAAGACATCAGCGCCGACGACATCGGCAGCGACCAAACCCTGTTCGGCGAAGGCCTGGGCCTGGATTCGGTAGACGCCCTGGAATTGGGCCTGGCGATCCAGAAAACGTACGGCATCAAGATCGATGCCGACGCCAAGGACACCCGCAATCACTTCACCAACGTGGCCAGCCTTGCGGCGTTCGTCACGGCCAGACAGGCAGCTTGAGACCGGACCATGCAAACTCGTGACGATATTTTCAACACCCTGCGCGATGCCTTGGTGGAACTGTTTGAACTGCCCCCGGAGCGCGTCACCCTCGACGCCAACCTGTATCAGGACCTGGAGATCGACAGCATCGATGCCGTGGACCTGATCGACCATATCAAGCGCCAGACCGGCAAGAAGATCGCCGCCGAAGAGTTCAAGGCCGTGCGCACCGTCAACGACGTGGTTGAGGCGGTGTACCGTCTGGTCCAGCCTGCCGCATGAGCCGGCTGATCGGCCTTGGCCTGTTATTGGCGGGGCTGCTGTACCCGTTTGCGGTGTATTACGGCACCGAGCACTTTGCGCCCTGGCAATTCGGCCTGCTGCTGGGCAGCCTGTGGCTGCTGCGCGCGGTCACGGGTGCGGCGCGCCCCGGCAGCCGCTGGATGGCGTTGGCGGTGATCGTGTTTTGCCTGGCCCTGGCCTGGTTCGACAACCCGCACCTGTTGCGCTGGTACCCGAGCCTGGTCAGTGCGTTCATGTTGGCGCTGTTCGGCCTGAGCCTGAAATACGGCCCGCCGATGGTGGAGCGTCTGGCGCGCATGACCGACCCGGTGCTGCCGCCTCACGCGATTGTGTATACGCGCCAGGTCACCGTGGTGTGGTGCGTATTTTTTCTGTGTAATGGCCTGCTCGCCGCCGCCCTCACCCTATGGGCGCCGTTGAGCTGGTGGACGTTGTACAACGGCTTGATCGCCTACGGGCTGATGGGGCTGTTGTTTGCCGTGGAATGGCTGGTACGACAAAGGGTTCGAGGCCGCGTATGAATGGGTTGAATCTTGAGCATCTGTTGCTCGAGCCGCTGGAACAGCGTTTGGTGACTACCGAACCTGCGATGAATCACGCCCAGCTGTGGGAACACTCCCTGAGCCTGGCCGCCGGGTTGCAAGCCCGTGGCATACAGCGCCTGGCCCTGCACCTGGAAGACGCCGGCCTGCTGGCGATTGCACTGCTGGGCGCCTGGCGCGCCGGGGCCAGCGTGCTGCTGCCCGCCGATCTGCAACCCCAGACCCGCCAACGCTGGGACGCGGTTGTCGACGCCTGGCTGACTGAAGCGGCAGACCTGGACGCGCTGTATCAAGCACCGTTGAGCCCGGCCGCCCTCGACCTGGACACCTGCCAACTGAGCCTGTGCACCTCCGGCTCCAGCGGCGAACCCAAGCGTATCGACAAGACCCTGCGCCAGCTCGCCAATGAAGTCCAGGCCCTGGAAGCCCTGTGGGGTGCCGACCTGAAAGACGCCTGCATCATCGGCAGTGTCGCCACCCAGCACATCTACGGTTTGCTGTTCCGTGTGCTGTGGCCACTGTGCGCCGGTCGCAGCTTTGTGCGCCGCCAGCTGGCGTTTCCGGAAGACATGCAACGCGCCAGCCGCGAACACCCGCAATTCGCCTGGGTCGCCAGCCCGGCGCTGCTCAAGCGCATGGGCGACAACCTCGATTGGCCGGCGCTGAGCCAGGTATCGCGGGTATTTTCGTCGGGTGGCGCCCTGCCCATCGAGGCGGCCAGCAGTCTTTACGAGCGCTTGCAGCAATGGCCGACCGAGATCCTCGGCAGCTCGGAAACCGGCGGCATCGCCTGGCGCCAGGGTGCGCAACCCTGGCAGCCGTTCGCCGATATACACCTGAGCCAGGACGCCGACGGTGCACTGCGCATCGCTTCGCCGTACTTGCCCGTCGGGCATATAGAGCAAACCGCTGACGCGGCGCGCATCCACGCCGATGGTCGCTTCGAGCTGCTCGGGCGCCTGGACCGTATCGTCAAGCTGGAAGAAAAACGCATCTCGCTGCCCATGCTCGAGCAGGCGCTGATGGCCCACCCGTGGGTCGCCGAAACGCGCCTGGGGGTGGTGCAGGAAAACCGCGCATCACTCGGCGCGCTGGTGGTGCTCAGTGCCGACGGCCTGCACGCCTTGCGCAACCAGGGCCGACGGACTGTCACCCAGACCCTGCGCCACCATTTGAGCCAGCATTGCGAAGCCCTGGCGCTGCCACGTCGCTGGCGGCTGCTGCGCCAGCTGCCGCTGAATGCCCAGGGCAAACTGCCCCAGGCCGATGTGGCCGCATTGCTGCTGGCGCCCCGGCCAAAAGCACCGGAAGTGCTGGAGCAAGTCGAAGTCGATGGCGAATGGACCGTGCAACTGAGCGTGCCGCCGGACCTGGCCTATTTCAGCGGCCACTTCCCGGTCACTCCGGTATTGCCCGGGGTGGTCCAGGTGGAGTGGGCGTTCAACCTCGGCCAACAACTGCTCGATCTGCCGTCGACCTTTGCCGGCATGGAAGTGCTCAAGTTCCAGCAACTGGTGCGCCCCGGCGACCGTATCGAACTGCACCTGCGCTTCGACCAGGAACGCGGCAAGTTGTATTTCGCCTACCGCAACGGCGTCGCGGCCTGTTCCAGCGGCCGCATCCAATTGGAAGCCGCCCATGCATAAGCTTCTGTGGCGAGCGGGCTTGGTATGGTTAACGGGCATCCTGTGGCGAGCGGGCTTGCCCCGCGTTGGGCCGCGTAGCGGCCCCAAAACCTGCGCCGGAGGTCTGTCTGACACGCTTCGGTTACCTTACTGGGGCCGCTCCGCGGCCCAACGCGGGGCAAGCCCGCTCACCACAACAAGCCCGCTCACTACAACAAGCCGGCTCACTACAACAAGCCGGCTCGCCACAGGTTATTTACCAGACGGTGAGGGACACCATGCATAACCCCTGTGCCCTGATCCCGGTCTACAACCACGAAGCCGCCGTGCCCGCCGTGGTCCACAGCCTGTTGAACAGTGGCCTGCCGTGCCTGTTGGTGGACGATGGCAGCAGCCCGGCCTGCGCAGCGGTGCTGGCGCAACTGGCGCGGCTGGACAATGTCACCCTGCTCACCCTGCCGACCAATCAGGGCAAGGGCGGCGCAGTGATGGCGGGCTTTCGCGAAGCGGCGCGCCTGGGCTTCAGCCACGCCTTGCAGGTCGACGCCGACGGCCAGCACGACCTGCGCGAAGTCGAGACGTTTATCGACGCGTCCCGCAGGCAGCCCAACGCAATCATCTGCGGCTATCCCGAATACGACGAAAGCGTGCCCAAGGGCCGTTTGTATGCGCGTTACCTGACCCACGTGTGGGTGTGGATCAACACCCTGTCGCTGCAGATCCGCGACTCGATGTGCGGCTTTCGCGTGTACCCGCTGGCACCGGTGCTGGCGCTGATGGACTCGGCCTATATCGGCACGCACATGGACTTCGACTCCGACATCCTGGTGCGCCTGGCCTGGCGCAACCAGCCGATGCGCTGGCTGCCGACCCAGGTGCATTACCCTGCCGACGGCCTGTCGCACTTCCGCCTGTTCCGCGACAACGTACGCATCAGCGCCATGCACACCCGACTGTTCTTCGGCATGTTGGTGCGTGCACCGCTGATCCTGTGGCGACGGTGGCAGGCATGAGCGACAGCACCAAGCATTGGGCTGACCGCGAAGAGCGCGGCAGCTACTGGCTGATGAAATTCACCGCCCTCGCCGCCAAGGTCCTCGGCCGCCGCCTGCTGAGCCCGGTGCTGTACGGCATCGTGTTGTACTTCTTCCTGTTCGGCCGCACCGCGCGCCAGAGCGCCTGGCAATACCAGCAGCGCCTGGCCGACTGGAGCGGGCGCGATGAACTGCGCCCCAGCCAGCGCAGAGTCTTCGCCCAGTTCATGGCCTTTGCCGATGCCCTGCTCGACAAACTCGACGTGTGGAACGGCAAGCTGCGCCTGGAACAGATCGAGATCAACGACCCGGCGAAACTGCGCGGGCAACTGCGTGGTGGGCGCGGGCAGATGCTGGTGGGCGCCCACCTGGGCAACCTCGAAGTGTGCCGCGCGCTGGCGGAAATCGGCGAACAGGTCACCATGAACGTGCTGGTGCACACCAAGCACGCCGAACGTTTCAACCGTCTGCTGGGCGAAGCCGGTGCCACCCACTTGCGCCTGATCCAGGTCAGCGAGCTGGACCCGGCCACCATGCTGCTGCTCAGCCAGCGCCTGGACGACGGCGAGTGGCTGGCGATTGCCGGCGACCGCGTGCCCTTGCATGGCGGGCGCACGGTGCGCGTGGACTTCCTCGGCCATGACGCTGCCTTCCCCCAAGGCCCATGGTTATTGGCCGGGCTGCTGAAATGCCCGGTCAACCTGCTGATGTGCCTGAAACACCAGGGCCGCTATCGCCTGAGCATCGAGCCCTTCGCAGAACTGATCGAATGGAAACGCAGCACCCGCGAGCAGGTCATCGCCCTGTGGACCGCGCGCTACGCCGCACGCCTGGGCCAGTTCTGCCTGGAAGCGCCCCAACAATGGTTCAACTTTTACCCTTTCTGGAAGACCGATGACGACGCATCTTGAGCCGGTAACCTTTGGCGAATGCCCCCTGCGCATCGAAGACGTGCTGGCCCTGGCCAACCGTCAGGTGCCGACCCAGCTGCAAGGCGATGCCGCCTATCGCCAACGCATTGCCAAGGGCGCGCAGTTCCTCGACTCGCTGCTGGACAAGGAAGGCGTGATCTACGGCGTAACCACCGGCTACGGTGACTCCTGCGTGGTCGCGGTGCCGTTGCAACACGTCGAGGCCCTGCCCCGTCACCTGTACACCTTCCACGGTTGCGGCCTGGGCAAGTTGCTCGACGCCCAAGCCACCCGTGCGGTGCTGGCGGCGCGCTTGCAGTCGCTGTGCCACGGTGTCTCCGGGGTGCGCGTGGAACTGCTGGAGCGCCTGCATGGGTTCCTCGAACACGACGTGCTGCCACTGATCCCGGAAGAAGGCTCGGTGGGCGCCAGCGGTGACCTGACGCCGCTGTCCTACGTGGCCGCGACCCTGTCCGGCGAGCGCGAAGTGCTGTTCCGTGGCGAGCGTCGCCAGGCAGCCGACGTGCACCGCGAACTCGGCTGGGAGCCGCTGGTCCTGCGCCCCAAAGAGGCCCTGGCGCTGATGAACGGCACCGCGGTGATGACCGGCATCGCTTGCCTGGCCTTCGCCCGTGCCGACTACCTGCTGCAACTGGCCACGCGCATTACGGCGCTGAACGTGGTGGCGCTGCAAGGCAACCCGGAACACTTCGACGAGCGTCTGTTCGCCGCCAAGCCACATCCGGGGCAGATGCAAGTCGCCGCCTGGCTGCGCGAGGACCTGGCGATCGACGCGCCGACCGCGCCACTGCATCGCCTGCAGGATCGCTACTCGCTGCGCTGCGCGCCCCATGTCCTCGGCGTGCTCGCGGACAGCCTGAACTGGCTGCGTTCGTTTATCGAGATCGAGCTGAACAGCGCCAACGACAACCCGATCATCGACGCCGAAGAAGAACGCGTGCTGCACGGCGGACATTTCTACGGTGGGCATATCGCCTTTGCCATGGACAGCCTCAAGACCCTGGTGGCCAACGTCGCCGACCTGCTCGACCGCCAGCTCGCCCTGCTGGTGGACGTGCGCTACAACCACGGCCTGCCGAGCAACCTGTCCGGTGCACCGGCGGACCGCGCGATGATCAACCACGGCTTCAAGGCGGTGCAGATCGGCACCAGCGCCTGGACCGCCGAAGCACTGAAAAACACCATGCCGGCCAGCGTGTTCTCGCGCTCCACCGAGTGCCACAACCAGGACAAGGTGAGCATGGGCACCATCGCCGCCCGCGATGCGATCCGCGTGCTGGAGCTGACCGAACAGGTCGCCGCCGCCACCCTGCTCGCCGCCAACCAGGGCGTGTGGCTGCGCGCCCAGGCCGACGACGCACGCCCGTTGCCCCCGGCGCTGGCGGCCATGCATGCAGAGCTGGCCCAGGACTTCCCGCCGGTCATCGAAGACCGTGCCCTCGAAGGCGAACTGCGCCTGTGCCTGCAACGCATCGCCGAGCAACACTGGAGGCTGCATGCGTAGCCCTGGCGTACTGCACAGCGACACCGAAATCCTGGTGCCGTTTTTTGACGTCGACACGATGAACGTCGTCTGGCACGGGCATTACGTGAAGTACCTGGAAATCGCACGCTGCGCGCTGCTGGACAAGATCGGCCACAACTACACGGCCATGCTCGAAGCCGGCTACGCCTGGCCGGTGATCGACATGCAACTGCGCTATGTGCGCGGTGCGGTGTTCGGCCAGACGATCAACGTGCGCGCCAGCCTGGTGGAATGGGAGAACCGCTTGAAGGTCAATTACCTGATCACCGACCTGGCCAGCGGCGAACGTTTGACCCGCGCCAGCACCGTGCAGGTGGCGGTGGAAATCGCCAGCCGCGAGATGCAGCTGGCCTCGCCCAAAGTATTCACCGACGCCGTCGAAAGGGCCCTGAAATGCTGACCCCGTTCTCTGTAGGAGCGAGCTTGCTCGCGAAGATCGTCAACGATAACGCGGGTTTCCTGATACCCCGCGGCGCTCTCGGGTTTTTCGCGAGCAAGCTCGCTCCTACAGTGTTGGTGTTGTTTGGTTTTTCTGGGGCGGCACACGCCTTCGACCTGCAACAACTCAGCGACCAGTTGGCCAAACCCTCAGTGATCCACGGCAGCTTCACCCAGGAAAAACACCTGCGTGCGCTGCCGCAGCCATTGGTCAGCAAGGGCACCTTCGTCCTGGCCAAGGACCACGGCCTGCTGTGGCTGCTGAAAACCCCGCTGCAACAGGACTACCGCATCAGCGCCCAGGGTATCGCCCGGCGTGACGCCAACGGCTGGCAACTGCTGCCGAACAAGAGCGCCGGTGCCGAACAGAACCGTCTGTTCCTCGCCGTGCTCCAGGGCGACAGCAGCGGCTTGCAGCGCGACTTCGAGCTGCAACTGCAAGGCGAAGCCCGGCAATGGAAGCTCACGCTGCTCCCGCGTTCACTGCTGCTCAAGCAGGTATTCACCCAGATCAATATCGATGGTGGTGAGTTGGTGCAGAAGATCGAACTGCTGGAAACCCAGGGCGACAGCACCGTGCTGCGCATGCAGGACAGCAGCGCCGGCCAGCCATTGAGCGACGCGGAGCAACACGACTTTGCCCAGTGAGCGCCTGCTGCCCCGCCTGTTCCTGATCCTGCTGGTGGCCGTGCTGGCCCTGGCCGGCTGGCAGTGGCGCGATGGTGCACCGCTGTCGGCCAACCTGATGGAGCTGGTGCCGGGCAGTACGCCGGACGCCCTGGAACTGCAAGCCGAACAGCGCATGCAGGAGCCGCTCAACCGCGAAATGCTGGTGTTGGTGGGACACGCCGATCGCCAGCAAGCGGTGGCCGTGGCCCAGCAATTGGGCGAGCGCTGGCAGGCCAGCGGCTTGTTCGAGAAGGTGCAATGGAACCTGCAAGCCGACCTGCCGGCACTGCGTGAACAGTTGCTGCGCGGACGCCTGGCGATGCTCTCGGCCAAGGACCGCGAACAGCTGATCGACCACCCCGACGCGTTCATCCAGCAACGGGTGCAGTCGCTGTTCGACCCCTTCACCGGCTTCAGCCTGGTGCCGAGCCAGGACGACTGGCTGGGCCTGACCGGGCGCATCCAGAACAGCCAGCCGCAACGCGGCTCGGTGCAACTGGACATCGGCAGCGGCACCTTGATCGCCGATGCCGACGACAAGAGCTGGGTGCTGCTGCGCGCACGCACCACCGGCAATGCCTTCGACATGAAACTGCCGCTGCAGGTGGCGGATCTGCTCCAGGCCAGCCGCACGCAGGCCGGCGAACACGGCGCGCAATTGCTCGCCGCCAGCGGTTTGCTTTACGCCGCCAATGGCCAGCAGCAGGCCACGCGGGAAATCACCTGGGTCGGCGGCGGCGCCACCGTCGGCATTCTGCTGTTGCTGTTGCTGGCGTTCCGCCGCGGGCGAGTGCTGCTGGCGTTTGTACCGGTGCTGGTGGGCATGCTGTTTGGTGCCGTCGCTTGTGTGGCGCTGTTCGGCCATATGCATGTGATGACCCTGGTGCTCGGCTCCAGCCTGATCGGCGTCGCGGTGGATTACCCGCTGCACTACCTGTCGAAAAGCTGGAGCATGAACCCCTGGCGCAGTTGGCCGGCATTGCGCCTGACGCTGCCAGGGCTGAGCCTGAGCCTGGCCACCAGTTGCATCGGCTACCTGGCGCTGGCCTGGACGCCCTTCCCGGCCTTGACGCAAATCGCGGTGTTCTCCGCCGCGGGCCTGGTCGGCGCCTACCTGTCAGCGGTGTGCCTGCTGCCGGCACTGCTCAAGGGTGTCGAACTGCGCCCGGCACAATGGCCGCTGCGCGTCGCCGAATGCCTGTGGCGGGTGCGGGCCGCCTTGCTCAAGCGTGTGCCCAGTCCGGTGCTGCTGGTGTGGGTGCTGCTGTTCTGCGCCGGCGGCCTTTGGCAGCTGAACAGCAAAAACGATATCCGCCAGTGGATCGGCGCGCCGCCGCAGTTGCTGCAAGAGGCACAGGCCGTGGCGCGCATTACCGGTTTCCAGCCCACCAGCCAGTTTTTCCTGATACGGGCCGACAACCAGCCGCAGTTGCTGGAGCGCCAAGCCGCCCTGGGCCAACGCCTGGACCAGTTGGTGAATATGGACAAGCTCCAGGGTTACCTGGCGCTCAACCAACTGGTCAGCCTGCCCGCCGAACAGCAGCAACTGCGCGATGCCCTGAGCACACTCCCACAGCATTGGCAGCCGCTGCTGGACCTCGGCGTGCCCGCCAGCGCGCTGCAAGCCGAAGTCGCGCAACTGCAAGCGCTGCCTACCGAAGACATCGACGCTGCGCTGGTGGGCCCTTTGGCCGAACCCTGGCGCACCCTGTGGCTCGGCCCGGTGGACGGCGGCGTGGCGGCCATGGTCAGCCTGCAGGGTTTGAACAACCCGGCGCTGCTGCGGGTGCAGGCCGTGGACCTGCCCGGCGTGCAGTTGGTGGATCGTCTCGGGGATTTGAACCGTGTATTCGCCGACACGCAGATCAGCGCCGCCGAATTGAAGTTGATGTCGTGCGTACTGATCGTGCTGTTACTGATCCTGCCGTTCGGCTTCGGCGGGGCCTTGCGCATCGTCGCCCTGCCGTTGCTGGCGGCGCTGTGCAGCCTGGCCAGCCTGGGTTGGCTGGGCCAGCCGTTGACCCTGTTCAGCCTGTTCGGGTTGCTGCTGGTCACGGCCATCAGTGTCGACTATGCGATTTTGATGCGCGAACAGATCGGCGGCCCCGCGGTCAGCCTTTTAGGGACGCTGCTGGCAGCGCTGACGACCTGGTTGTCGTTCGGCCTGCTGGCGGTGTCCAGTACCCCGGCAGTGAGTAATTTCGGCCTGTCGGTCAGCCTGGGCCTGGCATTCAGCTTTATGCTGGCGCCCTGGGCCGGCCAACGGAAACACGCCTCATGAATGTAGTTATCGCCAAAGCGGCAAGGAGCCCTCGTGCCCATAGTTGAAATGGAACGTCGCCAGGTCGTGGTGATTGGTGCCGGGCCATCCGGCGCGATTGCCGCCGCACTGCTCAAACGCAAAGGGCATGATGTATTGATCATCGAGCGCCAGCATTTCCCGCGCTTCTCGATCGGCGAAAGCCTGCTGTCGCACTGCATCGATTTTATCGAGGAAGCCGGCATGCTCGACGCCGTGCAGGCGGCGGGATTCCAGGTAAAAACCGGTGCCGCGTTTGCCTGGGGCGAGCGTTACAGCGCGTTCGATTTCGGTGACACCTTCAGCAACGGCAAGCCCACCACCTTCCAGGTGCAGCGCGGCGAGTTCGACAAGTTGCTGGCCGATCAGGCCGCCCAGCAAGGCGTCGACATCCGCTACGGCGAAACCATCGTCGGCGTGGATTTCTCCGGTGAGTGCCGCTACCTGCATGTGCGCCGTGAGAACGGCAGCGAGTACCACATCAAGGCCAAGTTCGTGCTTGATGCCAGCGGCTACGGCCGCGTGCTGCCGCGCCTGCTCGACCTGGAGGCGCCGTCGCATTTCCCGCTGCGCCAGGCGGTGTTCACCCACGTTGAAGACCGCATCGAACACCCAGGCTTCGACCGCACCAAGATCCTGGTCACCACGCACCCTACGAAGCGCGACATCTGGTTCTGGACCATCCCGTTCAGCAACGGTCGCTGCTCGGTGGGTGTGGTCGCGGCCAAGGAGCATTTCGACGGCCGCGACAGCGATCTCGACGCTTGCCTGCGGGGTTTTATCGATGAAACCCCAAGCCTGTCCGGTGTACTGCGTCACGCTGTGTGGGATACCCCCGCGCGCACCATCGGCGGCTACTCGGCCAACGTCAAAACCCTGCACGGCCCCGGCTTTGCGCTGCTGGGCAATGCGGCGGAATTCCTCGACCCGGTGTTCTCCTCCGGCGTGACCATCGCCATGCGCTCGGCGAGCATGGCCGCCGGCGTGCTGCATCGTCAGCTCAAAGGCGAAACGGTGGACTGGCAAACCGAGTTTGCCGAGCCGCTCAAGCGCGGTGTCGACACCTTCCGCTGCTACGTCGAGGGCTGGTATGCAGGCACCTTCCAGGATGTGATTTTCCACCCCGGCAGCTCACCGGACATTCGCCGGATGATCAGTTCGATCCTCGCAGGTTACGCGTGGGACGAACGCAACCCGTTTGTCAGCGAGCCCAAGCGGCGCTTGCGGATGTTGTCGGAAATTTGTGCGAGTGAACCGGTATGACGTCTCAATACCTGAGTAAAAACTACGTCGAAGAAACCCGCTTCGGCTTCTGGTTCCTGCGCAGCCATACCTGGCAGCACCATGTATTGCGCGTGGCAATCAACGACCTGCGCAGCCTGTTCACCGACCCGTTGCCCGAGGCGCCGGTGCTGCTGGACGCCGGTTGCGGCCAGGGCAAGTCATTCCAGTACTTGCAGCAGGTGTTTGCCCCCGCGCGCCTGATCGGCCTGGATGCCGACCCCCACAGCCTGGAACTGAGCAAGGCCGAAGCCGCGCGCCAGGGCTTGGCCATCGAATTGATCGGCAGTGACTGCGCCACCCTCGATGTGCCGGACGCCAGCGTCGACATCCTGTTCTGCCACCAGACCTTCCATCACTTGGTTGAACAGCATCGCGCACTCAAGGAGTTCTACCGGGTGCTCAAGCCGGGCGGTTACTTGCTGTTTGCCGAATCCACCGAAGCCTATATCGACACCTGGGTCATTCGCTGGCTGTTCCGCCATCCCATGCATGTGCAGAAAAGCGCCGAAGAGTACCTGCAGATGCTCCGCGAGCAGGGCTTTGAGTTCGACCCGCAGAACGTTTCGTACCCCTACCTGTGGTGGAGCCGTTCCCGCGACTTCGGCCTGCTGGAGCGCTGGGGCCTGCGTAACCCGCCGCCGGTGGGCCAGCGTGAGGAAACCCTGGTCAACTGCGTGGCGCGCAAACCCCTGGCGAGCGCCGCACCATGATGCGCAGCCTATTGATCGGTTGCCTGTTGCTGCTGAGCGCCTGCGCCAGCCAGCCGCCGCTGCCTGAAAAAACCCCGGCCTTGGCCTTGCCGCTACAGCTGCATGTGCAGCGCCTGGCAGACGGCCAGAGCCAGGACTGGCTGCTGGTGATCCAACGCGAAGGGGGTGCAATCCGCTGGTCGATGATGGACCCCCTGGGCATTCCCCAGGCCCGGCAAAAACTGATCGATGGCCAGTGGCAGGCCGACGGTCTGCTGCCGCCCAATCCCCAGGCACGCGAGCTGTTTGCCGCACTGTTGTTTGCCTTGGCCTCGGCCGATGACGTGCGCGCTCTCTACCCTGGCGCCCAGGCGATGGACCTCACGCGCACCCTGCCGGGCCATTGGCAGATCGTCTACCAATCGTCAGAAGTCTTCAGTGTGAACATGAGCGGCCAGCCCTTGAGCTACCGCATCACGCCGCTCGGTGCCGCCCGATGAGCGCCTACCTCAATGCCCTCGGCGTGATTTGCGCCCTCGGCCGTGGCCAGGCCGCCGTCAGTCGCAGCCTGTTTGCCGGCGACTGCTCGGGGATGCGTGCCGAAAGCGGCTGGGTGCCGGAGCGCACGCTGCCGGTAGGCAGTGTGCACGGCGAGCTGGTGACCATCCCGGTGGAACTCGGCCAGCAAAGCAGCCGCAATAACCAACTGCTGCTGGAGGCGGCGCTGCAGATCGAGGGCGAGATCCGCCAGGCGATCCACCGCTATGGCGCCTCGCGGGTCGGGGTGGTGCTCGGCACCAGCACCTCGGGCATCGACGAAGCCAGCCGCGGTATCGCCCAGTACCTGCGCGATCAGCACTTCCCCAGCGACTACGACTACCAGCAACAGGAACTCAGCGCCCCGGCGAATTTTCTCGCCGACTGGCTGCAACTGAGCGGCCCGGCCTATGTGATTTCCACCGCCTGCACCTCCAGCGCCCGGGCCTTGATGAGCGCACAACGCCTGCTCGACCTGGGAGTGTGCGACGCGGTGCTCTGCGGCGGCGTCGACAGCCTGTGCAAGCTGACCCTCAATGGGTTCGGCGCGTTGGAGGCGGTGTCCAACGAACGCTGCAACCCGTTTTCGGTGAACCGCAACGGCATCAATATCGGCGAAGCGGCGGTGCTGTTCCTGATGACTAAAACGCCTGCGGCGATCGCCCTGCTCGGCAGCGGTGCGAGTTGCGATGCGCACCATATTTCCGCGCCGGAACCCACCGGCAAAGGCGCGTTGCAGGCGATGCGCAAGGCCCTGGCCAGCGCAAAAGTGCAGCCCGGGCAGATCGGCTACCTGAACCTGCACGGCACCGCCACCCAACACAACGACGCCATGGAAAGCCTGGCCGTCGCCAGCCTGTTCCCCGACGGCGTGGCCTGCTCGTCGACCAAACCCATGAGCGGCCACACCCTGGGCGCGGCCGGCGCGCTGGAAGCCGCGTTCTGCTGGCTGAGCCTGGCCCACGGCCGGGTGCCGCCCCATGTGTGGGACGGCCAGGCCGACCCCACGCTGCCCGCCCTGCAATGGGCGCAGGCGGGGGACACCTTGGAAAAACCCCGCCTGATGAGCAACTCGTTTGCCTTCGGTGGCAACAATGTCAGCCTGATAATCGGAGAGGCCCCATGACCGATTGGCCACTCGCCGAACTGCTGCCCCACGCGGGCGACATGATCCTGATCGACCAGGTGCTGTCGTTCGATGAAGAGCAGATTCACACCCGCCTCACCGTCAAGCCCGGCGGCCTGTTCAACCGCCCTGACGGCAGCCTGCCGGCCTGGGTCGGCGTCGAGTTGATGGCGCAGAGCGTCGCCGCCTACGCCGGCTGCCGTGCCCGTCAAAAGGGTGAAGCGGTGGAACTGGGCTTCCTGCTCGGCACACGCAAGTTCGAGTGCAACGTGGAACACTTCCCGGCCGGCGCCGAGTTGAACATCCACGGCCTGCGTTCCCTGGAAGACGACAACGGCATGGGTGTGTTCGAATGCCACCTCACCGGTAGCGGTATCCAGGCCAGTGCGCGCCTGAATGTATTTCGACCGCCCCAGGCGGCCAACTATTTAGATGAATCGAAGGACGAAACGCCATGACTGAACCCGTACTGGTCACCGGCTCCAGCCGTGGCATCGGCCGCGCCATTGCCCTGCGCCTGGCCCAGGCCGGGCATGACATCGTGCTGCATTGCCGCAGCGGTCGGGCCGAAGCCTGCGCGGTACAGGTCGAGATCGAGGCCTTGGGCCGCCAGGCGCGTGTGCTGCAATTCGATGTGGCGGACCGCGCCGCGTGCAAGCAGATCCTTGAAGCCGATGTTGAGCAACACGGTGCTTATTACGGCGTGGTGCTCAACGCCGGCCTGACCCGCGACGGTGCCTTCCCAGCCCTGTCGGAAGACGATTGGGACGTGGTGATGCGCACCAACCTGGATGGTTTCTACAACGTGCTGCACCCGGTGATGATGCCGATGATTCGTCGTCGCGCAGCCGGGCGTATCGTGTGCATCACCTCGGTCTCCGGGTTGATCGGCAACCGTGGCCAGGTCAACTACAGCGCCTCCAAGGCCGGCCTGATCGGTGCGGCCAAGGCCCTCGCCATCGAACTGGGCAAGCGCAGGATCACCGTCAACTGCGTCGCCCCCGGCCTGATCGACACCGCCATGCTGGATGAAAACGTACCGGTGGAAGAACTGATGAAGATGATCCCGGCGCAACGCATGGGCACCCCGGAAGAAGTCGCCGGTGCGGTGAATTTCCTCATGTCGGCCGAAGCCGGCTATATCACGCGCCAGGTCCTGGCCGTGAATGGAGGCCTGTGCTGATGAAACGCGTCGTCGTCACCGGCATGGCCGGCGTGACCTCCCTGGGCAGCGACTGGGACACCATCGCCGCCAACTTCCGCGCCAACCGCAGCGGCATCCGACGCATGGACGAGTGGGAGCGTTTTACCGAATTGAACACGCGCCTGGCCGGGCCGGTCGATGATTTCGTCGTGCCCGCCCATTGGACGCGCAAGCAGCTGCGCAGCATGGGCCGCGTCTCGCGCCTGGCGGTGTGGGCCGCGGAACAGGCGTTGCAGGACGCGGGCTTGCTCGGTGACGAGTCGATCAAGGACGGGCGCATGGGCGTGGCCTGTGGCTCGTCCACCGGCAGTACCGACGAGATCAAGGCCTTCGGCAATATGCTGCTGAACTCGGTGGCCGAGGGGCTCAATGCCAACTCCTACGTGCGCATGATGCCCCACACCACGGCGGCGAATATCAGCATCTTCTTTGGCCTCACCGGGCGGCTGATCCCCACGTCCAGCGCGTGTACCAGCGGCAGCCAGGGCATCGGCTATGCCTATGAAGCGATCAAGTTCGGCCGTCTGCCGTTGATGCTCGCCGGCGGCGCCGAGGAGCTGTGCCCCACCGAAGCCATGGTGTTCGACGCGCTGTATGCCACCAGCCTGAAGAACGATGCGCCGCAGACCAGTCCACGTCCCTACGACAGCGGCCGCGATGGCTTGGTGATCGGCGAAGGCGGCGGCATGCTGGTGCTCGAAGAGCTGGAACACGCACTGGCGCGGGGCGCGCATATCCATGCCGAGATCGTCGGTTTCGGCAGCAATGCCGACGGCCAGCACACCACGCGCCCGGAACAGAAAACCATGCGCCGCGCCATGGAGCTGGCCCTGGAAGATGCGGGCCTGGAGCCGGCCGCCATCGGCTACGTCAACGGCCACGGCACCGCCACCGACCAGGGCGATATCGCCGAGACCCAGGCTACCAGCAGCCTGTTCGGCAGCCGCATGCCCATCAGCTCGCAGAAAAGCTTCCTCGGCCACACCTTGGGCGCCTGCGGTGCGCTGGAATCGTGGTTCAGCATCGAGATGATGAACCGCGACCAATACGTGCACACCTTCAACCTGGACTCCGTCGACCCGCAATGCGGCGAGCTGGATTACCTGCAGGGTGAATTCCGCGAGATGCACCACGACTACGTGATGAACAACAACTTTGCCTTTGGCGGCGTCAATACTTCGTTGATCTTCCGCCGCTGGTCCTGACTTTTTAATCGATTGGAGAATACGGAATGTCTTCCTTGCTACGCGTCACCCTGATCACCCTGGCTCTGCTGGTCACCGCCGGCTGCACCAGCAAGCCGGTCCTCAACACCCAGCACGACCTGCCGGCCGACGCCCAGGTCAGCGAAGAAAAGATGAAAAAGGTGATCGTCAACGCCCTGCAAAAACGCGATTGGACAGTGCAACGCCTGAGCCCGCAACTGGTACAGGCCGAAATCATCGTGCGCAACCAGTACTACGCGGCCATCGACATCCGCTACACCCGCAACAGCTACGCCATCACCTACCGCGACAGCCGCCAACTGGGCTACAAGGACGGCAAGATCCATCGCAACTACAACCGTTGGGTGAACAACCTGGACAGCGACATCATGGCGGGACTGCGCAGCAATGGCGTGAGTGGTGAGGCAGGGTCGGCAGCGCAGTTGTTTGAGCAGACGGGAACGTCGAAGTAAAACCAAGGCCGGGCACAACCTCTGTGGCGAGCGGGCTTGTCGAATCGTCGCACCGCCAGCGTTGGGCTGCGTAGCAGCCCCATTAAGATCACCGCGTTTTTTCAGGCAGATCACAGCGTCAGATTTGGGGCTAGCCCGGTCACCACCAACAACTCCACAAACGCCTTCGCCATCGGCGTTTGTGCGCCTTTGCGCTGCACCAGCCATACCGCCGTCACCGCCTCCTGATCCAGCAAGGTGCGATAGACCACGCCATCGATGCGTATCCGTTGGTACGACGCCGGCAGCACCGACACGCCCAAGCCCGCCGCCACCAACCCGATGATGGTCATCGCCTCCCCCGCTTCCTGGGCGAAGTGCGGGCTGAAACCGGCATCGCGGGCCAGGTTGAGCAGTTGGGCGTACAGGCCACTGCCGTAGGTGCGAGGGAAAAATACAAAGGGTTCCTCCGCCAGTTGCGCAAGGTGCAGGCCACGCTCACTGCCCTCCACTAAGGGGTGGTCAGCGTTTAATACGGCAACCAGCGGTTCGCGCATCAGCTCAATCACACTCAATGAGTCCGGCAACGGCAGCGGACGCATCAGCCCAACCTGGATCGACTCATCCACCAGCGATTCGGCCACTTCGGTGCTGCTCATTTCCTGCAGGTTCAGGTGCACCGCCGGGAAGGCTTGGCGAAACGCGAAGATCGCCTGCGGAATCGTGGAGTTGAACGGCGCCGACGAGGTGAAGCCAATCTTCAATTCGCCCAGTTCCCCCAACTGCGCACGGCGGGCCACGTCTGCCGCTTTGTCGACCTGGGCCAGCACCAGCCGCGCCTCGTGCAGGAACAAGCGCCCGGCCTCGCTCAGCTCGACCCGACGATTGGTACGCTCAAACAAGCGCGCGCCCACCTCCTGCTCCAGCGCCTGGATCTGCTGGCTCAATGGCGGTTGCGAGATGCCCAGCACCTGCGCCGCGCGACCAAAGTGCAGCTCCTCGGCGACAGCGATGAAGTACCGCAGGTGACGTAATTCCATGCCAGCCTCATTAGGTCGTAAAAGCTATCAAACGGGTCGAACAATATATTGGAAAGAATCATTAGCCGGCTATATTCTTTTTTGCATTGCCAGTCCTGGCAGGCTTTTCCTCCCCGAGGTCTCCGTGAAATCTGCTGTCGCTCCATTCGCCCAAGAAGTCCCGCCCACCGCCCTGGATGAGGTGGTGGCGCAGCTCAATGACGCGTACATCGAAAAAGGCACGCCGATGTTCATGCGCACGGTGCTGGCGCTGTTCTCCGGCGGCTTCGCCACGTTCGCCCTGCTGTATTGCGTGCAGCCGATGATGCCGGCGCTGTCCCACGAGTTCTCGATCAATGCGGCACAAAGCAGCCTGATCCTCTCAGTGGCGACGGCGATGCTGGCGCTGGGTTTGCTGATTACCGGGCCGATTTCCGACACCCTGGGCCGCAAGCCGGTGATGGTCGCCGCGTTGTTTTGCGCAGCGCTGGCGACCATCGCCAGCGGCTTGATGCCGTCCTGGGAAGGGATTTTGCTGATGCGTGCGCTGGTGGGCCTGTCCTTGAGCGGCCTGGCTGCCGTGGCGATGACGTACCTGAGCGAAGAGATCCACCCCCAGCACATCGGCCTGGCCATGGGCCTGTACATCGGCGGCAATGCCATCGGGGGCATGAGCGGACGCCTGATCATCGGTGTACTGATCGACTTCGTCAGCTGGCACACCGCAATGCTGATCATCGGCGCCCTGGCGTTGATTGCCGCCACGGTGTTCTGGAAGATTCTCCCCGAATCGCGCAACTTCCGCGCCAGCAGCCTCAAGCCCCGCAGCCTGGTGGATGGCTTCGTCATGCATTTCAAGGATGCCGGCCTGCCGTGGCTGTTCCTTGAAGCCTTCCTGCTGATGGGCGCGTTCGTGACGATGTTCAACTACATCGGCTATCGCCTGCTGGCCGACCCGTATGACCTGAGCCAGGCCGTGGTGGGCCTGCTGTCGCTGGTGTACCTCTCGGGCATCTACAGCTCGGCGAAAATCGGCTCCCTGGCCGACCGCCTCGGCCGCCGCCGCGTGCTCTGGGCCACCATCGTGCTGATGCTCGCCGGCATGGCCCTGACCCTGTTCACCCCACTGTGGCTGGTGGTGCCGGGCATGCTGATCTTCACCTTCGGCTTCTTTGGCGCCCACTCGGTGGCCAGCAGCTGGATCGGGCGCCGCGCGGTGAAAGCCAAGGGGCAGGCGTCGTCGCTGTATCTGTTTTGCTATTACGTAGGCTCAAGCATCGCCGGGACAGCGGGCGGATTCTTCTGGCACTTCGGCGGATGGAACGGCATCGGCTCGTTTATCGTGGCGCTATTGATGGGTGCGTTGCTGGTGGCGTTGAAGTTGGCGAAGTTGCCGCCGTTGGGGAGCGCAAAAAGCGCGTAACGCCTGCACCTCTGGCGGTTCCGGCGGGCCAAGGTACACTGTCGGCATTCGTCAGTCTTGGTAAAGGAAAGCCAGAATGCGCCTGGACCAGCTTCATATTCAGAATTTTCGTTGCTACGAAGATGCCACTTTTGACTTTCAGCCAGGTTTTAACCTGGTGGTGGGGGTTAATGGGAGTGGCAAGACTTCGTTGTTGCAGGCGGTGGCGGCAAGCCTGTATTCGTTTTCATCGTCATTGGGGGGAGCGGCTCTTCAGATCTCAAACCAAGATGCAAGGTTCGAAATCCAAGAGTTCGAGGGTCGCTATAGGTTTGAACGTATATATCCCGTGACACTGGATGCTGTCGGCTCCGCTTTCGGCCGCGCGGCTTGGAATGAATCGTTGGTACGTGAAGGTCAACTCAAGGTCTTTGATATCCCAGTACTCAACAGTTCAATTGATATCCTCAACCCATCATCAAAAAAAATTGTTGATCTCCCGCTCATGGCTTTTTATCGAGCTGACCGCCGATGGAATTCGTCTGATATATCTGTTGAATTCGCAGCACGCCAACAACCCTCAAGACTAGACGCCTACAAAGACTGGTTTGATGCCTCTGCAAATCTAGAAACATTTGAAAGCTGGCTTATTGGAAAAACCTTAGAACGCCTTCAGAAAATGTCTCGTTCCACAGCATCACCCAAGTTCAATGACGAGCTCCAACTGATAAATTCAGCACTGACCCACGCTCTACCTGACGCAAAAGGGATTGAGTACGACCTTGGTATTCGCAGCTTACTGGTGCATTTTGAAAACAATAGAAGCTTAACTTTTAACAGTTTGAGCGATGGACAGCGCGGCATGCTGGCAATGGTTTCTGACATAGCCCGGCGAATGTGCCTACTCAATCCACACTTAAAAAATAAAGTTTTAGAAGAGACAACTGGAATTGTCATAATCGACGAACTGGACATCCACTTGCACCCTGGATGGCAGCGGACAATAGCTTCGACTTTGAAAAAACTATTCCCTAAAATCCAATTCATCGCAGCCAGTCACTCGCCTCAAATTATTGGTAGTCTCAGGCCAGGAGAAGTCATTCTCTTAACTAATGAATCCCCCTCTCATCCCCGCGTTACTTATGGATTAGACTCCAGCCGAATCCTTGAAGAAGTCATGGGTGTCTCCGAGCGCGAGCCAAAAGTAGAAGTACTTCTAAGCGAACTATTCAGCACCATCGAAGATAACGAACTGGAAAAGGCCAAAACCCAGCTCCAAGCACTTAAAAAACTAGCGCCAGACCTACCCGAATTTGCTGGTGCCCAAGCGCTGATTCGCCGCAAGGAGATACTCGGAAAATGAAACAAGTGTTCAAAGGAACTGAACCTGCTTCTTTTAGTCAGTGGAAAGCTTCAATCAACGACGAATGGGTACCCACATACTCTACGCTGCAGAATCCCGAAAAACGTGAACTGCATGTCAGCTTATTGCTGGAACAAGGTGGCTTTTGTTGTTACTGCGGCAGAGATATTGATGCTGCATCCAGCCACATCGAACACTTCCGTCCCCAGGAGCATTTCGAAGAGCTGGCGCTTGAATACCAAAACCTTCATGCCTCCTGCATCAGGGAAACCAAGCCCGGTTCGCCTTTGCATTGCGGGCACGTCAAAGGCAATTGGTTTGATGAAGCTGAACATATCTCGCCCACCGAGGACGGTTGTGAACTGCGCTTCCGCTATCTATTGACGGGGCAAATCCAAGCGACACATACCAATGACTCGCCAGCAACAAAAATGATCGAAGTCCTAGCCTTGGATATCGCCTATCTGAACAACCGCCGCCAAGATGCCTTAGAGCGCGTATTCGATCCGGCATTTGTTGCCCAGGCCACTGACGAGGACTTCAAAACCATTACGACTGCATTACGCGCGATAGAACTCGGTAATCAGCAAGCCTTCGATCATGTGGTTGCACGATTTGCAGAACAAATTCTGACACCCTGATCCCCGAGCACAGCACCGGATGTCTTCTCAAAAGACATCCGCGCCATCACCCGCTTGCCTCGGCGCTCATGCATGACCACGGCGCCGATATGCAGGACCAGCATCAGCAGCAACCCCACACACGAGAGCACATGCACACGGGTATACAGGGCGATGCGGGCCGGGTCGTTGTCGAGGGGGGCGATGGAGAGCAGGTTAAAGATATTGATCGGGCGATCCATCATCAGCACGCCGGTCGCCAACACCACGGCGAGCACCAGGTACATGGCCTTGTGAACCAGCAACGCCAGGTATTCCTGCAGTGTTCGCTTGACGGAAAAGTCCAGGCCGTGGGCAAAGGAACAATAGACCCGCAAGACAAACACCGGAATATAGACAGTGGTCAGCGACACATTGAAGAACGCCACCCACGCCTTGACCGAGGCGGGCACGCTGAATACAGCCACGAAAAAACCCGACAATAACGCCCACACAATAATGACAGCCGAAACCCAATGCAGCAGTTTCTGGCTCGTTGAATACGCTGAAGTGTTCATCCTGATATCACCTGACAATAAACGCCATGCACTGGCGAGAGGAAGAGTCGGGTAGGATTTTTACCGAGGCAAGTTACCGGAGGCTGTAGGAGAAATCCCAAAGCACCCACACTACCAAGGCAGGACTTAACGAACGCTGAAACGCAACGAATCCCCCTTCGCCAGGCAAAGGGGGATCCGATTCAGGCGGGAATATTACGGGTGGTATTGCGCTGACAGCTCGTGCACGGCCTGCAGGAACGCACCCGCATGGTCCGGGTTCACTTCCGGAGTGATGCCATGGCCGAGGTTGAACACGTGGCCGCTGCCTGTGCCGTAGCTGGCCAGGATGCGGCCGACTTCGGTGCGGATCGCTTCCGGCTTGGCGTACAGCACGGTCGGGTCCATGTTGCCTTGCAGCGCGACCTTGCCACCGACACGACGACGGGCATCGCCGATATCGCAGGTCCAATCCAGGCCAAGTGCATCCGCGCCAGCGTCGGCGATGCTCTCAAGCCACAGGCCACCGCCCTTGGTGAACAGGATGACCGGCACTTTGCGGCCTTCGTGTTCACGGATCAGGCCGCTGACGATCTTGCGCATGTAGGCCAGGGAGAATTCCTGGTACGCCGCCGCGGACAGGTTGCCGCCCCAGGTATCGAAGATCTGCACGGCTTGCGCACCGGCCATGATCTGGCCGTTGAGGTAGGAGGTGACCGACTGGGCCAGCTTGTCCAGCAGCAGGTGCATGGCTTGCGGGTTGTCGTAGAGCATGGCCTTGGTCTTGCGGAAGTCTTTCGACGAGCCGCCTTCGACCATATAGGTGGCCAGGGTCCATGGGCTGCCGGAGAAGCCGATCAGCGGCACGCGGCCGTTCAGCTCGCGGCGGATGGTGCTGACGGCGTCCATCACGTAGCCAAGGTCTTTGTGCGGGTCGGGGATCGGCAGGGCTTCGATATCGGCCAGGGTGCTGATGACTTTCTTGAAACGCGGGCCTTCGCCGGTCTCGAAGTACAGGCCTTGGCCCATGGCGTCAGGGATGGTGAGGATGTCGGAGAAGAGGATGGCCGCGTCCAGTTGCGGGTAGCGATCCAGTGGCTGCAGCGTGACTTCGCAGGCGAACTCCGGGTTCATGCACAGGCTCATGAAGTCGCCGGCGTGGGCGCGACTGGCGCGGTATTCCGGCAGGTAGCGACCGGCCTGGCGCATCATCCACACAGGGGTGACGTCCACGGGTTGCTTGAGCAGGGCACGAAGGAAACGGTCGTTCTTGAGGGCAGTCATGTCGGCATCCGCAAAAAAAGTGCGGGCATTTTCTCAGAGCGCGACGCAAAAGGCACGGCAAGAGCGGTGCCTTTTGTCTATCGGGTCAATTTGTCGCGGTAGCTAGCTGTGGTGAGGGGGCTTGCCCCCCGTCGGGTTCACCGCAGATCAAAGGGGCTGCTTCGCAGCCCGGCGCGGGACAAGCCCGCTCACCACAGCAAGCCCCCTCCCACATTTTGATCGCATTTCAACCTGGGATCAGGGTCAGACTTGCAGGT
This sequence comes from Pseudomonas sp. 1 R 17, assembly GCF_900067035.1. Taxonomy (NCBI): domain Bacteria; kingdom Pseudomonadati; phylum Pseudomonadota; class Gammaproteobacteria; order Pseudomonadales; family Pseudomonadaceae; genus Pseudomonas; species Pseudomonas sp. 1 R 17. Next base: position 129,474 of record NZ_FKLB01000019.1, read on the forward strand.
AGTCCAGGATCCCTTCGGCGGCATTGCGGCCTTCGAAGATCGCCGTCACTACCAGGTCAGAGCCGCGCACCATGTCGCCACCGGCGAAGATTTTCGGGTTGCTGGTCTGGTGCTTGTACTGGCCTTGTTCCGGGGCGACAACGCGGCCCTGGCTGTCGGTCTGGATCTCGAACTGCTCGAACCACGGCGCCGGGCTTGGGCGGAAACCGAAAGCGATGACCACGGCGTCGGCCGGGATGATCTCTTCGGAGCCCGGGATCGGCTCGGGGCTGCGGCGGCCACGGGCGTCCGGTTCGCCGAGACGGGTCTCGACCACCTTCACGCCTTCGACGCGGTCTTCACCGACGATGGCGATCGGCTGGCGGTTGTAGAGGAATTTCACGCCTTCTTCCTTGGCGTTCTTCACCTCTTTGCGCGAGCCGGGCATGTTGGCTTCGTCACGGCGATACGCACAGGTCACCGACTTGGCGCCCTGGCGGATCGAGGTACGGTTGCAGTCCATCGCGGTGTCGCCGCCGCCGAGGACCACGACCTTCTTGCCTTTCATGTCGACGAAATCTTCCGGCGACTTTTCAAAGCCCAGGTTGCGGTTGACGTTGGCGATCAGGAAGTCCAACGCGTCGTAAACGCCCGGCAGGTCCTCACCGGCAAAGCCGCCCTTCATGTAGGTGTAGGTGCCCATGCCCATGAACACCGCATCGTATTCTTCGAGCAGTTGCTCCATGGTCACGTCTTTGCCGATCTCCGTGTTCAGGCGGAACTCGATGCCCATGCCGGTGAAGACTTCGCGGCGATTGCTCAACACGGTCTTTTCCAGCTTGAACTCGGGGATGCCGAAGGTCAGCAGGCCGCCGATTTCCGGGTTCTTGTCGAACACCACCGGGGTCACGCCGCCGCGCACCAGCACGTCGGCACAGCCCAGGCCCGCCGGGCCCGCACCGATGATCGCGACACGCTTGCCGGTCGGCTTTACCTTGGACATGTCCGGACGCCAGCCCATGGCGAACGCGGTATCGGTGATGTACTTCTCCACCGAACCGATGGTCACCGCGCCGAAGCCGTCGTTCAGGGTGCAGGCACCCTCGCACAGGCGGTCCTGCGGGCATACCCGGCCGCAAACTTCCGGCAGGGTGTTGGTCTGGTGGGACAGCTCGGCGGCGGCGAGGATGTTGCCCTCGGCCACCAGCTTGAGCCAGTTGGGAATGAAGTTGTGCACCGGGCACTTCCATTCGCAATACGGGTTACCGCAACCCAGGCAGCGGTGGGCCTGATCGGCCGAATGCTGGGGTTTGAAGGGCTCGTAGATTTCCACGAACTCTTTCTTGCGTTGACGCAACAGTTTCTTCTTCGGATCTTTGCGCCCGACATCGATGAACTGGAAGTCGTTATTCAGACGTTCAGCCATGTTAAAACCTCATCAAACTCTTCAGGCGCATATCACTGCGGGTTGGCACGGATGCTGGAAAGCAACGATTTCAGGTTGGCAGCCTTGGGCTTGACCAGCCAGAAACGACGCAGGTAATCATCGAGGTTTTCGGCGAGGTTACGCCCCCATTCGCTGCCGGTCTCCTCGACGTACTCGTCCAGCACGTGCTGCAAGTGGTTCCGGTAGGATTCCATGGCTTCGCCGCTGATCCGCTGGATCTCGACCAACTCGTGGTTGACCTTGTCGACGAAGGTGTTGTCCTGGTCGAGCACGTAGGCGAAACCGCCGGTCATGCCCGAACCGAAGTTGTAACCGGTCTTGCCCAATACCGCGACAAAGCCCCCGGTCATGTACTCGCAGCAGTGATCGCCAGTGCCTTCCACCACGGTGTGGGCACCGGAGTTACGCACGGCGAAACGCTCACCGGCCGTACCCGCGGCGAACAGCTTGCCACCGGTGGCACCGTACAGGCAGGTGTTGCCGATGATGGCACTGTCCTGGGTCTTGTAGACGCTACCTTTGGGCGGAACGATGACCAGCTTGCCGCCGGTCATGCCCTTGCCTACGTAGTCGTTGGCGTCGCCTTCCAGGTACATGTGCAGGCCGCCGGCGTTCCAGACGCCGAAGCTCTGGCCCGCAGTGCCCTTGAAGCGGAAGGTGATTGGCGCTTTCGCCATGCCCTGGTTGCCATGCTTGCGTGCGATTTCGCCGGAGATGCGTGCGCCGATGGAACGGTCGCAGTTGCAGATATCCAGGGCGAATTCGCCACCACTGGCGTCGTTGATCGAGGAACCGGCCATCTCGACCATCTTCTCGGCCAGCAGGCCCTTGTCGAACGGCGGGTTGCGATCCACCTGGCAGAATTGTGGCTTGTCTGCCGGGATGTGATCGCTGCCCAACAACGGCGTCAGGTCCAGGTGCTGTTGCTTGGCGGTCTGGCCTTCGAGGATGTCCAGCAGATCGGTGCGCCCGATCAGCTCTTCCAGGGAACGTACGCCGAGCTTGGCCAGCCACTCACGGGTCTCTTCGGCGACGTAGGTGAAGAAGTTCACCACCATGTCGACGGTGCCGATGTAGTGATCCTTGCGCAGCTTTTCGTTCTGAGTGGCGACGCCGGTGGCGCAGTTGTTCAGGTGGCAGATGCGCAGGTATTTGCAGCCCAGGGCGATCATCGGCGCGGTGCCGAAACCGAAGCTCTCGGCGCCGAGGATGGCGGCCTTGATCACGTCGAGGCCGGTCTTCAGGCCACCGTCGGTCTGCACCCGCACTTTGCCGCGCAGGTCGTTGCCGCGCAGGGTCTGGTGGGTTTCCGCCAGGCCGAGTTCCCACGGTGCGCCGGCGTACTTGATCGAGGTCAGCGGCGATGCGCCGGTGCCGCCGTCGTAGCCGGAGATGGTGATCAGGTCGGCATAGGCCTTGGCCACGCCGGCGGCGATGGTACCGACGCCCGCTTCTGCGACCAGTTTCACCGAGACCAGGGCCTGCGGGTTGACTTGCTTCAGGTCGAAAATCAGCTGCGACAAGTCTTCAATCGAGTAGATGTCGTGGTGCGGCGGCGGCGAGATCAGGGTCACGCCCGGTACCGCATAACGCAGCTTGGCGATCAGGCCATTGACCTTGCCGCCCGGCAGTTGGCCGCCCTCACCGGGCTTGGCGCCCTGGGCCACCTTGATCTGCAGCACTTCGGCGTTGACCAGATATTCCGGGGTCACACCGAAACGGCCAGTGGCAACCTGCTTGATTTTCGAGCTCTTGATGGTGCCGTAGCGCGCCGGGTCTTCACCGCCTTCACCGGAGTTGGAACGCGCGCCCAGGCGGTTCATGGCTTCGGCCAGGGCTTCGTGGGCCTCAGGCGACAAGGCGCCCAGGGAAATACCGGCAGAGTCGAAGCGCTTGAGGATCGATTCCAGCGGTTCGATTTCGCTGATGGCCAGCGGCGTATCCAGGGTCTTCACCTTGAACAGGTCGCGGATCATCGACACCGGGCGGTTATCCACCAGCGCGGTGTATTCCTTGAACTTGGCGTAGTCGCCCTGCTGCACGGCGGCTTGCAGGGTACTCACCACGTCCGGGTTGTAGGCGTGGTATTCGCCACCGTGCACGAACTTGAGCAGGCCACCTTGCTGGATCGGCTTGCGCGCGCTCCAGGCTTCGGCGGCCAGGGCTTTCTGTTCGGCTTCGATGTCGACGAAACGCGCACCCTTGATGCGGCTCGGCACGCCACGGAAGCTCAGCTCGCAAACTTCTTCCGACAGGCCGATGGCTTCGAACAGCTGCGCGCCACGGTAGGAGGTGACGGTGGAGATGCCCATCTTCGACAGGATCTTCAGCAGGCCCTTGGTGATGCCCTTGCGGTAGTTCTTGAACACCTCGTAGAGGTCGCCCAGTACTTCACCGGTACGGATCAGGTCACCCAGCACTTCATAAGCGAGGAAAGGGTACACCGCCGAGGCGCCGAAGCCGATCAACACCGCAAAGTGGTGCGGGTCGCGGGCGGTGGCGGTTTCCACGAGGATGTTGGAGTCGCAGCGCAGGCCTTTTTCGGTCAGGCGGTGGTGCACCGCGCCGGTGGCCAGAGACGCGTGGATCGGCAATTTGCCTGGAGCGATATGACGGTCGGTCAGCACGATCTGGGTACGCCCGGCGCGCACGGCTTCTTCGGCCTGGTCGGCGACGTTGCGCACAGCGGCTTCAAGGCCGAGGCTCTCGTCGTAGTTCAGGTCGATGATCTGGCGGTCGAAACCCGGCCGCTCCAGGGTCATCAGCGAACGCCACTTGGCCGGGGAAACGACCGGCGAGCTGAGGATCACGCGGGAGGCGTGCTCAGGCGACTCCTGGAAGATGTTGCGCTCGGCACCGAGGCACACTTCCAGGGACATCACGATGGCTTCGCGCAGCGGGTCGATCGGTGGGTTGGTCACCTGGGCGAACTGCTGGCGGAAATAGTCATACGGCGTGCGCACGCGCTGGGACAGCACGGCCATCGGCGTGTCATCGCCCATGGAGCCGACCGCCTCGTAGCCCTGCTCGCCGAGCGGGCGCAGGACCTGGTCGCGCTCTTCGAACGTGACCTGGTACATCTTCATGTACTGCTTGAGCTGGTCGATGTCGTAGAACGCCGAACCGTGGTCGTTGTCTTCCATGGTCGCCTGGATGCGCAGGGCGTTCTTGCGCAGCCATTGCTTGTACGGGTGACGGGACTTCAAGCGGTTGTCGATGGCATCGGTGTCGAGGATCTGGCCGGTTTCGGTGTCCACGGCGAGGATCTGGCCAGGGCCTACACGGCCCTTGGCGATAACGTCTTGCGGCTTGTAGTTCCACACGCCGATTTCCGACGCCAGGGTGATGAAACCGTTGGTGGTCGTGACCCAGCGGGCCGGGCGCAGACCGTTACGGTCGAGCAGGCACACCGCGTAGCGACCGTCGGTCATGACCACGCCGGCCGGGCCGTCCCACGGCTCCATGTGCATCGAGTTGTACTCGTAGAATGCACGCAGATCCGGGTCCATGGTCTCGACGTTCTGCCACGCAGGCGGAATGATCATACGCACGCCACGGAACAGGTCGATGCCGCCGGTGACCATCAGCTCGAGCATGTTGTCCATGCTGGAGGAGTCGGAGCCCACGCGGTTGACCAGTGGGCCGAGCTCTTCCAGGTCCATCAAATCGTTGGCGAACTTGGTGCGACGGGCCACGGCCCAGTTGCGGTTGCCGGTGATGGTGTTGATCTCGCCGTTGTGGGCGAGGAAGCGGAATGGCTGGGCCAGCGGCCATTTCGGCAGGGTGTTGGTGGAGAAGCGCTGGTGGAACACGCAAATGGCGGTTTGCAGGCGCTCATCGCTCAGGTCTGGATAGAAGGCGGTCAAGTCCGCCGGCATCATCAGGCCTTTATAAATGATGGTCTTGTGGGAAAAGCTGCAGATGTAGTGGTCGACATCGGCGGCGTTGGCCACGGACGAGCGACGACGGGAGGTGAACAGCTTGATCGCCATATCCTGGTCGCTCAGGCCGTCGCCTGCGATGAACACTTGTTCGATCTGCGGCAGGCGCTCAAGGGCCAGGCGGCCGAGCACGCTGGTGTCGATCGGCACTTTACGCCAGCCCACCAGCTGCAGGCCGGCAGCGATGATCTCGCGGTTCATGTTCTCGCGAGCGGCTTCGGCTTTGACCGGGTCCTGGTTGAAAAATACCATGCCCACGGCGTACTGCTTGGGCAGGTCGACCGCGAAATGCTCCTTGGCGACCGCGCGCAGGAACTGGTCGGGCTTTTGAATCAGCAAGCCGCAACCGTCACCGGTCTTGCCGTCGGCGTTGATCCCACCGCGGTGGGTCATGCAGGTCAGGGCCTCGATGGCCGTTTGCAAAAGGGTATGACTGGGCTCGCCCTGCATATGGGCTATCAGGCCGAAACCGCAGTTATCCTTGAATTCATCGGGTTGGTACAGACCTGCTTTCATAGACACTTTCTCACCAGGCTGCCTCTTATATCGAGGCAAATTTCTTTTCAATTCAACCGGTTACCTTCCACGCCGAACGTACGCCGGCTTAGCGGGGGCAAAAGGGAGGTCATTGTACACACCGACACGAACGCTCACAAATTTAGCGACGAAATGTCGCAAATCTATGTCGCATTTATGAAAGGTTTAAAGCGATATGCTGTGCTAGTCAAAACTTTTTTAATTCTGACCGCTACGACTCAAAAGCTACTGTAACGCAGACACCACAAAGCGCGCGGCCTGGAGGGGCTGCACGCCTTGCGATCTTTTTTGAGGTGCCGGGAGGGCGGCCTGGGTAAGGCCGCCGGATCTTCAGCGAGTTGCTGCCAGTTCTTGTTGAACGCTGGCGACAGTGCGAGGCCAAGGTTTACCAGCCTGAACCTTCGCTGGCAAGGCTTTGATGGCGGAATCAGCTGCGGCACGACTTGGGAAACTGCCGTAGGTGATCACGTAGAGAGGCTTGCCGTTGAGCACTTTCTTGAAATAACGGTATTCGCCGCCCTGCTCTTTCACGAACGCCTGGGCGTTCGCTTCGGAGCTGGTGCCGAGGATCTGCACGACGAAGTTGCCGGTGGGCTGGCTGCTGTACCAACTGCTGCCGGCCTTGGCGACGGTGGCTGCCGGCTTTTCAGCCGGTTTGGCGGCTGGCGCCGGAGCCGGCTTCGCCACTGGCGCCGCGGGCTTGGCAGTGGCAACGGTCGGTGCCGGGGTCGGCTTGGCGGCTGGCGCCACAGGGGTCGCTGGCGTACCTGCGGGAACGCCCGCAGGTGGCGCAGTAGTGGTCACGGTCGGCGGTGTGGCGCTGGAGCCTTCCACCGGCACACCGTCGTCGCCTTCGGAGATACCACCGGCTTCTTCCGCGAGCGGGCCACGCATCACCGGCTGGCCCACCATCGGCAGGTTGGTCGGCTGACCGGAATTGGCGAACTCGACATTCGGCGTGGGCTTGCCCAGTGGCAACTGCGCCTGTTCGGTTGGCGCACCGGCGGTGGTCGGCGCCTTGCTGCGACCCGGAATCAACCAGGCGGCGGCAACAGCAACCACGACAACGGCGGAAATTGCCAATACGTGCTTCTTAGGCATAGTGAACCCCATCTTTGGACGCTTGACCGCAGAGCGGCTGGCAATCATGGCTTCGATCATGGCATCGCGGGCGACCTGGTTGATGGTGCCAGGCCAGCCGTCGGAGCTTTCGTGAATATCAGAGATCTGCGCAGCGGAGAAAAGTTCGATGCCCTGCCCTGCGCCTTCGAGGCGTTGAGCCAGGTATTCCCGGGTTTCGTCCTCTTCGTACGGTTGCAGTTCGATAACGTGGAACAGCTCCTGATCACCGCTGATCTGCTCCAGATCGGCGATCAACGACGATTCACCGAACAGGAACACATGGGGGCGACCTTCCGGCGTGCCCGCCGCCAGCGCCAACAGCGCTTCCAGGGCGGACTCGTCGAGCTGCTCGGCGTCATCCACCAGCAGGTAGACTTCCTGGCCGGTCAGACCCAGTTGCACCACCTGCTTGAGGATCGCATTCGGCTCGGCAGTGGCCACATCCAGCGCCTGGGCTACCTGACGCAGCACGCCCGCCGCATCACCGGCGCCACGGGCAGACACCACCACGCTCTGTACGGACTGTTTGTTGGTACTGGCCACCAGGGCCTGGCGCAGCAAGGTCTTGCCGCTGCCCAACGGGCCCGTGACAACCAGCAGCAGCTGGCTGTAGCGCGCGAGATGGTGCAGTTGCCCCAGCACCGGCTTGCGCTGGGCCGGGAAAAATTTGAAACCAGGCACCCGTGGAGCAAAAGGGTCGTGGCTTAACTGGTAATGGCCGAGGAACGCCTCGTCGGCATGCAAACTAGTCATCGGGATCTTATTAACCTTTCAGCTGAGCCAGGGCGCGGTAATCCGCTCCCAGCGTGGCCTGTAAAATCTCTTTCGGATAATCGTCGGTCACTACCGCTTCGCCCATATGGCGCAACAGCACCAGTCGCAGGCGACCGTCGATCACTTTCTTGTCTATCGCCATATGTTCGAGGAAGTCCGCCTCAGTCATCTCTTCCGGCGGGATAACCGGCAAACCGGCACGCTGGAACAGGCGGATGCCGCGATCCCGCTCCTGGGCGCTGATCCAGCCCAGACGTTGCGACATTTCCAATGCCATCACTGTGCCAGCCGCTACGGCCTCCCCATGCAACCACACACCATAGCCCATGTGCGTTTCGATCGCATGGCCGAAGGTGTGGCCCAGGTTCAAGGTGGCCCGCACACCGGACTCCCGCTCGTCGGCATTCACCACCAGCGCCTTGGCGGCGCAGGAGCGGGAAATCGCCTCGGTGAGCGCAACCTGGTCGAGTGCGCGCAGGGCGTCCACATGTTCTTCCAGCCAGGCCAGGAAGGGTTCGTCGCAGATCAACCCGTACTTGATGACTTCCGCCAGGCCCGCCGACAGTTCCCGCGGTGGCAAGGTGTTGAGGGTCGCGGTGTCGATCAGCACGGCCTGGGGTTGGTAGAACGCGCCAACCATATTTTTGCCCAGGGGGTGGTTGATACCGGTCTTGCCGCCCACCGACGAATCGACCTGGGACAACAGGGTGGTCGGCACCTGGATAAAGTCCACGCCGCGCTGGTAGCAGGCCGCCGCAAAGCCGGCCATGTCGCCGATCACACCGCCGCCCAGGGCAATCACGGTGGTTCGGCGGTCATGGCGTGCGGTCAGCAGGCCATCAAAGATCAGTTGCAGGGTTTCCCAGTTCTTGTGGGCTTCGCCATCGGGCAGAATCACGGAGATCACTGAGTACGCCGCCAGGCTGCGGCTCAGACGCTCAAGATACAGCGGCGCGACCGTCTCGTTGGAGATGATTGCCACCTGCCGCCCGGCAATGTGCGGGGCCAGCAATTCGGGCTGGTCCAGCAGACCTTCGCCAATATGGATCGGGTAGCTGCGCTCGCCTAGATCGACCTTAAGTGTCTGCATGTGTCCCCGCGTTGAAGATGTATTGACGACCGGTAACGTCGAGATCTGACGTTGCCTGATGGCTCTACGCCACACCCCGCAGGGTGATAGCGCGCCGCCGAGAATAGCGCATTTCGGGCCTGGCTTTAACGGGGTGGCAGCCGTTGCAGGCGCTCGAGAATGTCGAGAACCACCATCCTAGGCGGCCGCTCATCGGTTTCCACCACCAGATCGGCGATTTCCCGATACAGCGGATCGCGCAGCGCGAGCAGGTCGCGCAAAGTTTTTTCCGGGTTCGCCGTGCGCAGCAAAGGACGATTGCGATCACGGGCGGTACGCCCCACCTGCTGCTCGACCGACGCATGCAGATAGACCACCCGACCACCGGCATGCAGCGCCCGCCGATTTTCATCGCGCATCACCGCGCCGCCGCCGGTGGCCAATACCACGCCATCGCAGCCGCACAGCTCGGCAATCATCGCCTGCTCGCGGTCGCGAAAGCCCAGCTCGCCTTCCTTATCGAAGATCCATGGGATATTGGCACCCGTGCGCAATTCAATTTCCTTGTCGGAATCTTTGAATGGCAGGCGCAGCTCTTTGGCCAGCAATCGGCCGATGGTGCTTTTTCCAGCCCCCATCGGTCCTACAAGAATCAAATTTCGCACAGAATCAACGACTCACAGCAATCGCCTGGTTATTCATAATACGCGGAGTCAGGAATACCAGCAGCTCGGATTTTTTCTCCGCCAGCACATCGCGCCGGAAAAGGCGGCCAAGATACGGCACATCGCCCAAAAATGGCACTTTATCTACCACTTTGCTTTGGGTATTGGAGAAAACCCCGCCGATGACGATGGTCTCGCCATCCTTGACCAGCACCTTGGCATTCACCTCGTTTTTCTTGATCGGCGGTACGTCGTTGAGTTTGTTGAGATAGTCGGGCTCATCCTTGGTGACCTTGACCACCATGATCACATGGTCATCGGGGGTGATCTGCGGCGTGACCTCCAACGACAGGGACGCCTCCTTGAACGACACCGAGGTAGCACCTTGAGAGGTGGATTCCTGATAGGGAATTTCGGTGCCCTTCAGAATGCGCGCGGTTTCCTTGTCGGAAGTGACCACCTTGGGCTGCGAGACGATTTCGCCATTGCCGGTTTTCTCCATGGCGGTCAGTTCCAGGTCCAGCAGGAGGTTATCGGTGATAAAGGCGATGCCCAGGCCCGAGGTACCCGTGAGTGAACCCAGGTCGACAAATGGCGAGCCGGGCACGTTTTCCGGCGCCTGGGCACCGTCCGGCAAAGGCTTCTGGATCCCCCCGGCAGCCCAATTCCCGCGATTGAGCCGCCCACCCCAGCGCGCGCCCAGGCTTTTGTCGTAGTCGACATTGGCCTCGACAATACGCGCTTCAATCATCACCTGGCGCACCGGCACATCCAGTTGCGCCACGATCCGCCGCAACTCTTCCAGGCGCTCGCCGGTCTGGAAGGCAATGATGTTATTGGTGCGGTCATCCACTGCCACTGAACCACGCTCATCGGTCGTGCCTTCAAAGCCGCTCACCGACTGAAACAGCTTGGCCAGGTCTGCCGCCTTGGCGTGGTTGACTTGCAGTAGCTCACGGCGCAGCGGCGCCAGGTCAGCCATCTGCTTGCGCGATTCCAGCGCCAGCAGTTCCCGTGCAGCCAACTCCTCGGCCGGCGCCACCAGCAGGACACCAGCCTTTATCCGTTTATCCAAGCCTTTGGTTTGCAGCACCAGGTCCAGCGCCTGATCCCAGGGCACGCCTTTGAGCCGCAGGGTGATAGAGCCCTGTACGTCATCGCCGACCACCAGATTGAGGCCCGCCACGTCGGCGATTTGCTGCAAGGCAGCACGCAGTCCGATGTCCTGGAAGTTGAGGTTCAGCTTTTCACCGCTATAGGCGCCCGAACCCGCGCTGCCGGGAGGCGGTAGCTGGATCAGGTCCACACGATTGGGCACAGCAGCAGCCATCGGTGCCGTGAACGCTATCCATAGCGCCACACCGAAGGACGAGAAAGTCCTTTTCATTGTTTGATTCCGTTATGAGTTGACGTTTAGCACGAGGGTTCGCGGACGCTCCAGCCATCCCCCCTGTTCATCGGGAAATAACTCGACCAGTTCGATATGGCCGTCATGAATCGCTGTAACTCGACCATGGTCCGGACCCAGATAGTCGCCGACTGCCAGGCGGTGCACGGTTGAGGCCTGGCGCAGCAAGGCGAAGGTCTGCGCCCCACGGGACAACGTGCCGACCATCTCGAACTGATCCACTGGGTGGCCTTCCAAGGCTTCCCGCGGGCGAGCGAGGTCCGGCGCAGCGGCCGTCCGCCCTGGCGCGCGGTCGACTTGCAGGGCAATGGGCTGGAACGGATCGCGAATACCAGAAGCACCGTATACAAAGGGTTGCCTTTGCATGACAGCCGCGTCCCGCTTGATGCCTTGTCGCTCATGCCAATAAGTCTTGGCCAGCAGATCAAGGTGCAGCAGTTTGCCGTCACGTCGCATGGCAATATCGTGCGCCGTGGCGATTCGCGAAAGGCCGCCCAGGGCACTCACAAACGTCGCCAGGTCGTGATAGGTACCGGTGGCGCCGATGCGAACGGGCTGTTCGCGATAGAACGGCCTAGACAGCTTATCCAGCGGAGTGACGCTCTCAATCACCAAACCGTTGGCCAGCGCCATCCTGGCGATGTCCTCAAGAAAGCCGGGCATTTCGGACTCTTCGGGCATTTGCTGCAAAAGCCTGCCGACCTTCTCCTGCATAAGCTGGACCTGGCGAGCCCGCTCTTCAAGATCGGCAGCCAGGACGGCCTTTTCCGCGAGTTGCTGCTGCAAGCCCACTTCCTGCACCTCGACCTCGCGCAAGCGCTCCCGCGACGGGCTGAGGTACACAAGGTCGCCCAACAGCATCACTACGCCGGCCAGCGCGCAGCCCAGCAAGATCCTGCCAGGTAAGGGCCATTTGGCAGCATTGTGAGTCAGCGCGGAAAATTCGAGCCAGGACCGGCTCATGGCTGGGCCTCGGAAGACTCTCCCTGGCGCACCATCAACTGGAATTCAGTGTTGCCGCGAGCGCCTTCGGTTCGTACATGCTGCAGGCGAGTGGCGTGGGCGCCTTCGGATGCCTCCAGGCGACGCATCAGTTGGGCAATATCCTGGCTGGATTCAGCACTGCCGCTGATACTCACCGTATCGCCTTTCGCCACGACCTCATGCAAATGCACACCGTCGGGCACCGCACGGGCCAACTGATCCAGCAGCTGTGCACCGGCGGAGCGATTATCGTGCAGGTCCTGCACGACTTTCATCCGCTCCGCCAGTTGCTGGCTTTGCACCTGGAGGTCATCAATGGTCTCGATACGCGAGTCCAGGACGCCGACGTCCTTGCGCACATGATCGTTTCGCGTCACCTGCCGGTCGATCGCCTGGTCGATCACCTGGTCCGCCAGCCACACCGTCGCGAGCGCCACACAGGCAAACGCCACCAGCAGTATCAGGAAATATTTACGCCGCCGCTCAACCAGCGCCTGGCGCCAAGGCAAAAGATTGATTCGTGTCATCCAGCGAAACTCCTCAGGGCCAACCCGCAAGCGACTCCCATCCCAGGGGCATCCACGATCCACTGGGCACCATCGACTCGATGACCCGGCGTGAAGCTGGCGAAATCCTGACGGCAAGCGCGCGCCAATGCAAACCCTTCGACATCCACCACCCTGGGCACCAGCCCCGCCAGGGCCAACACGGCTTCACGAACCTCGACGTGCTCCTTCAGACACGCCGCCAGCAACACCTCGACCTGCGCGGAATCCTGCGTCGACGGCCCCTGGACCTGAAAGTCCAGCGCCACCTCGTCCAGTGGGTAGGGAATGTATTGCTCTGCCTCCACCTGGATCCTCCGGGCCATTTCGTCGTCGCCAAGCCCCGCCTGCATTTCGATGACCCGTGTAATGACCGAAGGACCGGAAACGGCGACTGCCGCCTGCCTGGCTGACGTGCGCAGCCGGGAGAGCGCCATGTACAGCGCATGGCCTATGCCTTCCAGGTCCAGCCAGACGCCGTCGACCACCGCCTGGGCCGGCAGCGCCTGTGTGGCGTAGCCCTGCACGGTGTAACGGTTGGCTGAACAGCTCAGCTCTACCAACTTGATCCCTGCCTCATTGATGTCGACGCCAAGGACGGTGTCGACTTTGCGCCTGAAAAATCCCTTTCCCATAAAACTCCCCAAAGCTTTGCCTGTCTTAACGCCTGATTGCCGCCGGAAGCCCTGCATTCGGTCGACTTGTTGAGCCGGCGCGAATGACGCCCCAAGGCGAAAAATGCTTTAATGCCCAGCGTTTTTCCCCGCTTTTTATCTGCAGCTCGGGTCGATCCATCGTTTGCCATGCATGCCCCGACGCGTAACCCATTCTTTTCTCTGGAAATCCAAAAGCCTTGATCCGTCTGCTGAAGTTTTTCGGGTACTCCATTGTCGCGATCGTCTGCGGGCTGCTGCTCGTACTCAGCGGGGCCTACCTCTACCTTAGTCCGGGTTTACCCTCCGTAGAGGCCCTCAGAAGTATCCAGTTGCAGATTCCTTTGCGGGTCTACAGCAGCGATGAAAAGCTGATCGCGGAGTTCGGCGAAATGCGCCGCACACCGATCCGTTTTGCCGACATTCCACCTAATTTCATCAGCGCATTGCTGTCGGCCGAAGACGATAATTTTGCCAACCACTATGGCGTCGACCCCAGCAGCCTGGTGCGTGCGGCCACACAACTGGTAAAAAGCGGACACATTCAATCCGGCGGCAGCACCATCACCATGCAGGTGGCGAAGAACTTCTTCCTCACCAGCGAGCGCAGTTTTTCGCGCAAAGCCACTGAAATCCTGCTGGCATTGCAGATCGAACGTCAGCTGACCAAGGACGAGATCCTCGAGCTGTACGTCAACAAGATCTACCTGGGCAACCGTGCCTACGGGATCGAGGCGGCCTCGCAGGTCTACTACGGCAAGTCGATTCGTGACGCCAGCCTGGCGCAGATGGCCATGATTGCCGGCCTGCCCAAGGCCCCTTCGCGCTTCAACCCCCTGGCCAACCCGGCGCGCAGCAAAGAGCGCCGCGACTGGATCCTGGGGCGCATGTACAAGTTGGGCAAGATCGACCAGGCCGCCTATGAAAGTGCGGTGGCCGAGCCATTGAACGCCAGCTACCACGTGCCGACGCCGGAGGTGAATGCCCCGTATATCGCTGAAATGGCGCGTGCGGAGATGGTCGGTCGTTACGGCAGCGAGGCCTACACCGAAGGCTTCCGCGTGACCACGACGGTTCCGAGCGACTTGCAGGACATCGCCAATGACTCCGTGCATTCCGGCCTGATCACCTACGACCAGCGCCACGGCTACCGAGGCCCTGAGTCGCGCCTGCCAGGCAAGACCCTGAGCGCCTGGACGGCCGAGCTGGGCAAACAGCGTGCGATCAGCGGCCTGGAACCGGCCATCGTCACCCAGGTGAAGAAAGATGGCGTGCAGGTACTGACCCGCACCGGCGAAGCCCACGTGGCCTGGGACAGCATGAAATGGGCACGCCCGTTCCTGAACACCAACAGCATGGGCCCGATGCCGAAGCAACCGTCGGATGTCGCGCAAGTGGGTGACCTGATCCGCGTGCAACGCCAGAAGGACGACAGCCTGAAATTCAGCCAAGTGCCGCTGGCCCAGGGCGCACTGGTATCGCTGGACCCGCAGAACGGTGCAATCCGCGCCCTGGTGGGTGGCTTCGCGTTCGAGCAGAGCAACTACAACCGGGCCACCCAGGCCAAGCGCCAGCCAGGCTCGAGCTTCAAGCCGTTCATCTACAGCGCCGCCCTGGATAACGGCTACACCGCCGCCAGCCTGGTCAACGATGCACCCATCGTGTTCGTCGACGAGTACCTGGATAAAGTCTGGCGCCCCAAGAACGACACCAACACCTTCCTCGGCCCGATCCGTATCCGCGAGGCGCTGTACAAGTCGCGCAACCTGGTGTCGATCCGCTTGCTTCAGGCGATGGGTGTAGGCAAGACCATCGACTACATCACGCGCTTTGGCTTCAACAAGTCGGACCTGCCGCCGAACCTGTCCCTGGCCTTGGGTACCGCGACCCTCACGCCGATGGAAATCGCCACTGGCTGGAGCACCTTTGCCAACGGCGGCTACAAGATCGCGCCGTACCTGATCGACAAGATCGAAAGCCGCAACGGCGACACCCTGTTCACCGCCAACCCACCACGTGTGCCGGGTGAT
The DNA here is from genome assembly GCF_900067035.1 of Pseudomonas sp. 1 R 17. Taxonomy (NCBI): domain Bacteria; kingdom Pseudomonadati; phylum Pseudomonadota; class Gammaproteobacteria; order Pseudomonadales; family Pseudomonadaceae; genus Pseudomonas; species Pseudomonas sp. 1 R 17. The sequence goes on from NZ_FKLB01000019.1 coordinate 144,628, forward strand.
GTGGTCAACGGCATCGCTGCGACGGATGGCCTGGCGGCGCCAGGCAATGGCGGCATCACCATCGAGCCGACCCCAGGCACCGCGCCAGCCACCAACCCCGCTGCAACCGAACCGCAGGCACCCGCCGTGGCCGAGCGCATTGTGGATGGCCGTACCACCTATATCCTCAACAGCATCCTCGAAGACGTAATCAAGAAGGGTACCGGCCGTCGCGCCCTGGCCTTGGGCCGCGCAGATATCGCGGGCAAGACTGGTACCACCAACGAATCCAAGGACGCCTGGTTCTCCGGCTATAACGCCGACTACGTGACCACCGTGTGGACCGGCTACGACCAGCCGGAAAGCCTTGGCCGCCGCGAGTTCGGCGGCACCGTCGCGCTGCCGATCTGGATGAGCTACATGGGCGCCGCCCTGAAAGACAAGCCGCTGCACACCCAACCGGAGCCGGAAGGCATCCTCAGCCTGCGGATCGACCCGATCAGTGGCCGTGCGGCCTCGCCGAGCACGCCGAATGCGTACTTCGAACTGTTCAAGAGCGAAGACACGCCGCCGTCGGTCAATGAGCTGGGCAACGGCGTCGTACCGGGCAGCCCGTTGCCGGCGGATGAGGCGGCGCCGATCGATCTCTTTTAGAGAGCGGCAAGCTGTCAGCTACAAGCGGCAAGTTAAGAACTGCGATGTGCCGCTCTTGAACTTGCCGCTTGCAGCTTGAAACTTCCCCATAAAAAAACCCGGCGTTCTGAGCCGGGTTTTTTATGGGTCTACGGCTTAGCCGTTGAACACATCATCCACGCTTTGCAGCGGGTAGTTTTTCGGATACGGCAGGGTGGCCACACCGGTCTCGATCGCGGCCTTGGCCACGGCATCGGAGATCAGGGTGATCAGGCGCTTATCCATTGGTTTCGGGATGATGTACTCACGACCGAATTCCAGCTTGGCGCCACCGTAGGCGTCGCACACATCCTGAGGCACCGGCAGCTTGGCCAGTTCACGCAGGGCGTTGGCGGCAGCCACTTTCATCTCTTCGTTGATGCGCTTGGCGCGAACGTCCAGGGCACCACGGAAGATGAACGGGAAGCCCAATACGTTGTTGACCTGGTTCGGGTAGTCCGAACGACCGGTGGCCATGATCACGTCGTCGCGGGTGGCGTGGGCCAGTTCCGGGGCGATTTCCGGATCAGGGTTGGAGCAGGCGAACACGATCGGGTTGGCCGCCATGGACTTCAGGCCTTCAGCGCTCAGCAGGTTCGGGCCGGACAGGCCGACGAACACGTCGGCACCGTTCAGGGCGTCAGCCAGGGTACGCTTGGAGGACGGGTGGGCAAACATCGCCTTGTACTGGTTCAGGTCGGTACGCTCGGACTGGATCACGCCCTTGCTGTCGACCATATAGATGTTTTCCAGCTTGGCGCCCATGCTGACGATCAGCTTCATGCAGGAGATGGCCGCAGCGCCGGCGCCCAGGCAGACGATCTTGGCGTCAGCCAGGGTCTTGCCGGCGATTTCCAGGGCGTTGATCATGCCGGCCGCGGTGACGATCGCGGTGCCGTGCTGGTCATCGTGGAATACCGGAATGTCGCACTGCTCGATCAGGGCCTTTTCGATCTCGAAGCACTCAGGTGCCTTGATGTCTTCCAGGTTGATGCCACCGAAGGTGATGGAGATGCGCTTGACCGTGTCGATGAAAGCCTGCGGGCTCTCGGAATCGACTTCGATATCGAAAACGTCGATGCCGGCGAAGCGCTTGAACAGCACGCCCTTACCTTCCATGACTGGCTTGGAGGCCAGTGGGCCGAGGTTACCCAGGCCGAGAATCGCGGTGCCATCGGAAATCACTGCAACCAGGTTGCCTTTGCCGGTGTACTTGTACGCCAGTTCGGGGTCGCGGGCGATTTCACGTACGGGCTCGGCCACGCCAGGGCTGTAGGCCAGCGACAGGTCGCGGGCGGTGGCGGTGGCTTTGGTGAGCTCTACACTCAGCTTTCCTGGACGAGGATGGGCATGATATTCGAGAGCGGCAGTTTTCAAATCAGACATATCGGCATTCCGCTTTTACTGTTGGTCGACGGACCGCCGAGGATACTCGTGTCGTAAAGTCCCTACAAGACTGGGCAGTCACAGGTGTCAAGGGCCCTGCACTAAGACTTTCGGCCAAGAGCCACGGGATACAAGGGCTCAACTGTTCACAATCGACTTAAAAAATGTCTACAATTTTTTCTCAGTGCGTCGATTTGAGCATGCTTGGATCGGTCAACGGCAGAAGCCAGCGCGCCTGACCTTTTTTCAGCCCGCCACGTCGCGAGCGATCCTGTACCCAGCCCCGCGCCTCAACAGTGCGGCCTTGCAGACCATTGAGCCCGACAGCGTCGAATTGACTGACCAGAGCAGGCGAGACACGTAATACCAATGATCCCTGCATTTCAATCCAGATACCGCCGCGATTGCGCTTTACCTGGCTGACCCGGCCACTGACCACGGCAAACCCGGAGCGCTTGAGCTGCGCCACAGACTGTACCGGCGATTGGCGCCACAGGCCCAGGCGCGCGCTACGGGCGCTGTTTTCAGCCGCCTGCTGACAGGCGACGAGATCGACATTCGGCGCCACGCCAACCTGGAACCCCAGGCCCTCGGCCAACAGTTGCGCCTCCAGGTTCTCGCCGTCGGCACCATAGAGGTGGGCCAGGGTGCGACCGTAATGATCCTTGCGCTCACGCCCCGGCACCAGGCCGACACGACCACCGCTGGCACCCACCAATGCCTGCAGGCGTTGACGCGCGGCGACCGCGAAAGGCTCGTCGGCGCGCCCCTTCTTGCCTGTTTCCGGGGCATTGATACCGATCATCCGCACACTGCGGCCATCCTTGAGGCGCACCGTGTCGCCATCCACCACCCGCTGCACTTCCACGCGGGCCAGGGCCGTCGGCGCCGGGCAGAATACCTCGGCCTGCACGGCCGTCACCCAAATTACAGGCACAAAAAAGGCGCCCGCAAGGGACGCCTTTTTCAACAGCTGGCAAAAGCCCATAAGGCTTTTGAGCCTTACTCTGCTGGAGTAGCAGCAGGCTTCTTGCCGAAAGCACCAAAGCGATCTGCGAAGCGCTGTACACGGCCGCCGGTGTCCAGAGTTTTCTGCTTACCGGTGTAGAACGGGTGGCACTCGTTGCATACGTCAGTACCCAGTGGCTTGCACAGGTTCGAGCGAGTTTCGAACTTGTTGCCGCAGCTGCAGGTCACTTCGATGGTTTCGTACGCTGGATGGATATCGGCTTTCATGGTGACTTCCTCGGGCTAGCGTGCCGCCACTCGACACTATTGTCGAATACCGCACGTAATTAGGCCGCGGATTCTACCAGACCTTTTTAAACGCGCAAGCGGCGACACCCATCGCGTGTCAACATAAAAGCACCTTTCATCAGAAAACTGGCGGCTACCCCAAGGCTCCCCCGGTCTGCTAGGCTCCCGCCCCTGCGCCACTGCCTGCCTTTATAGATGAGACCTCTCGCGTGCCCGACGCCATTTTGCGCCTAGCCCTGCCCTCGCCCCTGCGCCGCCTGTTCGACTACCGGGCCCCGGCCGGTGTGCTGCGTGCGCAGTTGCAGCCGGGCATGCGCGTGCGCGTGCCGTTTGGCCGTCGAGAGATGATCGGCATCCTGGTGGAAGTCGCCGACCACAGTGAAGTGCCGGCCGAGAAGCTCAAGCCGGCCATCGCCATGCTCGATGCCACGCCGCCGTTGCCGCCCGCGCTGTTCAAGCTGTGCCTGTGGACCGCCCAGTATTACCAGCACAGCCTCGGTGACACGTTGAGCTGGGCACTGCCGGTGCTGTTGCGCCAGGGTGAACTGGCCGAAACGCGCCAGGAACGCTTCTGGTCGACGGTGCCCAGCGCACGCCTCGACGACCCACGCATCGCCCGCGCCCCGCGCCAGCGTGAAGCCCTGGCAACCCTGGCCCAGCACCCCCATGGCGTCGCCCATCAGCTATTGAGCAAGCTGATGCTGAGCAAGGACAGCCTCGACCTGTTGCTGGCCAAGGGCTTGGTGCAGGTGGAAATCCGCAGGCACGCCCCCGACCCGCGCCACGAACACTGGCTGGCCCAGCCCGAACTGCCGCTGAACCCTGAACAACGCGCCGCCTATGAAGCGATTCGCGCAGGTTTCGACAGCTTCCATGCGTTCCTGCTGGCGGGCGTCACCGGCAGCGGCAAGACCGAAGTCTATTTGCAGCTGATCCGCGAAACCCTGCAGGCCGGCAAACAGGCACTGGTGCTGATCCCCGAGATCAACCTGGGCCCGCAGACCCTGGCGCGCTTCGAACAGCGTTTCAATGCGCGCATCGCCCTGGTGCACTCGGCGGTCAATGACCGTGAGCGCCTGGAGTCGTGGCTGGCGGCGCGGGATGGCGAAGCCGACATTATTATCGGCACCCGCTCGGCGCTGTTCACGCCGATGAAAAACCCCGGGCTGATCATCATCGACGAGGAACACGACGGCTCCTATAAGCAACAGGAAGGCCTGCGCTACCACGCCCGCGACCTGGCGCTGGTGCGCGCGCGCCAGGAAGACATCCCGATTGTGCTGGGCTCGGCCACACCCTCCCTGGAAAGCCTGCACAATGCCTACACCGGTCGTTACGGGCTGCTGCGCCTGAACGAGCGCGCCGGCGGCGCCAAGCAACCCCGTTTCCTGCGCCTGGACGTAAAAAGCCGGCCGCTGGACAGCGGCATTTCCGGGCCGATGCAACAAGCCATCGGCCAGACCCTGGCGGCCGGCCAGCAGGTCTTGGTGTTTCTCAACCGCCGAGGCTTTGCACCGACGCTGCTGTGCCATGACTGCGGCTGGATGTCCGAGTGCGAGCGTTGCGATGCGCGCATGACCGTGCACCAGCGCCATGGCGAACTACGTTGCCACCATTGCGGCCATGTGGAACGTGTACCGCGCCATTGCCCGCAGTGCGGCAAGGTCGACCTGCGCCCGGTGGGTGCAGGCACCGAGCGCGCCGAGGAGCGCCTGGGGATTCTGTTCCCGGACTACCCGGTTTTGCGGGTCGACCGCGACAGCACCTCGCGCAAGGACGCGATGAACCAACTGTTCGCCACCATCCAGAAGGGCCAGCCGTGCATCCTCGTGGGTACACAGATGCTCGCCAAAGGGCACCACTTCCCACGGGTGACTCTGGTGTCGATCCTGGATGCCGACGGCGGCCTGTTCTCCGGCGACTTCCGCGCCAGCGAGCGCATGGCGCAGTTGATCGTGCAGGTCGCCGGCCGCGCCGGGCGTGCCGAAGAGCCGGGCAAGGTGATTATCCAGACCCACCTGGCCGACCATCCGCTGCTGATTCAACTGACCGAACAAGGCTACTTTGCCTTCGCCGAACAGGCGCTGAGCGAACGTCGCTCCGCCGGCCTGCCGCCCTTTGCGCACCTGGCGCTGTTGCGCGCCGAAGCCCATAAACCAGGGCAGGCCGAGGGTTTTCTGGATGAAGCCTGCAGCGCCGCCGAACGCTTGCTCGGCGAGCTGGGGCTGAGCGGCATCGAACTGCTCGGACCGGTACCCGCGCCCATGGAGCGTCGTGCCGGGCGTTATCGTGCCCAGCTACTCTTGCAGGCCACGTCCCGCGCAACGTTGCATCGGCTATTAAGTAGCTGGTTACTTGCGCTGGAGCAAATGCCCAGTGGCCGCCAGGTGCGATGGTCGTTGGATGTAGACCCGGTAGATTTGTATTAAGCCTGGCCATAGGTCCCGCGAAGGTTGGCAAGCCCGCCCTCGCCACGGATAATGCCCAGTTTTTCCACCTGCGCATCGCGCGCCGCCGCTTGCGGTCGAAAGAGAACACCATGAAAGACACCATTCGCCAGCTGATCCAACAAGCCCTCACCCAACTCGTCAACGAAGGTGTGTTGCCTGAAGGCCTGACGCCGGCGATCCAGGTGGAAAACACCCGCGACAAGACCCACGGCGACTTCGCCAGCAACATCGCGATGATGCTGTCCAAGCCGGCCGGCATGAAACCGCGCGACCTGGCGGAAAAAATCATCGCCGCGCTGCCTGCCGACGAGAGCGTTACCAAGGCCGAAATCGCCGGCCCGGGCTTTATCAACTTCTTCCAGAACACCCAGGCCCTGGCTTCACGCCTGGATGCGGCACTGGCCGACGCCAGGATCGGCGTGCGCAAGGCCGGCCCGGCTCAGCGCGTGGCCATCGACCTGTCGGCGCCCAACCTGGCCAAGGAGATGCATGTCGGTCACCTGCGCTCGACCATCATCGGCGACGGCGTGGCCCGGGTACTGGAGTTTCTCGGCGACACCGTGATCCGCCAGAACCACGTGGGCGACTGGGGCACCCAGTTCGGCATGCTGATGGCCTACCTGCAGGAAAACCCGATCACCAGCAACGAGCTGTCGGACCTGGAGAACTTCTACCGCGCCGCCAAGAAGCGTTTCGACGAATCCGAAGAGTTCGCCGACCGCGCGCGCGGCCTGGTGGTCAAGCTGCAAGCCGGCGACAAGGAATGCCTGGAACTGTGGGGCCGCTTCCGCGAGATCTCGCTGTCCCACTGCCAGGAAATCTACGAACTGCTCAACGTCAAGCTGACCATGGCCGATGTAATGGGCGAAAGCGCCTACAACGACGACCTGATCAACGTGGTCAACGACCTCAAGGCCAAGGGCCTGTTGGTGGAGAGCAACGGCGCGCAGTGCGTGTTCCTCGAAGAATTCAAGACCGCCGACGGCGAGCCGCTGCCGGTGATCATCGTCAAGGCCGATGGCGGCTACCTCTACGCCACCACCGACCTCGCGGCCGTGCGCTACCGTAGTGGCGTGCTCAAGGCCGACCGTGCGCTGTATTTCGTCGACCAGCGCCAGGCCCTGCACTTCCAACAGGTGTTCGAAGTGGCACGTCGCGCCGGTTTCGTCACCCATCCGATGCACATGGAGCACATGGGCTTCGGCACCATGAACGGCGCCGATGGCCGCCCGTTCAAGACCCGCGACGGCGGCACCGTCAAGCTGATCGACCTGCTCAACGAAGCCCAGGACCGCGCCTACAACCTGGTGAAGGAAAAGAACCCGGAGTTGGCGGAGGCCGACCTGCGCAATATTGCCCGCGTGGTGGGTATTGGCGCGGTGAAATACGCCGACCTGTCCAAGCACCGCACCAGCGACTACAGCTTCAACTTCGAACTGATGCTCAACTTCGAGGGCAACACCGCGCCGTACCTGCTGTACGCCTACACCCGCGTGGCCGGTGTGTTCCGAAAGCTGGGCAAGGACTTCAGCGAAGTCGAAGGCCGGATCGTGCTGGACGCGCCCCATGAACAGGAGCTGGCCGCCAAGCTCGCGCAGTTCGGCGAAGTGCTGAACAGCGTCGGCGAGAAAGGCACGCCGCATATCCTGTGCACCTACCTGTACGAAGTCGCCGGGTTGTTCTCCAGCTTCTACGAGAACTGCCCGATCCTCACCGCCGACGACGAAGCCCAGAAGCAAAGTCGCCTGCGCCTCGCCGCACTGGCTGGACGGACCCTCAAGCAAGGCCTGGAACTGTTGGGCCTGGAAACTCTGGAGCGTATGTAAGTTGGCTGCCAAGAAAAAACCTGCACCCAAGCGCGGCGCCAGCCGCTACCAGGCCCCGGCGAAGAAGCCGATCCCGGGTTGGTTGTGGATGGCGATCGGCCTTACGGTCGGCGCGTTCATTGTGTTCCTGATGAAGCTGGACCCAGGCCAGGGCGATGACGTCAAACGGGTCAAGCAGGAACAGCAGAAGGCCACGAAAATGGCTGAAGCCAACAAGACTGCGCCGAGCCCGACGGCACCGGTAAAGCCGAAGTACGATTTCTATACGCTGCTGCCGGAATCGGAAGTCATCGTGCCGCCTGACGCCGTGCCGGAGAAAACCCTGCCGACGCCGCAAGTGCCGACCACCCCGGTAACCCCTGCGGAAGCGGCGAAAATCGACACGGCGCGGGCCCAGGCGGCGTTGGCCGGGATTACTCCGCCGCCAGCACCACCGGTTGCCGAAACCAAGGCCGCGCCGGTGACCAAGTTCTTCCTGCAGGCGGGCTCGTTCCCGAAGCAGGCGGATGCGGATCGTGTGCGTGCGCAGATCATTCTGCTGGGCCAGACGGTGACGGTGGAGTCCGGCACGGTGAAGGACGCAACCTGGTATCGCGTGCTGGTGGGGCCGTTCAGCAACCGCGAACAGCTGACCGTGGCGCAGAAGCAATTGGCCGGCGCCGGGTTTAGCAACCTGTTGTTACAACAGCGCCAGAGCCGCTGATTCAAACTCAACACCGATCAAAATGTGGGAGGGGGCTTGCCCCCGATAGCGGTGTATCAGTCACCGAAAATATTGACTGATCTACCGCCATCGGGAGCAAGCCCCCTCCCACATTTGGTTTTGCAGCGCCCTGAAATGTGTGTCAGACCGATAAACACCACTCGTCCGCCTTAAACCCCCACGGTTGAAATCCCCCCCGCCACCCCCATATGAGTTTCCATCAGGGCATTTTCGCCCCGCTGCGTGGAGACTCTCCCCTTGACCACCATCGTTTCAGTACGTCGCCACGGCAAAGTCGTCATGGGCGGCGACGGCCAGGTTTCCCTGGGCAATACCGTGATGAAAGGCAACGCCAAGAAAGTCCGTCGCCTGTACCACGGCCAGGTCCTCGCCGGGTTTGCCGGTGCCACCGCCGACGCCTTCACCCTCTTCGAGCGTTTCGAAGGCCAACTGGAAAAACACCAGGGCCACCTCGTACGCGCCGCGGTCGAACTCGCCAAGGAATGGCGCACCGACCGCTCCCTCAGCCGCCTGGAAGCCATGCTGGCCGTCGCCAACAAAGATGCGTCCCTGATCATCACCGGTAACGGCGATGTGGTTGAGCCTGAACATGGCCTGATCGCCATGGGCTCCGGCGGTGGTTATGCACAAGCCGCAGCCAGCGCACTGTTGAAGAAAACCGACCTGTCGGCCCGCGAAATCGTCGAGACTGCCCTGGGCATCGCCGGCGACATCTGCGTGTTCACCAACCACAACTTCACCATTGAGGAGCAGGACCTCGCCGAGTAAGCCGTAGGCTTATTCCCGCTTGAGGCCGCCAAACACTATGTCCATGACTCCCCGCGAAATCGTCCATGAACTCAATCGCCATATCATCGGCCAGGACGATGCCAAGCGCGCGGTTGCCATCGCGCTGCGTAACCGCTGGCGCCGGATGCAACTGCCCGAAGAATTGCGCGTTGAAGTAACACCGAAGAACATCCTGATGATCGGCCCGACCGGCGTCGGTAAAACCGAGATCGCGCGACGCCTGGCCAAGCTGGCCAACGCGCCGTTCATCAAGGTCGAAGCGACCAAGTTCACCGAAGTCGGCTATGTGGGCCGCGATGTCGAGTCGATCATTCGTGATCTGGCCGACGCTGCCCTGAAGCTGCTGCGCGAGCAGGAAATGACCAAGGTCAGCCACCGCGCCGAAGACGCCGCCGAAGAACGCATCCTCGACGCCCTGCTGCCACCGGCGCGCATGGGCTTCAACGAAGACGCCGCACCGGCCTCGGATTCCAACACCCGCCAGCTGTTCCGCAAGCGCCTGCGTGAAGGCCAGCTGGATGACAAGGAAATCGAGATCGAAGTCGCTGAAGTCTCTGGCGTCGACATTTCCGCACCGCCTGGCATGGAAGAAATGACCAGCCAGTTGCAGAACCTGTTCGCCAACATGGGCAAGGGCAAGAAGAAAAGCCGCAAGCTCAAGGTCAAGGACGCGCTGAAGCTGGTGCGCGATGAAGAAGCCGGACGCCTGGTCAACGACGAAGAGCTCAAGGCCAAGGCCCTGGAAGCCGTTGAGCAGCATGGCATCGTGTTTATCGACGAGATCGACAAGGTCGCCAAGCGCGGCAACTCCGGCGGCGTCGATGTATCCCGCGAAGGTGTGCAGCGCGACCTGCTGCCGCTGATCGAAGGCTGCACCGTCAATACCAAGCTGGGCATGGTCAAGACCGACCACATCCTGTTTATCGCTTCGGGTGCGTTCCACCTGAGCAAGCCAAGCGACCTGGTGCCCGAGCTGCAAGGCCGCCTGCCGATTCGCGTAGAGCTCAAGGCGCTGACCCCCGGCGACTTCGAGCGCATCCTCAGCGAACCCCATGCGTCGCTCACCGAGCAGTACCGTGAGCTGCTGAAAACCGAAGGGCTGGGCATCGAGTTCCTGCCGGACGGCATCAAGCGCCTGGCGGAGATTGCCTGGCAGGTCAACGAGAAGACCGAGAACATCGGTGCGCGCCGCCTGCACACCTTGCTTGAGCGCCTGCTTGAGGAAGTGTCCTTCAGCGCCGGCGACATGGCCGGGGCGCAGAATGGCGTAGCGATCAAGATCGACGCCGACTACGTCAACAGCCACCTGGGTGAATTGGCGCAGAACGAGGACTTGTCACGGTACATTCTGTAAGCCGCAAGCTGTAAGCTACAAGCCGCAAGTTGAGCACACTCAACTCGCAGCTTGTAGCTTGCAGCCCAAGGTGTCCCCAATGCCGAAATTCCCCACCGCTGTTAATTTGCACAAAACCTCCAACACCCTCGGCCTCACCTATGGGCCCGACGAGGTCTACCAGTTGCCCGCCGAACTGCTGCGGGTGCATTCGCCTTCCGCCGAGGTCCAGGGGCACGGCAAACCCATCCTGCAATTCGGCAAGCTCAACGTGCGCCTGACCAAGATCGAACCGGCCGGCCAGTACGCACTGAAATTGACCTTCGACGATGGCCATGACAGCGGACTGTTCACCTGGGACTACCTCTACCAATTGGCCGTGCGTCAGGACGCGTTGTGGGCCGATTATCTTGCCGAGCTCAAGGCAGCCGGCAAAACCCGCGATCCGAGCGAGTCGGTCGTGCGGCTGATGCTCTAGTCCAGGCTTCTTGCTCTTTAGAGGGCATTTTCTAATTTCATCTGCTTGAATGCCCTGTCGCGTGGCCAACGATTGGCCCGCTTGCGAAAAAAATTAAACTCGGGTAACCAATGGAACTGGCAAGTTCCCTGCATTTGACGATGCGGTATCAACGGTCACCCGAGTCGCAGTACCTGGCTTGTGTTGTGTATCGAAACCTGGTGCGCAGCGGTACCCGGTACTCGTCTTTCGGACAATGGAGCGTCGTAGATGAGTAACAAGAACAACGATGACTTGAAACGCCAGGCCTCGGAAAACACCCTGGGGCTTAACCCGATCATCGCGTTACGTAAAAAGGATTTACTGGCCTCGGCCAAGATGGTGCTGACCCAAGCCATCAAGCAACCGTTGCACAGCGTCAAGCACGTCGCCCACTTTGGCGTTGAATTGAAGAACGTGATGTTCGGCAAATCGCAGCTGCAACCCGAAAGCGATGACCGTCGCTTTCACGACCCAGCCTGGAGCCAGAACCCGCTCTACAAACGCTACCTGCAAACCTACCTGGCGTGGCGCAAGGAACTGCACGACTGGATCGGCGACAGTAACCTGTCGGACCAGGACATCAGCCGCGGCCACTTCGTGATCAACCTGATGACCGAAGCCATGGCTCCTACCAACAGCGCGGCCAACCCGGCGGCGGTCAAACGCTTCTTTGAAACCGGCGGCAAGAGCCTGCTCGACGGCCTGTCGCACCTGGCCAAGGACATGGTGCACAACGGCGGCATGCCGAGCCAGGTCAACATGGGCGCGTTCGAAGTGGGCAAGACCCTGGGCATCACCGAAGGGGCGGTGGTATTTCGCAACGACGTGCTGGAGCTGATCCAGTACAAGCCGATCACCGAACAGGTGCACGAACGCCCGTTGCTGGTGGTACCGCCGCAGATCAACAAATTCTATGTATTCGACCTGAGCCCGGAAAAGAGCCTGGCGCGCTTCTGCCTGCGCAATGGGCAGCAGACCTTTATCGTCAGTTGGCGCAACCCGACCAAGGCCCAGCGCGAATGGGGCCTGTCGACCTATATCGAGGCGCTCAAGGAAGCGGTCGATGTAGTCACGGCAATCACCGGAAGCAAGGATATCAACATGCTCGGCGCCTGCTCCGGCGGAATCACCTGCACCGCCCTGCTGGGCCACTACGCGGCGCTGGGTGAGAAGAAGGTCAACGCCCTGACCCTGCTGGTGAGTGTGCTGGACACCACCCTGGACACCCAGGTGGCGCTGTTCGTGGATGAGCAGACCCTGGAAGCGGCCAAGCGCCACTCCTACCAGGCCGGCGTGCTGGAAGGCCGCGACATGGCCAAGGTGTTTGCCTGGATGCGTCCCAACGACCTGATCTGGAACTACTGGGTGAACAACTACCTGCTGGGCAATGAGCCGCCGGTGTTCGACATCCTGTTCTGGAACAACGACACCACGCGCTTACCGGCGGCGTTCCATGGCGACCTGATCGAACTGTTCAAAAACAACCCGCTCGTGCGCGCCAATGCCCTGGAAGTGTGCGGCACGCCGATCGACCTCAAGCAGGTCACGGCCGATATCTATTCACTGGCCGGCACCAACGACCACATCACCCCCTGGCAGTCGTGCTACAAGTCGGCACAGCTGTTTGGTGGCAAAGTGGAATTCGTGCTGTCGAGCAGCGGGCATATCCAGAGCATCCTCAACCCGCCCGGTAACCCCAAGGCGCGCTACCAGACCAGCGACAGCCTGGCGGGCAAGCCACTGGAGTGGCAGGAGAATGCGACCAAGCACACTGATTCGTGGTGGTTGCATTGGCAGGTGTGGCAAGCGGAACGTGCGGGCAAGCTGAAGAAGGCACCGACGGTATTAGGCAACAAGACGTACGCCGCAGCCGAAGCGGCGCCGGGTACCTATGTGCATGAACGCTAGTCCTGTAGGAGCGAGCTTGCTCGCGAAAGGCTCAAGATCAACACGGGACATCAGCTATCCCGCGTTATCGTTGACGACCTTCGCGAGCAAGCTCGCTCCTACAAGGGATTGAAGTACCTATCGAAGGGTTCCCCCATGCCGCAACCGTTCATCTTCCGTACCATCGACCTGGATGGCCAGACCATCCGCACGGCGGTACGCCCGGGCAAGCCCCACTTGACGCCGTTGCTGATCTTCAACGGCATCGGCGCCAACCTTGAGCTGGTGTTTCCGTTCGTCCAGGCCCTGGACCCGGACCTGGAAGTGATCGCCTTCGATGTGCCGGGCGTGGGTGGTTCCTCGACGCCCAACCGACCCTATCGATTTCCCGGCCTGGCCAAGCTCACCGCACGCATGCTGGACTACCTGGACTATGGCCAGGTGAATGCGGTGGGCGTGTCCTGGGGTGGCGCGTTGGCGCAGCAGTTTGCCTATGACTACCCGGAGCGCTGCAAGAAGCTGATCCTGGCGGCGACCGCTGCCGGGGCCTTTATGGTGCCGGGCAAGCCGAAGGTGCTGTGGCTGATGGCGAGCCCCCGGCGTTATATCCAGCCGTCCCACGTGGTGCGCATTGCACCGATGATTTATGGCGGTTCGTTCCGCCGCGATTCGAAACTGGCCGCCGAGCACGCGAGCAAAGTGCGCTCGGCCGGCAAGCTGGGCTACTACTGGCAACTGTTCGCGGGGTTGGGCTGGACCAGCATCCACTGGCTGCACAAGATCCGCCAGCCCACCCTGGTGCTGGCCGGGGACGACGACCCGCTGATCCCGCTGGTCAACATGCGCATGCTGGCCTGGCGCATTCCCAACGCACAGTTGCACATCATCGATGACGGCCACCTGTTCCTGATCACCCGGGCTGAAGCCGTGGCGCCGATCATCATGAAGTTTCTCGAGGAGGAGCGCATGCGGGCCGTGATTCACCCGCGACCAGCGGTGTAAGGAGCACACCGCCGCGCAACTTGCCGAGAACCGACTATGGTTCTGAATTGGCGTGCCTGTTGATGGCTTGACGAAGGAGTGTTGGCTCATGCGAGAAAGACCCGTGACGAACCCGGCGCCCACCCCTGCCGCGTTCATCAACGCACAAAACGCGATCACCGGCCTGCGCGGTCGGGATTTGCTGTCGACCTTGCGCAGCGTTGCCGCCCACGGCTGGCGCAACCCGGTGCATACCGCCCGTCATGCCCTGGCCCTGGGCAGTCAACTGGGTCGTGTGCTGCTGGGTGAGACCGTGCACGAGCCCAACCCACGGGACAGCCGCTTCAGCGACCCGACCTGGACGCTCAACCCGTTCTACCGACGCAGCCTGCAAGCCTATTTGAGCTGGCAGAAGCAGACCCGCCAGTGGATCGATGACAGCTCACTGAGCGCCGACGACCGCGCCCGCGCACACTTTGCCTTCGCCTTGATCAACGACGCCGTGTCGCCCTCCAACACCCTGCTCAACCCGCTGGCCGTCAAGGAGCTGCTCAACTCCGGCGGCAACAGTGTGGTGCGCGGCGTGAGCAACCTGTTCGACGACCTGCTGCACAACAACGGCCTGCCGCGCCAGGTGAGCAAACAGGCCTTTGAAGTCGGCAAGACCGTGGCCACCACCCCAGGCTCGGTGGTATTTCGCAATGAGCTGCTGGAGTTGATCCAATACAAGCCCATGAGCGAAAAACAGTACGCCAGGCCGCTGCTGATCGTGCCGCCGCAAATCAACAAGTACTACATCTTCGACCTGAGCCCGGCCAATAGCTTCGTGCAGTACGCCCTCAAGAACGGCCTGCAGACCTTCATGGTCAGCTGGCGCAACCCGGATGTACGCCACCGCGAATGGGGCCTGTCCACCTATGTGGCGGCGCTGGAGGAAGCGCTCAATGTCTGTCGGGCCATCACCGGCGCCCGCGAGGTCAACCTGATGGGCGCCTGCGCCGGTGGCCTGACCATCGCCGCCCTGCAAGGCCACTTGCAAGCCAAGCGCCAGCTGCGTCGTATCTCCAGCGCCAGCTACCTGGTGAGCCTGCTGGACAGCCAGATCGACAGCCCCGCCATGCTGTTCGCCGATGAGCAAACCCTCGAGGCGGCCAAGCGTCGTTCCTACCAGCAAGGAGTGCTGGACGGCCGCGACATGGCCAAGGTGTTCGCCTGGATGCGCCCCAACGACCTGATCTGGAACTACTGGATCAACAATTACCTGCTGGGCAAGAAACCGCCGGCCTTCGACATTTTGTACTGGAACAACGACAACACGCGCCTGCCCGCCGCACTGCATGGCGACCTGCTCGATTTCTTCAAGCACAACCCGCTGAGCCATCCCGGCGGCCTGGAAGTGTGCGGCACGCCCATCGACCTGCAGAAGGTCACGGTGGACAGCTTCAGCGTGGCCGGGATCAACGACCACATCACGCCGTGGGACGCGGTGTATCGCTCCACGCAATTGCTGGGTGGCGAGCGGCGCTTCGTGCTGTCCAACAGCGGGCATATCCAGAGCATCCTCAACCCGCCGGGCAACCCCAAGGCCAACTACGTCGAAAACCCCAAGCTGAGCAGCGACCCGCGTGCCTGGTACTACGACGCCAACCACGTCGAAGGCAGTTGGTGGCCGCAGTGGCTGGCGTGGATCCAGCAGCGCTCGGGCGTACAGCGCGAAACCCTCACCGCCCTGGGCAACCAGAACTATCCACCGATGGAAGCGGCGCCCGGCACCTACGTGCGAGTGCGCTGAGCTCAACGATCAGATTAAGAAGACTGGATGAAGACCCGCGACCGTATCCTTGAATGTGCCTTGCAGTTGTTCAACCAGAAGGGCGAGCCGAACGTGTCGACCATGGAGGTGGCCAATGAAATGGGGATCAGCCCCGGCAACCTCTACTACCACTTCCATGGCAAGGAGCCACTGGTGCTCGGGCTGTTCGAGCGCTTCCAGGGCGAATTGGCGCCGCTGCTCGACCCGCCGGCGGACGCGCAACTGCAGGCCCAGGATTACTGGCTGTTCCTGCACCTGATCGTCGAACGCATGGCCCAATACCGGTTTTTGTTCCAGGACCTGTCGAACCTGGCGGGGCGCCTGCCGAAACTGGCCAAGGGCATTCGCAACCTGCTGACCGCACTCAAGCGCACCCTCGCGTCCTTGCTGGCGCGCCTGAAGGCGGACGGGCAACTGGTCAGTGACACCCAGGCGCTGGGCCAGTTGGTGGAGCAGATCACCATGACCCTGCTGTTCTCCCTGGACTACCAACGCATTCTCGACCGTGAGGGCGAGGTGCGGGTGGCGGTGTATCAGGTCATGATGCTGGTGGCGCCGCATCTGCTACCTGCGGCGCGGCAGGCCACGGAGCGATTGGCGCTGCGCTATCTGGACGATCATGTTTAAGCATTATCCGAAAACCTGCGGCTGACATTTGAGCCGAATCAATCAAACTCCCCGAATTGCTGGGTAAACTTGAACAACTCACTGTCATTCTTGATTCCCAATTTTCTATAAGCCGATTGTTTCTGCGTACTGATCGTACTCGCACTGCGTGAGAACTTTGCAGCAATCGAATTCACCGACATTCCATCCAGAAAACACCGCAGCACCTCCTGTTCTTTAGGCGTAAGACAGGCGTGCAAGCGCAACGGCGTTGCATAGTCCATTTTCGACTTCATACTCACGACTTCCAGCATTGACTGCATGCCCTGCAAAGCAGGCACCATGCAAGGCTGCAGATAAATTCGACCTTGGGCGACGGTTCGAATAGCCGTGATCAACTCCGTCAGGTTCTGGGTTTTACCCAGGATTCCCCAACAGCCAGCCTTCAGCGACAGTGATACGGTAGCGGGCGTGTAATGCGAACAGACAATCAACGGCCGGCACTGGCTGAAGCGCCGGTTCAGCGCTTGTATAAGACTCAGGCCATCGTTGTCCGAAGGGGCCAGGATGAAGTCCATTACCACCACATCCGCCGGACGCCGCGCAAGGGCTTCCAGTAATTCCTTGGCCGTCCCGAAAGAGCCGACCACATGGAGGTCGGCCTCGTTGCTCAACCCCAACTCGATCCCCTGCCGAAGCATCGCATGGTCATCTAGCAGCATGACGGTATACGTGGTGGATATTGAAGTAGGCATAAATAAACCCGCATAAGTAAATACAACACCGCAACATTATTCGCTGCTGCGAGCACGGTATACCCTGCCCCATCAAGGGATCAACATAGCGGGGCAATAAGCGTTACCCCTTCAGCAACATCCTACAGATAATTCCCAGTACTACAGACAATTCCTAAGTTAACTCGATTATTTTTCGAACTATCACGAGATAAAACTCGCCACTTCGCTATAGATGCCATCTGGCACTGCACGCCAAATTATATAACCGCCATTAGAGACTAGTTCGAAACGAACTACAGGTGCTGCTTTTTACCTGTGGCGGCTCTCGTTTATTAAAATCACGACCGGAATCATCATGAAATTTACCGCTATCTCCACCGCTGCAACACTGCTTGCCCTGACGGCTGCGTTATCACGGCCCGCATTCGCCACCAACGACGGGGTCATCAACTTCACGGGGTTGGTGACCGATGTGACCTGCACCGTCGAGGGTGCCGCACCTGGCACAGGCGCAGTGGTCAAGGACGTCAACCTGGGCGGCGTCTCTGCTTCACGCCTGGCAACCGCTGGCAGTCGCGCCAACCTCACCGGTTTCACCATTCGCATTGGCGGGCCCGGCGAAGGCAGTTGCACCAACGGCCGCACGGCCATGGTGGCTTTCGACCCAACCAGCCCAGCCATTGACGTCGCTACCGGCCGCTTGAACATCGACGGCTACGACGACCCTTCCGACACCACCAACGCCAAGAACGTACAGGTCGAAGTCACAAACCGCGACGGCTCGCCGATCAACGTCTACACCGAAAAATCCGAGGGCGTTGTGATCGCCGATAACCAGGCCATTATCCCGCTGGCAGCCCAAATGTACGCCAGCGGCGCCGCAACCGAAGGCACGGTGAAAACACGCGTCGGCTTCCTGGTCGAATACGCCGAGTAAGGGATAACACGTCTGCACACGCAGACCTCGAACCCAGGACCTGCAACTGCGTTGCGGGTCCGCCCCCAGACTCGAAGAGACTTCAAATGATTAAAAGAATGGCCCGCCGTGCTCTCGCCACCTGTGCCCTCGGGCTGCTGTCGCTGCACGCGCTCAACGCCCATGCCGGCATCATTGTCCATGGCACACGCGTGATCTACCCCGCTGAGCAGCAGGAGGTCGTTGTG
The DNA here is from genome assembly GCF_900067035.1 of Pseudomonas sp. 1 R 17. Classification (NCBI taxonomy): domain Bacteria; kingdom Pseudomonadati; phylum Pseudomonadota; class Gammaproteobacteria; order Pseudomonadales; family Pseudomonadaceae; genus Pseudomonas; species Pseudomonas sp. 1 R 17. The sequence continues at coordinate 162,731 of NZ_FKLB01000019.1, forward strand.
CGCCTGGAGAATAAAGCCGATCGTCCGGCATTGGTACAGACCTGGCTGGATACGGGCGACCGAAACTCGACACCAGCGACTGCGCGGACTCCGTTCACCCTCTCACCGCCGATGTTTCGCATCGAACCGCACCAACAACAGGCATTGCGCCTGCGTTATTCCGGCGCCCCGTTGCCTACTGATCGCGAAAGCCTGTTCTGGTTGAACATATTCGAAGTGCCGCCGACTTCCGCCGACGCCGCGCAAAACAACCAGATCGAATTGTCGTTTCGCACTCGCTTGCGGGTCTTCCTGCGCCCACAAGGATTGCCATACCCCGTCAGCAGCGCGGCAACCAAACTGCAGTGGAAACTGGTCCCCCATAACCATGGGTTCGCCCTGCAAGCGACCAACCCCACGCCCTACCATATTTCGCTGGCATCGGTCGCGTTGCTGAGCGAAGGCAAACGGTTCAACAAGGCGCCGAGCCAGGCGGCCAATGACGGTCTGTTATTGCCGGCCGGAGACATGAAACTGTTTGCATTGCCCCAGTTGCGTATTCGTCCCAACGGCAACCCCCAGGTCGAGTTCGTTTCCGTCAGCGATTTTGGCGCCCGCGTGCAGCACACGGCGGCTGTCACCCTTTCGTCCGCAGGATAACCCGCAGCATGAACGCGACTTTGATCTCACATTGGCTAACCAGACTCAGCCTGTTGACGCTTGCACTGATCTGTCCCGTCATGGCGCAGGCAAGCGTTGTGATCAGCAGCACACGGATCATCTATCCGCAACAGGACAAGGAAGTCACAGTAAGGCTGGAAAGCAAGAATCAGGTACCCGTCCTGATGCAGGCATGGCTGGACAAGGGTGACGAGCACTCTACCCCGGACGCCGGCGGAATCCCCTTTGTTGTCACGCCGCCGATCTTTCGTATCGAGCCAGGCCGGCAACACGTCGTGCGCCTGGCATACACCGGCGAAACGCTGCCGTCTGCGCAGGAAAGCCTGTACTGGTTCAACTTACTCGAAGTGCCTTCGCAGGCCCAAGATGCCGACCAGGGTAACCAGTTGCAACTTGCCTTCCGCTCCAGGATCAAGGTGCTTCTCCGACCGCCCAGCCTGCCCTTTGCGGCCGAAGCCGCGCCGGCCAAATTGCAGTGGCGCAGCGTAACCACCGAGCACGGCTCGTCACTGGAGGTCTATAACCCGACCCCCTATTACGTGAATTTCGACAAGATCGAAGTGGTCGCGCAGGGGCAGCGCCATGCGCGCAAATCCGCTGCATCGAGCGGCGACAATATGGTGGCGCCCGATAGCCGCAACCACTTCCAGATTGCAGGGCTTGCGTCGTTGCGTACGACCGAGATGACCGTGGAGTTCCAGACGCTCGACGACTTCGGGCTCACGATCCAGCACAGCGCCAAGGTGTCGCCATGATCGCCCCACCCTGAGTTCATCAGGGTCCAGTCACTGCCTCTCGAGGTTGATTGACCCGCCGCAGCACAAATCAAACACGTCCGTTCAGTACTTGTTCGTCAGGACAGGGCCGCGCTTTGTCGCAATTCGGACCACAACTTTCCCCGGGAACGGTATCCATGAGTTCGAAAACACCGGCCAGACCCGAAAACGGGTTTATATCGCCTTTCAGGTTGACGCTTGTAGCTCAAGGTCTATTGCTGTTGGGTGGCGCCCACACTGCAGCGGCCCAAGACGCCACGCATTCTGTATTCAACCCGGCCTTTTTTCCCGGCGGGGCAGCGGGCTTGCAGGTCGACATTTCAAAGTTCAACCAAGGCAACGTCGTGCTACCCGGCAGCTACCGTGCGGAGGTTTATCTCAACGGCCAATGGATAGGCAGAGAGACGCTATCGTTCAAGGCCATGGACGGACAAGACACTGCGCAGATGTGCCTTGAGCGTGACGCGCTCTTCAGGTTCGGCATCGACATGGAGGCGGTCGACAGGCAATCGACCGACGCCGTATTTTCCGCATGCGCCGATATTGCCAGCTACCTGCCAGGCGCCAGCAGCCGGTTCGATTCTGGTGAAAATCGCCTTGACCTGCAGATCCCGCAGATTTACCTCGCACGCAAGGCTCGGGGCTATATCGATCCCAAACACTGGGACAGTGGCATCGACGCAGCCTTCGTGCGTTACAACGCCAACACCTTTGCCACCCAAACCAGGCATCAGTCGCTCAACTCCAACTACCTGGGCCTGAACACCGGGCTCAACCTGGGCGACTGGCATTGGCGCCACAACGGCAGCTACAGCCAATCATCGGTGGGCTCTGGCTACCAGAGCAGCAGCACCTACGTTCAGCGTGAAATGAGCTCGCTGCAGTCTCAATTGATGGTCGGCGAAATCTACACGCCGGGCGAGCTGTTCGACAGCGTCCGCCTGCGGGGTGCGAGCCTGTTCAGTGATGACCGGATGCTGCCTGATTCCCAGACCGGTTTTGCCCCCGTGGTGCGCGGCGTTGCCGAGACCAACGCGCGGGTTACCGTGCGCCAGCGCGGGGTACTGCTGGATGAGGTGTCGGTGGCGCCCGGGCCGTTTGTACTCAATGATTTATTCCCTACCGGATATGGCGGCGACCTGACCGTCACGATCACCGAGGCGGATGGCCGTCAGCGGGAGTTCATCGTCCCCTTTGCGGCCAACGCCAACCTCCTGCGACCCGGCCACCACCGCTATTCGCTGAGCATCGGCCAGCTCGATGAACTTGGCCTTCGGCACCCTCCCACACTGATGCAGGCGACCTACCAGCATGGCCTCAGCAATCTACTGACCGGCTATACCGGCGCGGTGGTGGGCCAAGACTACAATTCACAATTATTGGGAACGGCACTCAACACGCCATTGGGTGCGGTGTCGTTTGACTTGACCCACTCCAATGCCCATGTACCTGGGCACGGTTCGCGGGAGGGACAAAGCCTGCAACTGCGCTACAGCAAGAATTTCGCAGACACCGGCACTCACTTCGCATTGGGGGCCTACCGCTATTCCACTGAAGGGTTCCTGAGCGTAGGCGATGCCGCACGGATTCGCGACCTTGCCATCGACGGACTCAGCCTCGACAGCGTCTCGCGCCTGCGCGACAGAATGGACATAAGCCTCAACCAGAGCCTGGGCAACGGCTCGGTTTACCTGACCGGTTCTTCGCAAAACTATTGGAACCGCACAAGTGGCAACCTGACCTTTACCGCGGGATACAGCGGCACCTGGAAGGGCCTTCACTATACCGTCAGTGCACAGCGCACCCGTGACCTGTTGAGCGACCGAGTCGACAAGCAGGTGGATCTGACCTTGAGCCTGCCCCTGGGCAGCGGCGCGCGTTCGCCGACCCTGACCACCACGGTCTATCACGGCGACCAAAACAGTGGCGAGCGCGTGAACGTCGGCGGCAGCCTTGGCGAACGCAGCGAATTCAGCTATGGCCTTGGTGCCAGTCGAACCCGAGGCAGTGGTAACGCCGCGAGTGCCGATATGAAATACCAGGCCAGTCATGGCGTGCTGTCTGCCGGTTACGGGCAGAGCAGCGACTACCGCTCGGTATCGCTGGGGATGACCGGCGGCATCGTTGCCCACGCCGGCGGCGTGACCTTCGCTCCGGAGCTGGGCGACACCATCGGCATCGTCCAGGCGCCCGACGCCCAGGGTGCGCGGATCAACGGTAACCACAGCGCGCAAGTCGGTAACAGCGGCTACGCCGTGGTACCCCACCTTACCCCGTATCGCCAGAACGTCGTGGAGCTGGACCCGAAGGATCTTTCGGTCGATGTGGAACTCAAGACCGCCGCCCAGAACGTAGCGCCCCGTGCCGGTTCGGTGGTGAAGCTTAAGTTCGAGACGGTCAGCGGCCAGGCCATGTTGATCACGGCACTGCGCGAGGATGGCAGCTCCTTGCCGTTTGGTGCGGATGTGTTTGATGAGGACGGCGCGAGCGTCGGGGTGGTCGGGCAGGGTGGTCAAGCCTTTGTTCGAGTGTCTCGTGCACAGGGACCATTGACGATCAAGTGGGGCCCCCATGCCGGCGCCGCATGCCAGTTGCATTACGACTTGGGCGCACAGTCGAACATTGCCGGCACCCAACGGTTGCTTAATCTCGACGCGGGCACCTGCCGGCTCGATACAGCACAGCACATGCCACCGTCGAGCGAGCGCAATGCAAGCAGTTGATCCGGCGCAGGCAAGCACGCCCAGTGCACTGCTTGCCTGCAACCGCCCTATTTCTTTTGCGGGACTGAAGATGAAACGCGCCATACAACTCATGTCAACAGTGCTGGTCCTTGGCTCGCCGATTGCGGCTCAAGCGGCGTGTGACAGGTATCAGAACGACACATTCACACTCACCCTTCCGTCCACAATCGTCGTACCGGACAGCCTCCCAGTGGAGTCTGAAATTGTCATTAAGGAATTCACTGGTACGGCACCCAATTACACCATGAATTGCGGCCACACTTTAGGAACGATCACCGGGCGCTACAGCGCAAGGTCTCACGTAAAGTACTACGAGACCGAAGTTCCTGGTGTGGGTGTACACATGCGCATCCGACATTCCGGCTCGCTTTACCCTTTCTTTGCCATGCAGAGCCTACAACGCACATTCAGCGGCCCCATCACCAGCTTCATGGCCGCGGAGTTGAGGTTCTATAAAGCCGGGCCTGTAACAGACGGGACAGTGCCTGCCGGTAACATTTGGGTGAAGAGACTGGATAACCGTCCGGAGAGTTTTACCCTGAGGCTCGGCAACGCAGTGCGCTTTGTCAGGCCCGCCGCCACCTGCGACCTGGCAACCGGCGACGTCAACCGCACGATCTCGCTCGACCCGGTGCAAGTCGGCGCATTCAATAACGCAACGACCGCGGGCCCACGCAACTTCGAGTTAACCGCAAACTGCACCAACGCTTCCAACGTGACCTTCCGCTTTTCCGGTACCCCCGCACCTGGCAATGATCGGCTCTTCGCCAATACGGGCACTGCCGGTGGCGTCGCCCTGTGGCTGTATTCGCGCATTGGCGGTGGTATCCAGAACATCCTCGCCAACGGCACCGAAAACACCCGCACGGTGCCGGTCTCCGGGGGGCGCGCGGTGCTGCCGCTGGGTGCGGCCTATCACAAGAACGGCACGGTCAGCCAAGGCAGGCTCGAAACGACCGCGACCGTCAACATCACCTATAACTAAAAACCTGAGGAGTATGTAATGAGGATTCGAGCCCTGCCCCTGCTGCTGGCTATCACCGCGAGCCTGGCCGCCACTGCGGTCCAGGCCGCAACCACGGGCACCTTGCGCTTTACCGGCCAGGTCAATGCCGGCACCTGCAACCTGGCCGCCGGTGATGTGACCCGCACCATCACCCTGCCCTCGATCAAAGTATCGGATTTTGATTCATCCGAAGAAGTGGGTACGACAAATTTCGACATTACCGCCGAGTGCGAATCGGACATTCAAAATGTGTTCTTTCTGTTCGCGGGCACTCCGTCCAGCGGCAACGGCGCATTGTTCGCCAACACCGGAACCTCAGCCGGGACGGCGCTCTCGCTTTCCCACCGAAACGTCGCTGACATTCCCGCCAATGGTTCTGTCGCCCAGCGCACCCGCCAGATCGCCACAAGCGGCGCAAGAGCGTTGTTACCGATGAATGCGTCGTACCGGAAAACCGGCTCCGCGATTACCGCAGGTACCCTGGACAGCACTGTCACCGTTTCCATCACTTATAATTGATGGGGTAACCGCGCACAAAAAAAATGCCCAGCTTTTGCAGGCCGGGCATTTTTTGCGCGTCCCGGAAAAATCAGGACTGACTGGTTGGCGTCGGGGTGACCGGCGTTGCAGTCGGGGTGGCGGCAGGCGTGGGTGCCGACACCGAGTTGGCCGCCGAAGCAGCCGGTGCCGTGGTTGCCGGCTTGGCGGCAACAGCAGGCTTAGGCGCTGCCGTTTTTTTCGCTGCAGCTGGCTTTTTCGCCGCAGCAGGTTTGGCGGCTGGCTTGGCCACCGGTTTCGCGGCGGCGGGCTTGGCTGCAGGTTTAGCAGCGGCAGGCTTGGCCGCGGGTTTGGCGGCTGCGGTTTTGGCTGCGGGCTTAGCGGCCGGTTTTGCGGCGGCCTTGGCTGCTGGCTTGGCCGCAGGTTTGGCAGTTGCTTTCGCAGCCACGGGTTTAGCTGTGGTCTTGGCAGCCGGTTTGGCCGCTGCGGTTTTGGCAGCCGGTTTAGCGACTGCTTTTACAGCTGCCTTGGCCGCGGGTTTTGCAGCTGGCTTGGCGGCAGCTTTCACCAGAGGTTTGGCAGCCGTTTTAGCCGCTGGTTTGGCAGCGGCCGTTTTTGCAGCAGGCTTGGCAGCCGGCTTAGCTGCAGCCGCTTTCACAGGAGCCACTTTGGCACCGGTGAGTTTTTCGATCTGCTTGGTCAGGGTATCGACCTTGCCGTGCAATGCCTTCAATTCAGCTTTACTCGGCACGCCCAGGCGCGAAATAGCACTGTTGAGGCGCTTGTCCAGCGCCCCTTCAAGCTCGCCCCAAGTACCCAATACCTGTTTCTTCGCATCGCTGATGCGCGAACCGGCAGTGGCTTTAGCAGCGCCTACTTGTTTACCGACTGCGCTCTTGGTCAACTTCTCGGCCTTCTCGCCGTCTTTAACCAAGGTCTCGAAGAGTTTGCTGCCGTCACTGTCGATCTTCGAGTAAACGCCTAAACCAGCCAGCCAGATCTTGCGGGAGTATTCTTCAACTTTCCCGACCCACGAGCTGCCTTCTTTCTGAGTAGTCTTTTTAACAGCCATCCCGATGTCTCCTTAGTGTTTACGCGCGACACGTTCGAGCAATGCCGTCAGCTCTTCGAGCTTAGCAGAGAGTGTCTCCACGTCATGTTTAGACGCAATGCCAATTCGATTCAAGGCACTGGCAACGCGAGTATCAAAAGCTTTTTCAACTTTATCCAGCTGAACTTCTACCAGACCTTTGACCGCGGAGACATTACTCTTTACTTGATCAATCTGACTGTTGGCCGCATCAAGTTGTTCCACTGCAACTTTTTTTCCTTTACTTTCAACATGTTGACCGGTTTTAACCAGCTCTTTGAAGTAGTCGCCGCCCTCGCTGCCGACCTTCGCGTAGGCACCAAGACCCGCCAACCAGATCTTGCGGGCATAGGTTTTAACGTCACTCAACGCGCCGGTCTGAGCATCGATTTTTTTCTTCAGGATAACTTTGGCCATGGTGCACCTCACGCAGAAAAGGGGGGAGGAACGGCCCGCAGGAGTTGAGGACCTGGGCACAAAGTAGGCTGGAAAATTAGAATCGGCACCCTAAGTACTCGCGGATCAGGCCAAGGCTTTATCCAGGGCTTTCTCGATTTCGGACTTGATGGTGCCACTCATGGCCGACATCAACAGGCCCAGTTCCACATCAATGCGCAGCGAATCATCCGCCACCAACACGGTGCCTTTAACCCCCGAACGCTTGAGGTTCAAGGTATCGCCGGACCACGAGGGCTCCAGGCCATATTGCTCCTGGAGTTTATGCGCCAACTTCTCGGCCTTTGCGCGTGCCCCTTCTTTACCCAGGGAATGCGCACGCTCAACGGTTATACGGGCCATTGCAATGACTCCTCTTTATAGGGATTTGAATACCTTGAATGCGGCAAAAGGTCTCGGTGCCTGCCTATCTTACCTGCAGCCTTGCCAAGACAAAGCAGGCCTTGGGGATTATCATGTCCCGCATTCTCTTTTGGTGACAGCGATATGACTGATCAGCGCAAAGGCAGCGATGCCGAACCCACCACTCACTTCGGCTTCAAGAACGTCCCGGAAAGCCAGAAAGCGGAAAAAGTCGCTGAGGTATTCCACTCCGTGGCGGCCAAGTACGACCTGATGAACGACGTGCTCTCCGGCGGCATGCACCGCCTGTGGAAACGCTTCACCATCGAGCTGTCGGGTGTACGCACCGGCAACCGCGTGCTGGACATCGCCGGCGGCACGGGTGACCTGGCGGCCAAGTTTTCCAAGCTCGTCGGCCCTACCGGCCAGGTGGTGCTGGCGGACATCAACGGCTCGATGCTCAAGGTCGGCCGTGACCGCCTGCTCGACAAAGGCGTGGCCGGCAATATCGAATTCGTCCAGGCCGACGCTGAAAAGCTGCCGTTCCCCGACAACCATTTCGACTGCGTGACTATCGCCTTCGGCCTGCGCAACGTGACCCACAAGGAAGACGCGATCCGCTCGATGCTGCGCGTACTCAAGCCGGGTGGTCGCCTGTTGGTACTGGAGTTCTCCAAGCCGACCAACGCGCTGATGTCCAAGGTCTACGACACCTACTCCTTCGCCTTCATGCCGTTGATGGGCAAGCTGATCACCAATGACGCCGAAAGCTACCGCTACCTGGCCGAATCGATCCGCATGCACCCCGACCAGGAAACCCTGAAGTCGATGATGGTAGAAGCCGGTTTCGACCGCGTGACCTACCACAACATGACTTCGGGGATTGTCGCCCTGCACCGTGGCATCAAGCCCTGATGCTGCTCAAAGGCCTTCTCGCCAGCGTCGAACACGGTATCAACCGTGTACTGCGCCTGGACAGCACCGCCCTGGCACGGCTCGCGCACTTGAACGGCAAGGTCATCGCCGTGGACTGCACCAGCCCCGCCCTGCAGCTGTTTATCCTGCCCAGCGATGAAGGCCTGCTGCTCGCCACTCAATGGGCTGCCGAAGCCGACTGCACCCTGCGTGCACCGGCCTCCAGCCTGTTGCACCTAACGCTGAGCCGCAACAAGACCGCCATCCTCCACGGCCCCGAAGTGCACCTGGAAGGCGACAGCGCGGTCCTGATGGACCTGGCCGCCGTACTGCAGGACCTGGAACTGGACTGGGAATACGAGCTGTCCCGCTGGATCGGCCCCGTCGCCACCCAGTTGATCAGCGGGCACCTGCGCAGTCGCACGCGCTGGTACCAGCAGGGGTTCGCCAGCCTCAACCAGAACCTTGCCGAATACCTGAGCGAAGAATCGCGCACCCTGGTCGGAGAACGCGAAGCGCAAGCGCGCTTTCGTGAGCTCGACAAGGCCAAAATCGACCTGGAACGCCTCGAGGCCCGCTTCGAGCGCCTGAGCCGTTCCCTTGATCCAAGCGATAACGCATGAAGCTGCTCGCCGTCCGCCGTTTGTTCCGTATCCAGCGCGTCGTAATCCGCTACCGCCTCGATGACCTGCTGTTCGCCCTGCCTTTGCCGTGGTTCCTGCTGGCGGTGCGCTATGTGCTGCCGTGGCGCTGGTTCCCGCGCAAGCAGCTGGAGTTGAGCCGGGGCGCGCGCCTGCGCCTGGCGTTGCAGGACCTGGGGCCGATCTTTATCAAGTTCGGGCAGATCCTCTCCACGCGCCGCGACCTGCTGCCCGAAGACATCGCCGACGAACTGATGCTGCTGCAGGATCGCGTACCGCCGTTCGATTCCCAGCAGTCGATGAAGCTGATCGAAGAGCAGCTGGGCAAGAAGATCAGCGAGGTGTTCAGCCGCTTCGACGTCGAACCGCTGGCCTCGGCCTCGGTGGCGCAAGTGCACGCCGCGCAGTTGAAGAGCGGCGAAGAAGTGGTGGTTAAGGTGATTCGCCCGGGCCTCAAGCCGATCATCGGCCAGGACCTGGCGTGGCTGTTTATCCTGGCCCGCGCCGCCGAACGTTTCTCTGCCGATGCGCGCCTGCTGCACCCGGTGGACGTGGTCGCCGACTACGAGAAAACCATCTACGACGAACTCGACCTGCTGCGCGAAGCGGCCAACGCCAGCCAGCTCAAGCGCAACTTCGAAGGTTCGCCGTTGCTGTACGTGCCGCAGGTGTATTGGGACTGGTGCCGCCCGAAAGTGCTGGTGATGGAGCGCATCTACGGCGTGCAGGTCACCGACCTCGCCACCCTGGCCGACCAGCGCACCGATATGAAGATGCTTGCCGAGCGCGGCGTGGAGATTTTCTTCACCCAAGTGTTCCGCGACAGTTTCTTCCACGCCGACATGCACCCCGGCAATATCTTCGTCAGCACCGTCAACCCTTGGAGCCCGCAGTACATCGCGATCGACTGCGGCATCGTCGGCAGCCTGACCCCGGAAGACCAGGACTACCTGGCGCGCAACCTGTTCGCCTTCTTCAAGCGCGACTACCGCCGCGTGGCGCAGTTGCACATCGATTCGGGCTGGGTGCCGGCGGAAACCAAGCTCAACGAATTCGAAGCGGCGATCCGCACCGTGTGCGAGCCGATCTTTGAAAAGCCCCTGAAAGATATCTCCTTCGGCCAGGTGCTGATGCGCCTGTTCCAGACCGCGCGGCGCTTCAATATGGAAGTGCAGCCGCAGTTGGTGTTGCTGCAAAAGACCTTGCTCAATATCGAAGGCCTGGGCCGCCAGCTGTACCCGGACCTTGACCTGTGGAACACCGCGCAGCCTTTCCTGGAACGCTGGATGCGCGAGCGCATGAGCCCCAAGACCATGCTGGGCAACTTGCATAGCCAGATGGAACAACTGCCCCACCTGGCCAACATGACCCGCGACCTGCTGGAGCGCATGTCCCAGCCCCACGCCAAAGACCCGGAACCGCCATGGCGCAAGCGCAAGGACGATTGGTTCCTGCGCCTGCTGGGCGCCGCGCACCTGGTGGGCGGGGCAATGCTGGCCATTGGCGGACCGCTGAACCAACTGGGCCACTGGCCGGCCGGCATCATGGTCGCCGTGGGTGTTTATCTGATCGTGCGTCGATAGCCCATCCGGTTATACACTGTCGCAAATTGCCGGAGCCGAAGATGAAAGACTGGCTGGACGAGATCAAGTGGGACAGTGACGGCCTGGTGCCGGCCATTGCCCAGGACTACAAGACCGGGCGCGTGCTGATGATGGCCTGGATGAACCGCGAGGCCCTGAGCCTCACCGCCACTGAGCAGCGCGCCATTTACTGGTCACGTTCCCGTGGCAAACTGTGGCGCAAGGGCGAAGAGTCCGGGCACGTGCAGACCCTGCACGAGATGCGCATCGACTGCGACGCCGACGTGGTGATCCTCAAGGTCGAGCAGATCGGCGACATCGCCTGCCACACCGGCCGCCACAGCTGCTTCTATCGCGTGTTCGAGAACGGCGAATGGAAGGTTGTAGAGCCGGTGCTCAAAGACCCGCACGCCATCTACTCGCCAGGACACTGAACATGAGCGATACCCTCAACCGTGTGGCCCAGGTGCTGGAGGACCGCAAAGGTGCGGACGCCGACAGCTCCTACGTCGCCAGCCTGTACCACAAGGGCCTGAACAAGATTCTGGAAAAACTCGGCGAAGAGTCCATCGAGACCATCATCGCCGCCAAGGACGCGCAAATCAGCGGCGATTGCAGCGATGTCATCTATGAGACCGCCGACTTGTGGTTCCATAGCCTGGTCATGCTCGCCCAACTGGGGCAGCATCCACAGGCCGTGCTGGATGAACTGGACCGTCGCTTCGGCTTGTCCGGGCACGCCGAAAAGGCCTCGCGCCCGTCCGCTTGAATAACTTTTACTAGAGGATTTGCAGCATGGGCATTTTTGACTGGAAACACTGGATCGTCATCCTGGTGGTAGTGGTACTGGTATTCGGCACCAAGAAACTCAAAAACCTCGGCACCGATGTGGGCGAGTCGATCAAGGGCTTCCGTAAAGCCATGAACGACGATGAGAAGCCTGCCGACCCGGCCGCCAACCCGGTGCCACCGGCCCAGCCTGTACACCCCCAGGCCACCCAGCCGATCACCGAGCGTCGTACCTTCGACGTGCAGGCTGAAAAAGTCGAAGAGCCGACCCGCAAAGACTCGTGAGCACTGACTAATGTTTGGTATCAGCTTCTCTGAACTGCTGCTCGTCGGCCTGGTTGCCTTGCTGGTACTGGGGCCGGAACGCCTGCCCGGTGCCGCGCGCACGGCCGGCCTGTGGATCGGGCGCCTGAAACGCAGTTTCAACGCCATCAAACAGGAAGTTGAACGGGAAATCGGCGCCGACGAGATCCGTCGCCAACTGCACAACGAACATATTCTGTCGCTGGAGCAGGAAGCCCGGAAGATCCTGTCGCCGGTGCAGGAGCCCGCCAAACCGGTGGAGCCTGGGGCCGAGCACAGCATCGCGCCTGCGGTGGATACCCCGCCCGCCGCCCCGACCCCGACCGCTCCAACCGAGCCTGCGCCGACGCCCGCTGCGTCGCCCGCGCCCCATGACCCTACATTGCCGCCGCGAGCCCCATGAGCGCTGATAAACCGGAAAACGACCAGCATATGCCGCTGGTCTCGCACCTGACCGAGCTGCGGACCCGCCTGCTGCGTTGCGTGGCCGCGATCTTCGTGATCTTTGCCGGGCTGTTCGCCTTTACCCAGCAGATCTACACCTTCGTCTCCACGCCACTGCGCCAGTACCTGCCGGCCGGCGCGACGATGATTGCCACCGATGTGTCATCGCCCTTCCTGACGCCGTTGAAGCTGACGATGATGGTCTCGCTGTTCCTGGCGATCCCGGTGATCCTGCACCAGATCTGGGGCTTTATCGCACCGGGCCTGTACAAGCATGAGAAGCGCATCGCCGTGCCCTTGCTGGTATCGAGCATCCTGCTGTTCTACACCGGCATGGCCTTCGCCTACTTCCTGGTGTTCCCGTTGATCTTCAAGTTCTTCGCCGCCGCCACCCCGGCCGGCGTGGAGATGATGACCGACATCACCAGCTACCTTGACTTCGTCATGACGCTGTTCTTCGCCTTTGGCGTCGCCTTCGAAATCCCGGTGGCCGTGGTGTTGCTGGTGTGGATCGGCGTGGTCAACGTGCAGTACCTGAAGAAGATCCGCCCGTACGTGATCATCGGCTGCTTCGTGGTCGGTATGATCCTCACGCCGCCGGACATCTTCTCCCAGACCCTGCTGGCCGTGCCGATGTGGATGCTGTTCGAGATCGGCATCCTGTTCAGCGGCCTGATCAGCAAGCGTGGCGATCACCCGGATGACCAACCCGCCGACGACGACCAGCCGCCAGCGACCCAGCCGTGAACCTGCTGCTGCTGTTCGATGCCGACTTTATCGCGGCCGACCGGGTGATCCTGCGTGATCGGCGCCTGGTGCATATGCAGGAAGTCCACCGTGCCGCCGTAGGCGACAGCCTGCGGGTCGGGCGCCTTGGCGGGTTGATGGGCAACGCGCAATTGCTGCGCCTGGAAGCCCGCGAAGCCGAACTGCAAGTGAGCTTCGACCAACCACCGCCGGTCAAACTGCCCCTGACCCTGCTGCTGGCCCTGCCACGTCCGAAGATGCTGCGCCGGGTCCTGCAAACCGTGGCGGCCATGGGCGTGCCGAAAGTGGTGCTGGTCAACAGCTACCGGGTGGAAAAAAGCTTCTGGCAGACCCCCTTCCTGGAGCCCGAGGCCATTCGCGAACAACTGATCCTCGGCCTGGAACAGGCGCGGGACACGGTACTGCCGCAAATCGTTATCGAAAAGCGCTTCAAGCCCTTCGTCGAAGACCGCCTGCCGGCCATGACCGCAGGCACCCTTGGCCTGATTGGCCATCCAGGCGACTACCCAGCCTGCCCCCGTGGGCTGGATGAACCGGTCACCCTGGCCATAGGCCCGGAAGGTGGCTGGATCCCCTATGAGGTGGACCTGCTGGCCAAGGCCGGCTTGCAGCCGGTGCAATTGGGCGCCCGCATCCTGCGCGTCGAAACGGCCGTCACCGCCCTGCTCGCCCGCCTTTTCTAACCACACCGCATAACCCTGTGGGAGGGGGCTTGCTCCCCCCACAGGGGACAGCGTCGCTACAGAATTCCGTATGCAAGCCGATAACCCGTGAATAAGTCCAAGCTTTGTTCCAGGGGAGTTCGCAGCATGTATCGTTGGTTAGCCGAAAAACTGGGAAATGTCAGCGTCAAAACCAAGCTGGCGGTGGGCTTTGGCCTGGTATTGCTGTTGACACTGATGATCACCTTCACCGGCTGGAGCGGCCTGGGCGACGTGATCAGCCGTGGTGACAAGCTGGGTTACATCTCCAGCCTCAACGGCTTGACCAAAGACCTGCGCCTGGCACGCCTCGACTACGAGATGCGCCGTGGCGAACAAGGCCCGACCGCCGTCAGCGAGCTGCTGAACAAGCTGGACACTGGCCTGAAGACCGCACGCAGCCTGATCGAACAACCCACGGATGCCGCCCTGGTCGATGAGCAATTGGCCGCCGTGGACCAGTACAAGCGCGCGTTCAACGATATGGTGCAGGCAGGCACCAACCGCGAAAATGCCCGCAGCAAGCTGGGCGATACCGCCGATAATGCGGTACTCAAGGTCAGCGAAGTGGAGAAATCCCTGCTGCAAGGCGACAGTGTCACGCTGTTCAACAGCGTGGTGGGCCTGAGCAAACTGATCCAGCAAGCGCGCTTCCAAGTACGGGGCTACACCTACAGCGGCAAGGTCGAGGCCGAGCAGCCCGCGCTGGATGCCATCGACAACGCGCTGAAAAAAATCACCAGCCTCACCAGCCAAATACCTGATCAGTATTCAGCCAACCTGCAACAGGCCAGCGTCTCATTGCAAGCCTACCGCGCCGCCGTCAGCCAATACCGCGACTCTCAAGTGGCCAGCGCAGCGGCACTCAAGACCATGTCTGCCCAGGGCGATATCCTGCTGGGCCACAGTGACAAACTGACGGTTTCCCAGACCGCGGTACGCGATGCGGATGCCGCGCAAGCCAAATACTTGCTGCTAATGGCCACCGTGCTGGCGCTGATCTTCGGCCTGGTTGCCGCCTGGGCCATCACCCGCCAGATCATCCTCCCCCTGAACCAGACCCTGCAGGTCGCCGAGCGTGTCGCGTCGGGCGACCTGAGCCACAACCTCACCTCCTTGCGCCAGGATGAGCTGGGCCAATTGCAACGCGCCATGCAAAGCATGACCATGGGCCTGCGCGAGTTGATCGGCGGCATCAGTGAAGGGGTCACCCAGATCGCCAGCGCTGCCGAGCAACTGTCGGCCGTGACCGAACAGACCAGCGCCGGGGTCAACAGCCAGAAAGTCGAGACCGACCAGGTGGCCACCGCCATGAATGAAATGGCCGCTACCGTGCAGGAAGTGGCACGCAATGCCGAGGAAGCCTCGGAAGCCGCGCTGGCCGCCGACCAGCAGGCCCGTGAAGGCGACAAAGTGGTCGGCGAAGCGATCGCCCAGATCGAACGCCTGGCCACTGAAGTCGGCAACTCCACGGTCGCCATGGCCGATCTGAAGCGCGAAAGCGACAAGATCGGCAGCGTGCTCGATGTGATCAAGTCCGTGGCCCAGCAAACCAACCTGCTGGCCCTCAACGCAGCCATTGAAGCGGCACGGGCCGGTGAGGCCGGACGCGGTTTCGCGGTGGTGGCCGATGAAGTACGCAGCCTGGCCCAGCGCACCCAGAAGTCCACCGAAGAGATCGAAGAGCTGATCGTCGGCCTGCAAAGCGGCACCCAGCAGGTGGCGAACATCATGGACAACAGCCGTGGCCTCACCGACAGCAGTGTCGAGTTGACGCGCCGCGCCGGCAGCGCCTTGGAGAACATCACACGCACGGTCTCGACCATCCAGGCGATGAACTCCCAGATCGCCACCGCCGCCGAGCAGCAAAGCGCCGTGGCGGAAGAGATCAATCGCAGTGTGTTGAACGTGCGTGATATCTCCGAGCAGACCGCTTCGGCCAGTGAAGAGACCGCCGCATCGAGTACCGAACTGGCGCGCCTGGGCACCCATCTCCAGGCGCTGGTCGGCCGCTTCCGGGTCTGACCCCTTCCCCGCGTGGCGACCCGCCCTGGGTCGCCGCCTGCAATCTGTGAAATTTCCTACGCGTTTATCAGCCCCACCTCTGCGCCGAGAGAACTAGCGTTCAATTCAGCTCAATGTGCCTGCGCATGTTGAGAACGCCCACTGTTCACTTGTCGGAGGTTGATCATGCTTCGTCGAATGACTTACCTGTTGGGTGACGCCAGTGTCACTCTCAAACTGGCCCTGGGCTTCTCCCTGGTCCTGGCATTGAGCCTTGTGATTGCCGTGACTGGCTGGCAGGCGCTGGCCGCGTCCCTTTACCGCTCGCAAACCCTGACCGTGCTCGCGCAACTGGCCGTGACGGGTGAAGAACTGCGGGCCGACAGAATCGTCTACCGAACCCTGGACGATACCAACAGCCTCAACAAATTGAGCCTGAGCATAGAAAAAATAGACGGGCTCCTGAGCGAGCTTTCCAACCGGCTCAAAGTCCCCAAATCCATTCAATACCTGCAGGAGATGACCCGCCTCTCCGCAACGTTCAAAACCACGCTCAAGGAGGTGCCTGCCCTGGTCGAGAAACGTGAGAGTGCCCGTGAACAACTGAAGCAGAGCTCCGTACGCACCGGTGACGTGCTGGCACAACTGGCCAGCGACTTACCCGACCAGGAGGATGAAAAAGCCCTCGATGCCATCGAAAACCTGCGCCAGGCCATAGAGCAGGCGGAGGATCGCGCCCAAACCCCTGCCTGGGCCGCCAGCTCGCTGGATGCCTACGCCCAGGCCGTCAGCGACGCCGAGCGTAACCTCGAACTCGCCCAGGCTGGCGTAGCAAAATTGCCGGTCGACAGCGGCGCCCTGAAAAATACCGTGCTCAGTATCCGCACCCACCTCACACGCCTCAAGGACACGCAACTCACAACCGAAGGCGCGCAAAATCAATTGGAACAGCAGCTGGACCAACTGCTCGCCCAGAGCGATCTCTTGAGCCAGGACCAGACTCAACGACGCGAACGCGAAGCCGAACAAGCCCGCACCCAAACCCTTGGTACGACCGCTGCAGCCTTGCTCCTCGGAGCCCTGGCGGCCTGGCTGATTGCCGGGCAAATCGTGAAACCGCTGCGCAAAGCGCTGTCCGCCGCCAATCGCATTGCGCAAGGCGACCTGAGCCATGACGTGCAATCCCGACGGCGTGACGAGTTGGGTCAACTGCAACGCAGCATGAGCCAAATGACGCTGAACCTGCGGGGGCTGATTGGCAACATCAGCGACAACGCGCGGCAAATTGCCAGCGCCGCCGAGGAGCTCTCCACCGTGACCGAACAAACTCGCGCAGGGGTGAATAATCAGCGCGATGAAACCGAGCAGGTCGCCGCCGCCATGAACCAGATGCTCGCCACCGCCCAGGAGGTTGCGCGCCACGCCGAGCAGGCGTCCCTCGCCGCCGGACAGGCCAATCAACAGACTGAGCTGGGCGATCAGGTGGTGACGGATGTCGTGGCGCAAATCGAGCACCTTGCCCATGAAATGGCGCGCGCAGGCCAGGCCATGATTGGGCTGCAACGGGAAAGCCAGAAAATCAGCAGCGTGCTGGATGTGATCAAGTCCGTGTCACAGCAGACCAACCTGCTGGCGCTCAACGCTGCGATAGAAGCCGCACGGGCCGGCGAGGCCGGTCAAGGCTTCGCGGTGGTCGCCGATGAGGTGCGCGGTCTCGCCCAACGGACCCAGCAGTCCGCCGAGGAAATCGAAGAGCTGATTGGCGGCCTGCACAGCGGTACACAACAGGTGGCCGACATCATGGACTACAGCCGCACCCTGACCGACAACAGCGTCGGCCTGGCCCGCAACGCCGGGGACTCCCTGACGGAGATCGCCCGCACGGTGTCGGTCATCCAGGAAATGAACCCGCAGATCGCCGCTGCCGCCGAGGAGCAAAGTGCGGTGGCCGAAGAGATCAATCGCAGCGTATTGAAAGTACGCGACGCCTCGGAGCAAACCGCCGCCGCCAGTGAACAGACGGCAGCGGCCAGTATCGAACTGGCGCGGTTGGGAACGGATTTGCAGCAATGCGTGGGGCGGTTCAAGGTATGAACGCCCCGCGCCCTATAGCACCTGGCGCAGGAACGCCTGGGCACGCGGGTCTTTGGGCGCCGCGAAGAACTCGGCCGGGGCCGCATCTTCCAGCAACTTGCCATGATCGAAGAACAGCACCCGGTCCGCCACTTCACGGGCAAAACCCATTTCGTGAGTGACGCAGACCATGGTCATGCCTTCCAGGGCCAGGGTCTTCATCACGTCCAGCACCTCGCCGACCATTTCCGGGTCGAGGGCCGAGGTGGGCTCGTCGAACAGCATCACCTTGGGCTCCATCGCCAACGCCCGGGCAATCGCCACGCGCTGTTGCTGGCCACCGGAAAGCCGCGACGGGAACTCGTTGGCTTTCTGCGCAATGCCGACCTTTTCCAGCAGCGCCAGGGCCTTGGCTTCGCGCTCTTTCTTACCGCGCTTGCGCACGACTTTTTGCGCCAGGCACAGGTTTTCCAGCACGGTCATGTGGGGGAACAGGTTGAAGTGCTGGAACACCATGCCGACTTCACGGCGATAGGCATTCACATCGGTTTTCGGGTCGGCCAGTTGCAGGCCATCGATGCTCACCGAGCCGGAATCGAACTCTTCCAGGCCATTGAGGCAACGCAGGAACGTGGACTTGCCGGAGCCGGACGGGCCGATCACCACCAACACTTCGCCCTTGGCCACCTGGGTGGTCACATGGTCCACCGCGCGCACCACATGCCCGCGGGTATCGAAGACTTTTACCAGATCGCGGACTTCAATCACTTTGGGCGAGCCTCCGCTCAAGCCGGCTGGCCATTTTCGACAGCGGCAGGTTGATCAGCAGGTACAACCCTGCGACGCAGAACAGGATTTCAAACGGCGAGAACGAGGTGGTGATCACTTCGCGACCGCTTTTGAGCAGCTCGGTAATCGCGATCACCGAGACCAGCGAGGTGTCTTTCACCAGGCTGATAAATTGCCCGGCCAGCGGCGGCAACACGCGCTTGAAGGCCTGCGGCAGCACCACATGACGCATCGACTGGCTGGCGCTCAGGCCCAGGGAGCGAGCCGCCTCGTTCTGGCCACGGGTGATGGACTGCACCCCCGCGCGGACGATTTCCGCCACATAGGCGCCGGTGAACAACGACAGGGCGGCGATCCCGGCGAATTCCCGGGACAGGTTGAGCACCGTGCCGATAAAAAAGTAGAAAATGAAGATCTGCACCAACAGTGGCGTACCACGCACCAGCTCGACGTAGATCGTCGACAGATCGCGCAGGGTCGGGTTATTGGACAGTCGGCACAACCCGGTTGCAAGACCGATCGCCAGGCCGAGAATCCCGGATACCACCGACAGCCACAACGTGGTCCACAGCCCCCACATCAAGGGGCCCAACGCCCAATGGCGGTTAACCCCGATGACATCGCCTTC
This sequence comes from Pseudomonas sp. 1 R 17, assembly GCF_900067035.1. Taxonomy (NCBI): domain Bacteria; kingdom Pseudomonadati; phylum Pseudomonadota; class Gammaproteobacteria; order Pseudomonadales; family Pseudomonadaceae; genus Pseudomonas; species Pseudomonas sp. 1 R 17. The sequence goes on from NZ_FKLB01000019.1 coordinate 181,941, forward strand.
GGCCACATCATCGCCGCGCGCCACTTGCAGGCTGTTGTCGGCCACGCTCACGCGTTGTTCGACGCCGGCATCGTTGCGCAGGGTGACTTCGGCCACATCGCCCTTGCGGACCAGCTCCACGACAGTGGAGATGTCCGCAGCGCGCTGGGACTCTTCGGCCTGGTAGGCGAAGTATTGCGGGACCCGGTTCCAGCGCCATTCGTAGGACATCAGCGAGGTAGCGTAGTACAAGGCGCCAGCCAGGCCGACCAGCACGACGACGGTCAGCAGGTGCCAGGGCCATTGGGCTTTTTTCTGTTTCATCTACTCAGCATCCAAAAAATTCGAGGCCCGCACACTTGAGGTGGCAAGCCCGCTCCCCACATCAAACCCTCTCGCAACAGAAAACAGTCCCGCTTTATTCCATGTCCTTGAGCCACTCGGAGCTCTTGAACCACTTGTCATGGATGCGATCGTAGGTGCCGTCGTTCTTGATCTGGTGCAGGAAATTGTTGATGAAGTTGATGCTGTCGTAGTCACCCTTCTTCAGGCCGAACGCCAGGGGTTCAAAGGTGAAGGGTTCTTCGAGGAACACCAGCTTGCCGTTACCGACTTTTTTCTCGGCGACCACGTTGTATGGCGCGTCATACACAAAGGCATCGGCCTTGCCGTTGACCACGTCCAGCACACCTTCCTGCTCGTTGTCATAGCCGTGGTACTTGGCCTTGGAGATCAGCTTCTTGGCGACCATCTCACCGGTGGTGCCGAGCTTGGAGGTCAGGCGGTACTTCTCGTCGTTCAGGTCTTTGTAGGACTTGATGGTGCCTTCCAGCTCCTTGCGGATCAGCAGGGTCTGGCCAACCACAATGAAGGGTTCGCTGAAGTTCAGGCGCAGGTTGCGTTCCTGAGTCAGGGTCATGCCGCTGCCGATCATGTCGAACTTGCCGGTGAGAAACGCCGGGATGATGCCGTCATAGCCGGTGGACACCAGCTCCAGCTTGACACCCATGGACTTGGCCATGGCCTTGAGGATATCGACCTCGAACCCAATGATTTCGCCGCGTTTGTCGGTCATTTCGAACGGCATGTAGGTCGGGTCCATGCCGACTTTCAGCGTGCCGCGCTTGACCGCATCATCGATGGCACCGGCCTGGGCGGCATTGGCCGCAACCAGCGCGGCGACGCCGAGCAGCAGCATCGAAAGATACTTTTTCATCATCAAGTCCCCTGAACGATTCTTATACGGTCGGCGCGCAAAAGGGCTGCACCAATTCGGGGTGCGATCCTAACCCACTCATTGCCTGTCACAAAGGTTTCACGGGTATTTGTTATCTGCGTATGTCGGAAAAGTCCCACAACAACGCAGCCAGCTGCTGGGATAGACGCTTGCGTTGGTAGCGCTGGCAACGGATTGATGTGTAAGAAGTTATGACTTCCAGTCGACCTCTACCAGCCAGTCCATGTCCTTGAACCACTTGTCGTGCAAGCGATCGTAGGTCCCGTCCTGGGCGACTTGATTGAGGAAATGGTTGATCCAGTTGAGGCTGTCAAAATCGCCTTTCTTCACGCCAAACGCCAAGGGTTCAAAGGTGAACGGCTGTTCAAGCGCCAGCAGCTCGCGGTTTTCCGGCAAGCTCAGGGCGATCAGGTTGTAGGGCGCATCGTAAATAAAGGCATCGGCGGCACCGTTCACCACTTGGCGCACAGCTTCCCGGGGCGTTGCAAAACTGCTCAAGCGCGCCGCCCCCAGGAAGCGTTGCGCCGCCGCCTCGCCAGTGGTGCCCTGGACGGTGGTGACACGGTAAGTGGCGTCGTCCAGGTCTTCGACACTGGCGACCTTGTCCTTCAGGCTGGGGTGCAGCAACACGGTTTGCCCCACCACGATAAAGGAGTCGCTGAAATTCAGCTTCAGGTTGCGCTTCTGGGTGACGGTCATGCCGCTGCCGATCAGGTCGAACTTTTTCGCCTGTAGCCCAGGCAGCAACTCGGTATAGGGCACGCTGACCAATTCAAGCTCAACGCCCAGGGCCTGGCTCATCACCTTGAGCAGGTCGATTTCAAAGCCAACGATACGGCCCTCTTTATCGGTCATTTCAAAGGGGACATAGGTGGGCGTAGTACCCACTTTCAACACACCACGCCGAACCGCATCGTCGATGGCACCGGCCTGCACCAGACCAGCGTGAATCAATGCAATAACGCCGATCAGCAATGCCGAACAATACCTTTTGATCATGAATCCCCCTGTGACCGAGTCAAATTTGGGGGGCGATCCTACCCCACTCGCGGGCACGCAAATACGCCTCGGACAAGGGACTTTTGTTTCGAAATAACAAGGAGTTAGAGCGATAGAGAAACGCTGTAGGACCAGCGCTTCGAACGCCCCCGAAGTGAACCCTCGGGGGCGCCTGAATCAGGCCGGTTGGGCCTGGGACGACAGCGGTTGCAGCGGCAGTAACGGCGCGTGCGGGTCGGCCTTGATCGAATTACGCCAGGCAGCGAGCCACTCGGCATGCCCTTCGCTCCAGATCTGCTCATGCAAGCGGGCCAGGGCTACCGGGTCGCTGAGCAACGCCAGGCGTTCGCCGTTGTTGAGGCCGGCAGGGCCGACTTTCAACGCGTGGCGCACACGCTCGGCACGCAGGTACTCGATCGGCTCGGCCTGACCGTGACGCGAGGTCGCCAGGGCACAGGCCAGGGCGTTCTGCTGCGGGTCGACCACCGAGCGCACAAAGCCGTCTTTCAGCGCGTGCCAACGGTTTTCATGGGTGTACTTGTCGGTGGACAGCAACGCTTGCGGCGGATTGTATTCCTCAGGGATCAGGAACAGGCTCTCATCGCGGGACTTCAGGCCAAGGTTGACCCGGCTGGAGATCACCGACACCGGGATCGACAGCATCAACGAACCGACGATCGGTACCAGCCACCACAGGAAGCTCGGGTTCAACCACACCACCAGCAGGGCCCAGAAGAAGCCCAGCAGGGTCTGCGTGCCGTGACGCTTGATCGCTTCGCCCCACGGGGTGGAGTCGTCGTCACGCTGCGGCGAGTTCCAGGTCGCGGCCCAGCCGAGGAACGCGGCGAGCACGAAACGGGTGTGGAAAATCATCCGCACCGGCGCCAGCAGCATGGAGAACAGCATCTCCAGCAGCATGGACATCGTCACCTTGAACTTGCCACCGAACTCCTTCGCACCTTTGGCCCAGATCAGGATGATGCTCAGCAACTTCGGCAGGAACAGCAGCACGATGGTGGTGGAGAACAGCGCCACCGCCTTGTCCGGATGCCATTGCGGCCACAGTGGGTACAACTGGCGTGGCGCCATGAAGTACTGCGGCTCCATCAGGGTGTTGACCGCCAGCAAGGCCGTCGACAGCACCAGGAACAGGAACCACAACGGCGCCGACAGGTAGGACATCACACCGGTCAGGAACACCGCGCGGTGCACCGGGTGCATGCCCTTGACCAGGAACAGGCGGAAGTTCATCAGGTTGCCGTGGCACCAGCGACGGTCACGCTTGAGTTCATCCAGCAGGTTCGGCGGCAGTTCTTCGTAGCTGCCCGGCAGGTCGTAGGCAATCCACACGCCCCAGCCGGCACGGCGCATCAGCGCCGCTTCAACGAAGTCGTGGGACAGGATGGAACCTGCGAACGCACCTTTACCCGGCAATGGCGCCAGGGCGCAGTGCTCGATAAACGGTTTCATGCGGATGATCGCGTTGTGACCCCAGTAGTGGGATTCACCCAACTGCCAGAAGTGCAGGCCGGCGGTGAACAGCGGGCCGTACACCCGGGTGGCGAATTGCTGCATGCGCGCATACAGGGTGTCCATGCCCGACGCACGTGGCGCGGTCTGGATAATCCCGGCATCCGGCGTGGCTTCCATCAGGCGCACCAGGCTGGTCAGGCATTCGCCGCTCATCACGCTGTCGGCGTCGAGAACGACCATGTACTTATAGTCACCACCCCAGCGACGGCAGAAGTCGTCGAGGTTGCCGCTTTTGCGTTTCACGCGACGGCGACGGCGGCGGTAGAAGATCTTGCCGAAGCCACCCGCCTCACGGCAGACGTCGAGCCAGGCTTGCTGCTCGGCGATGCAGATGTCGGCCTCGTTACTGTCGCTGAGCACGAAGAAGTCGAAACGATCGAGGTCACCGGTGGCGGCCACCGATTCGAACGTCGCGCGCAAACCGGCGAATACCCGCGGCACGTCTTCGTTGCAGATCGGCATGACCAGCGCGGTGCGCGCCTCTTTCGGGATCGGCTCGTCGCCGGCACTTTTACCGGAAATCCGGTATTTATCGTGGCCAGTGAGCAGTTCGAGGAAGCCCATCAATGCAGTCCAGAAACCGGCCGAGACCCAGCAGAACAAGATCCCGAACATGATCAGGATGCTGGTCTGCAGGGCGTAAGGCAGCACCTGGGTGGCGGTTTGCAGCAGGGTCTGGTTGCGGATCTCGTCGAAGTCGACCAGCGACCAGCCCTGGTACGGCATGATGCCTTTCATGTACCAGCCGGCCACGATGGTCTGGCCGAGCATCAGCACCAGCAGGATATAACGACGAATCGAACCCACGGTACGCCAGCGGGCCGCCGGCAATACGCGCTCATCCTTCGGCGGGGTCGGCGGGTTGCTGCGGCCGGTGATCCGTCGCCAGCCGCGCACCAGGATATTGGTGCGCCACGGTTCAGGCACCACGCGGGTACGGCGGATGGGCGGCGTGGCCTTGAGGCACACGCGCCCACTGGCGTCGAGCCCGAGCATTTCGGCGTCTTGCAGCTCTTCGGCCGTGCTGAGGGTCAAGCGGCGACCCACCGACGCCTGGGCGGCGTCGACGGGTGCATCGAACGCCTTGGACGACAAGCGCTCGTGCAACTCGGTGAAGGATGTGCAGCCCGCCAACTCGGCGCGCTGCTCAGCGGTCATCGGAAGATGCGCCAGGTACTCGGAGAGAGTCTCTGGCTGGACTTGAGAATTACTCATCGGCAGGCAACTGATAGCTCCAGGTTTCGGTCAGGACTTGCTCGGTCTTGATCGGCTCCGGTGTGGCTGGGGCAGCTTCTGGCTGCTTGGCTTCCTTGTCTTTCGCGTCTTTCTTGGCCTGTTTATCATGCTGCTTGGCCAGGACCTTGTCGGCCTTCAGCACCTGGGTGGAAACATGCTCAGGCTCAGGCGGCGTGATGTCCTGGACCAGGGCTGCACGCATCTCGGTCGGCTTGCCTGCGTCCTTGATCTTCATACGCAGGGTCAGGCGCCAGCCTTTGGTGTGTTCGTTGTAGCGCACGCTGTTTTCTACCAGCTCCGCGTTGTCACTCACGCTCACCTGGCTGCGCACCGGGGCGTCCGGCAGCAGTTTCTTCAAGGACGGGCCCTCGAAGTCCACCAGGTAAGCCACGCTGCCATCCGGCTGACGGATCAGGTTGGATTGCTTCACGTCACCGGTGGAGCGCAGGGTCTGCTTGACCCAGGCGCTGTCCGGCGAATGGAACGCGGCATCATCGAGGGTCCAGTGCAGGCGGTAGGCCACTTCCAGCGGCTTGCCGACTTCCGGCAACTCGGCCGGGCTCCAGAACGCAACGATGTTGTCGTTGGTTTCATCGGCAGTCGGGATCTCGACCAGGTCGACGGAGCCCTTGCCCCAGTCGCCTTCAGGCTCGATCCACGCGCTTGGACGCTTGTCGTAGTTGTCGTCGAGGTCTTCGTAGTGGCTGAAGTTGCGACCGCGTTGCAGCAGGCCGAACCCACGCGGGTTCTCCACGGTGAAGTTGCTGACCGACAGGTGTTTAGGGTTGTTCAGGGGGCGCCAGATCCACTCGCCGTTGCCGGCATGGATCGACAGGCCGCTGGAGTCATGCAACTCGCGACGGTAGTTGAGCACCTTGGACGGCTGGTTGGCGCCGAACAGGAACATGGAGGTCAACGGGGCAACGCCCAGCTTGCTGACCTTGTCACGCAGGAACATCTGGGATTTCACATCGACAACCGTGTCGGTGCCCGGACGCAGGATCAGGCGATAGGCGCCGGTCGCACGTGGGGAATCCAGCAGGGCAAAGATCACCAGGTGCTTGTCACCCGGTTTTGGACGTTCGATCCAGAACTCGGTGAAACGCGGGAATTCTTCACCCGACGGCAGCGCGGTATCGATCGCCATGCCACGGGCGGACAGGCCATAGACCTGGTCCTTGCCGACGACGCGGAAATAGCTGGCGCCGAGCATGGTCATGATTTCGTCTTGCTTGTCGCCCTTGTTGATCGGGTACAGCACACGGAAACCGGCGTAACCCAGCTGTTCGGTGGCTTTAGGATCAAACTTCACGTCGCCGAAATCGAAGCGAGTCGGGTCGTATTTGATTTCCTGGACGCTGTCGGCGGTCACTTCGTTGATTTTCACCGGTGTATCGAAATGCATACCCTGGTGATAGAAGGACAACTTGAACGGGGTGTTCTGATCGGCCCATTCGGCTTTTTCATTGCGGAAACGAATCTTCTGGTAGTCCGCGAACTTCATTTCGCGGAACTCGTTCGGCAGATTGCTGCGCGGAGCTTCGTATTTCTGCCCGGCCAGCTCTTTTGCCTTGGCCGACACATCATCCAGACTGAATGCCCACAGTTGACCCGCGCCGAACAGGCAAAACAGGGCGGAGCCCGTCACCAGTGCGTTTCGTAACCGTTTGGCAGACAATTTTGGTGCATTACAGGGACTAACAATCACGAGCAACCCTCGCCGAAAACAGATCAAAAAACCAACGGCCAGCTATCTATATGCCAGGTTGGCGAGCATTGTTCCGACTCCCCAGGGTCCAAATGATTCCCCTGAGGCCGTCGGACAAGTCTCTACCTAAGTCAAAAATGGACCAAACAACGCTGATCCCCGTAGCGCGCGATTATCTAGTAGCCCGCGAGACAACGCATCAGGGACAACGAAGTATTTGTAGCGAAACCCTACGTTTTTAGGCATTAAAGTCGTTTTTAATACATTCATGTCTGTAAGAGAAAGGTCACAGGGCCATCATTGACCAGATGCACCTGCATATCTGCGCCAAAACGCCCCGAGGCCACCTTGCCATGCAATTGTTGCGCTTGTAACAGCAAGTGATCAAAAAGCGCCGCTCCCAGGGCCGGCGGTGCAGCGGTTGAGAAGCTTGGCCGCAGGCCGCTCTTGGTATCCGCCGCCAGGGTGAACTGCGACACCAGCAGCAATCCGCCATCGATATCCTTCAACGACAGGTTCATCTTGCCCTCGTCGTCGCTGAACACCCGGTAGTTAAGCAGCTTGTGCAGCAGTTTGTCGGCGCTCTCGGGCGTATCTGCAGGTTCGACGGCCACCAGCACCAGCAAACCTTGGTCAATCGCTCCGACGATTTCGTCCGCCACTTCGACCCGGGCGCTACGCACCCGTTGCAGCAAGGCCTTCATGCTTCTTCTGGCGGAAGATCAAGCAGGCGCCGTGCCATTTCGCCGGTCGCGCGCACCAGTGCATCGGTAATCCCGGGCTCGGACGCCGCATGACCCGCTTCACGAATGACCTGCAGTTCGCTGTTCGGCCAGGCCTGATGCAGCTCCCAGGCGTTATCCAGCGGGCAGATCATATCGTAGCGGCCATGGATGATGACGCCAGGCAGATGGGCGATCTTGTGCATATCGCGAATCAGCTGGTTGGGCTCCAGGAAGGAGTTGTTGGTGAAGTAGTGGCACTCGATACGGGCGATGGACAGCGCGCGCTGAGGCTCGGAAAAACGCTCCACGTGCTGCGGGCTCGGGCACAGGCCGAGCATGCGCCCTTCCCAGCCGGACCAGGCCTTGGCGGCGTGCATCTGGGCGATCTGGTCGTTGCCGGTCAGGCGCTTGTGGTAGGCCGCGATCATGTCGTGACGCTCATCGGCGGGAATCGGCGCGATGTAGTCCTGCCAGTAGTCCGGGAACAGGCGGCTGGCACCAGCCTGGTAGAACCATTCGATGTCCTGGGGGCGGGCGAGGAAAATACCGCGCACGATCAGGCCATGCACACGTTCGGGGTGGGTTTGCGCGTAGGCCAGGGCCAGGGTCGAGCCCCAGGAGCCGCCGAACAGCACCCATTTGTCGATGCCAAGATGTTCGCGGATGCGCTCGAGGTCGGCGACCAGGTCCCAGGTGGTGTTGTTTTCCAGGCTGGCGCGCGGGGTGGAACGGCCGCAGCCACGCTGGTCGAAGGTGACGATGCGGTACAGGTTGGGATCGAAATAGCAGCGGCTCTGGGCATCGCAACCGGCGCCAGGGCCACCGTGGATGAATACGACAGGCAAGCCTTCGGGGGAGCCACTTTCATCGACGTACAGCGTGTGGGTGTCATCGACGGCCAGATCGTGCCGGGCGTAGGGTTTGATCTGCGGGTACCAAGTCTGCATTGCGCGCTCCGTAGGGGGTCGGGTTCATCCCTGGGGGGACGTCTTTTATTTTGCCGTCTGGCACTATAAACCCGAATTGTGCAATGAGCATGTCCTTGAGCGCTTAGAGCTGCGTCAGTAGTTCGCTCCTCAGGTAATCCAACAGGTAGCCGTACAGCCGATCCACCTCCGGGGCCTGGCCCTTTGCGCGTAGACAGCCGTGGACCAGGCCTTTGCCCGGATACAACCGCGCAGGCACACCGGCCTGTTGCAGGCGCTCGGCGTACAGCATGCCGTCGTCGCGCAGCGGGTCGAATTGGGCTACTGCGATCAAGGCCTTGGGCAAACCACTGAAATCCTCGGCCAGCAGCGGCATAGCATAGGGCGATGGTTTAGCCAAACCACGCAGGTAGAGCGCCAGGTAGTAGTCGGTGTCGGCAGTGCTGAGCAGCGGCGCGTCCATGCAGTCACGGCGCGAGGGCAAATCAGCCGGGCCGCCCAGTCCGGGGTAAATAAGGACCTGGGCCCGCGGCATAGGCTGGCCATCATCGCGCAACCCCAGGCACAACGCCGCCGCCAGGTTGCCGCCCGCACTGTCACCGACCACTGCGAGGCGTTGCCGATCGATGGCGTGTGGCGCCTGCCCTTTCTGGATCGCCTGCCACACTGCGCGGCAATCGTCGTAGGCGGCCGGGAATGGGTGCTCGGGCGCCAGGCGGTAGTCGATGGCGATCACCAGCACCCGGAGGGCATTGGCCAGCTCGAAGCAGATGAAGTCGTGGGAATCCAGGCCGCCGACCACCCAACCACCGCCGTGTATATAGAGGAGACATGGCCAGCCGTCGGCGGGTGGCGGTGTGGGGGGCAGATAACTGCGCACGTCCACGCCGGCCAGGGTGAAGTCCGTGAGCTGCAAGCCTTCCGGTTTCGGCGGGGTGAATGCCTGGCACATGCGTTCGTAACTTTGGCGCAGGCTCGCCAGGGAAGAGTCGGCGCTGGTGAAAGACTCGGTTTTTTCAACGAACGCGACAAGTTGCGGGGATATCGGGTACATACGCAATGATCTCTGGCGCGGCAGGTTCAAGGTCGGAGGTTTCCGATTGCGATGGATCAGTCACTTGATAGGTGGCCCGGCATGGCGCTATCAGGGCAGTCGTATCTACATATTTTCGGTGAAAGCATAACCTGAGGTAATGAAGCCCTTGTGGTGAGCGGGGGCTGCACTTGGCTTAGGGTTTGAGGTAGGCCTGGAGCGACGCCAAGCCATCGCTGCCATCAAATGCTGTAACCCCGGCCAACCAGCGCTGCAAATCCTCGGGGTGGTCGCGCAGCCATTGCCTGGCCACGTCCTGCGGTGACTGGCGCTCCATGATCGGCACCATGAGCTGGCTTTCCTGGGCCGCGGTGAAGGTCAGGTTCTCGAGCAAACGGTTAGCGTTGGGGCAGCGTTCGGCGAAGTCCGGCGCGGTCACGGTGGAGACCGTGGCGCGCCCTTCGTCAGGACCGAACACGTCTTCGCTGCCAGTGAGATAGGCCATTTTCATATTGATGTTCATGGGGTGCGGGGTCCACCCGACAAATACCACGAACTCCTTGCGGTTCACCGCGCGCTGCACCGCCGCCAACATGCCAGCCTCACCGGAAGCCACCAGCTTGAAGCCGCCCAGGCCGAAGTGGTTGGTGTCGATCATTTTCTGGATATCGGTATTGGCGCCGCTGCCGGGCTCGATGCCGTAGATCTTGCCGCCCAGCTTGTCCTTGAAGCGGGCGATGTCGGCAAAGGTCTTCAGCCCGGCGTCAGCCACGTATTGCGGCACGGCCAGGGTGGCCTGGGCGTCGGCGAGGCTGGGTTTATCAAAGACTTTGACCTGCCTGGCGGCCAGAAACGGCGCGATGTTGTTGTCCATCGCCGGCTTCCAATAGCCGAGGAACACGTCCAGGCGTTTATCGCGGATACCGGCAAAGATGATCTGCTGCACGGCGCTGGTCTGCTTGCTGTCATAGCCCAGGCCGCTGAGCAGCACGTCGGCCATGCCCGAGGTGGCGACCACATCGGTCCAACTGACCACGCCCATGCGAATGGATTTGCAGGAGGCCGGTTCGGCGGCCATGGCTTGGGCACTGAGGAGTGCGGCGCCGGTGAGGGTCAACAGGTAACGGTTGAACAGTCTTCTCATGAAAGAGGTCTCACTCGGCAGCTTTTATTATGGGAAGTGGCGTCTGGTGCGCCATAACCACAACCTTACCGAGCGAGACCTCTCCCAACACGACCTGTGGCGACTGTGAGTTGCACAGGGGCGACCGTTCGTCACTCGTAGCGCTTGCGCCCCCACGCCAGCAAGCCTTCCAGCAGCTGCTTCAACACCACCTGCGTCGGCTCGGCCAGATCCGGGCGATAGCGGAACGGCTCGAACTCTTCCATATACGTGCTCTGGCACAATTCCAGCTGCACCGCATGGATATCCTGCGCCGGATTGCCGTAATGGCGGGTGATATGGCCGCCCTTGAAGCGCCCGTTCAATACATGGGTGTACTGAGGATGGGTGGCACAAATGGCCTCGAGCTGGCTGGCCAGTTCCGGATCACAGGCGGCGCCGTTGAAGGTGCCCAGGTTGAAATCCGGCAGTTTGCCGTCGAACAGGTGCGGGATCACCGAGCGGATCGAGTGCGCATCGAACAGCAACGCATAACCGAACTCGGCCTTGAGCCGCGCCAGTTCCTCTTGCAGCGCGCGGTGATACGGGCCCCAGATCTTTTGCAGGTAACTGGCGCGCTCTGTCTCGCTCGGCTCCAGACCTTCGCGGAACAACGGCACGCCATCGAACAGGGTCGCCGGGTACAGGCCCGTGGTGGCACCGGCGTACAGCGGCTTGTCGTCCGAGGGCCGGTTCAGGTCAATGACAAACCGCGAGTACTCCGCCGACAGGGTGCTGGCACCCAGCGCTTCGGCGAAGTCATACAGCGTGGGGATGTGCCAATCGGTGTCCGGCAGGCTTTGCGCTTCGGGGATCAACCCGGCTTCCACCGCAGGCGTCAGGCGCAGGCCGGCGTGGGGCATGCTGATCAGCAGCGGCACACGGCCTTGTTTGAAGTTCAGAACCTTATCCACAGCAGTGCTCCTTATAGGGTGACGTCGACGCCGTGGCGCACGACGCGTTTATCCAGCTCACCGCCCAGCCAATAGGCGAGGTCGGCGGGGCGATCAATCTGCCAGGCGACAAAGTCGGCGACCTTGCCCACTTCAAGGGACCCATGGGTGTCGCCCATGCCCAGGGCGGTGGCCGCATGTTGTGTGACACCGGCCAGGGCTTCTTCCGGGGTCATACGGAACAGGGTGCAGGCCATGTTCAGCATCAGGCGTACCGACAACGCCGGCGAGGTGCCGGGGTTGAGGTCACTGGCGATGGCGATCTTCACGCCGTGCCTGCGCAGGGCGTCCATCGGCGGCAGCTGGGTTTCGCGCAGGAAGTAGAACGCCCCCGGCAGCAACACGGCGACGGTGCCGGCAGCGGCCATGGCGATGGCGTCTTCTTCGGTCATGAATTCCAGGTGATCCGCCGACAGCGCGTGGTAACGCGCCGCCAGGCTGGAGCCGTGCAGCGACGACAGCTGCTCGGCATGCAGTTTCACCGGCAGGCCGAGTTGCTGGGCGACCTTGAACACCCGCTCCACCTGCTCGGTGGAAAACGCCAGGTATTCGCAGAACGCATCCACCGCGTCCACCAACCCCTGCGCCGCCAAGGCCGGCAGCATTTCATTGCAGATGTGCTCGATGTAATCGTCGGCGCGGTCCTTGTACTCCGGCGGCAATGCATGGGCCGCCAGGCACGTGGCACGCACGCTGACCGGCAGCGCTTCGCCCAGGCGCCGAGCCACACGCAACATCTTGCGCTCGTTGGCCAGGTCCAGGCCGTAGCCGGACTTGATCTCCACCGTGGTCACGCCATCGCGCAGCAGGCTGCGCAGGCGCTTATGGGCGCTGGCGAAGAGTTCATCCTCCGTGGCGGCGCGGGTGGCGCGCACGGTGCTGGCAATACCGCCGCCCTTGGCCGCGATGTCGGCATAGCTCACGCCCTCGAGGCGCTGCTCGAATTCGCCGCTGCGATTGCCGCCAAACACCGCGTGGGTGTGGCAGTCGATCAGCCCGGGGGTGACCCACGCGCCTTGCAGATCATGCACCTGGGCGTAATCCGCCGTCGGTACTTCGCTGCGCGGACCGATCCACTCGATGAGCGAACCGGCGGTGACCAGGGCGGCATCCTCGATGATCGAGTATTTGCCCTGGGCCATGGTTGCGACGTGGCAGTGTTGCCAAAGGGTTTTCATCAACGCCTCCCTAAGTTATCGATGAGACAAGGCCGGGTCGTAATGGACCTTGGCCGCTTGCCCGGCGGCGGGCTTGACCCACAGCAGATAGGCAACGACCAGCAACACGATCCACACCGCACCGACCAGCAAGGCCGCCTGGGTGTCCGGGAAGTAACCGAGCACGCCAAACACAAACAGCATGAACACGATGGCCGCAGCCGGCGCGTAGGGCCAGAACGGCACCGGGAATTTCAATTCGGCGACCTGCTCTTTCGTCATCGAGCGGCGCATGGCGACCTGGGTGAACAGGATCATCAGCCACACCCATACGGTGGCGAAGGTGGCAATCGATGCGATCAGCAGGAACACGTTTTCCGGGATCAGGTAGTTGAGCAGCACACCGCCGAGCAAGGCGGCGCCCATCACCACCACCGTCATCCACGGTACGCCTTGCCTGGACAACCGGGCAAAGCCCTTGGGCGCCTGCCCTTGCTGCGCCAGGCCGTACATCATGCGGCCGGCACCGAAGATGTCGCTGTTGATAGCCGACACGGCCGCCGAAATCACCACGATATTGAGGAGGGTCGCCGCCGAGCCTATCCCGAGGTTGCTGAAGATCTGCACGAACGGACTGCCCTGGCTGCCGATCTGCGGCCATGGGTAGATGGCCATCAAGACAAACAACGTCAGCACGTAGAACAACAGGATGCGCAGCGGCACGGCGTTGATCGCCTTGGGGATCACGCGCTGCGGATCCTTGGCTTCACCGGCGGTGATGCCGATGATCTCGATGCCGCCAAACGCGAACATCACCACTGCAAACGAGGCGATCAGCCCACCAATGCCGTTGGGCATGAAGCCGCCGTGGGCCCACAGGTTGCTCAGGCCGCTGGCCTGGGTTTCGCCGGCCGAGTGGATGCCGAACAGCATGATGCCGAAACCGCCGAGGATCATCGCCACGATGGCGCCGACCTTGAGCAGCGACAGCCAGAACTCCATCTCGCCAAAGACCTTGACGTTGCACAGGTTCAGGCCGCCGATCAAAAACACGATGCCGAGCACCCAGACCCAGCGTGCGACCTCGGGAAACCAGAAGCCCATGTAGATGCCGAAGGCGGTGACGTCGGCGAGACAGACGATGATCATTTCAAAGGCGTAGGTCCAGCCCAGGATAAAACCGGCCAACGGGCCCAGGTAGGTGCTGGCGTATTGGCCGAAGGAGCCGGAGACCGGGTTGTGCACGGCCATTTCACCGAGGGCGCGCATCACCATGAACACTGCGGCGCCGCCGATCAGGTAGGCCAGCAGCACGGCGGGGCCAGCCATCTGGATGGCCGAGGCGGACCCGTAGAACAGCCCGGTGCCGATCGCGGAACCGAGGGCCATGAAGCGAATATGTCGGGCGCTCAGCCCGCGTTTCAAACCCTTTTCTTGCTGGTGCATTTCTCGTCCCTAATTATTTTTATCCTGAGAAAGTTGTTTGTGGTGAGCGAGCTTGCTCGCGCTCGAGTGCGAAGCGCTCGCGGCCTTTTTTGGGGCTGCTGCGCAGCCCGGCGCGAGCAAGCTCGCTCACCACAGAGAGCCATGCCGTTGTCTGAACCGCTTACAGGCTCGGCAGCAACGTGGCCGGCACCAGCTCATTCAGGCAGCGGCTGGCGAGCAGTTCGCTGGCGGCGATGATGTCCGGGGCGAAGAAGCGGTCCTTGTCGTAGAACGTCACTTTGTCGCGCAGGATGCCACGGGCTTTTTCCAGCTTCGGCGAGGTTTTCAGGCCTTCGCGCAGGTCCAGGCCCTGGCACGCGGCCAGCCATTCCACGGCGAGGATGCCGCGGGTGTTCTCGGCCATTTCCCACAGGCGCTTGCCGGCAGCCGGGGCCATCGACACGTGGTCTTCCTGGTTGGCGGACGTCGGGATGCTGTCGACGCTATGGGGATGAGCCAATGCCTTGTTCTCACTGGCGAGGGCGGCGGCGGTCACCTGGGCGATCATGAAACCGGAGTTCACCCCGCCATTGCCCACCAGGAACGGCGGCAGTTGCGACATGTGCTTGTCCATCATCAGCGAGATGCGACGCTCGCTCAGGGAGCCGATTTCGGCGATGGCCAAGGCCATGTTGTCAGCGGCCATGGCCACCGGTTCGGCGTGGAAGTTGCCACCGGAGATCACGTCACCCTCAGCGGCAAATACCAACGGGTTATCGGACACGGCGTTGGCTTCGACCACCAGTACCTCGGCCGCCTGGCGCAACTGGGTCAGGCAGGCGCCCATGACTTGTGGCTGGCAGCGCAGGGAGTACGGGTCCTGCACCTTGTCGCAGTTCTGGTGCGACTGCGACACCTGGCTGCTCTCACCGAGCAGGTCACGGTAGGCCGCCGCCGAATCGATCTGCCCACGTTGACCGCGAGCCGCATGAATACGGGCGTCGAACGGCGAGCGCGAACCCAGCACCGCTTCCACGGTAAGGCCGCCGCACGCCAGGGCGCCGGCGAACAGGTCTTCGCCTTCGAACAGGCCACGCAAGGCATAGGCGGTGGACACCTGGGTGCCGTTGAGCAGCGCCAGGCCCTCCTTGGCGGCGAGGGTCAGCGGCGTCAGGCCGGCGACTTTCAGCGCGTCGGTGGCTTCCAGCCATTCGCCCTTGTAGCGCGCCTTGCCTTCGCCCAGCAGCACCAGGGACATGTGCGCCAACGGCGCCAGGTCACCGGAAGCACCAACGGAGCCTTTCAGAGGAATATGCGGGTACACCTCGGCATTGATCAGCGCAATCAGCGCGTCGATCACCTGCCGGCGAATCCCGGAGAACCCACGGCTGAGGCTGTTGACCTTGAGCACCATGACCAGCCGCACCAGCGCATCGCTGATCGGCTCACCGACGCCGGCGGCGTGGGACAACACCAGGGAACGCTGGAGGTTTTCCAGGTCTTCGCTGGCGATGCGGGTCGAGGCCAGCAGGCCGAAACCAGTGTTGATGCCATAGGCGGTGCGGTTCTCGGCGAGAATCTGTTCCACGCAGGCCACACTGGCTTCGATCTGGGCCGAGGCACTGTCATCCAGACTGAGGGTTACCGGCTGCTGGTAGATGGCCCGCAGTTGGGCGAGGCTCAGTTGGCCTGGAATCAGGTTTAGCGCAGTCACATTCATACTCCTTGTGAATTATTCTTTTGAAATAAGTATTCAGTACAGATTCGGTAATGCGGTGTCCTTGAGCACCTTGGCGGCGGCCGCAATATCCGGCGCCAGCCAACGGTCCTGCTCATAGGCCGGCACCACTTCACGCAACAGGCGCCAGGCGCGATCGGTGCCCGCGCCGAAGCGCTGGTCTTTCAGGAATTCGAAGGCCTGGGCCGCCAGCAGGTACTCGATGGCGAGGATCTGGGTGACGTTGGCCACTACCTGGTGCAGCTTGAGCGCGGCGTTGGTGCCCATGCTCAGGTGGTCCTCCTGCAGGCCCGAGGTGACGAAGTTGTCGAGCACCGCCGGTTGCGCCAATTGGCGGTTCTGTCCGCACAGCGAGGCGGCGACGTACTGCACGATCATCATCCCGGAGTTGACCCCTGGGTTGCTCACCAGGAACGCCGGCAGGCCGCTGACGTGGGGGTTGATCAGGCGGTCGAGGCGGCGCTCGGCCACCGAGCCGATTTCGGCCAGGGCAATCGCCAGCAGGTCGGCCGCCAGGGCGACGGACTGGCCGTGGGGGTTGGCCTGGGACACCACGCGGTAGTGGTCCGGCGTGCCGAGCACCAGCGGGTTGTCGGTGGCGCTGTTGAGTTCGGTCTCGATCTGACGAGTGGCGTGTTCCACCTGGTCGCGCGCCGCGCCGTGGATCTGCGGGATCGAGCGCAGGCTCAGGGCGTCCTGGGTGCGGATGCCTTTGCTGCTCGCAATCACTTCACTGCCATCGAGCAACGCACGCAGGTTGCGGCCGACATGCTGCATGCCCGTGTGCGGCTTGAGGGCGATGATTTCTTCGTCAAAGGCGTCGATCTGGCCGCGTTGTGCCTCGAAGCTCATGGCGCCGATCACGTCGGCCCATTGCAGCAAGTGATGGGCGTCGGCCAGGGCCAGGCAGCTCAGGCCGGTCATGCACGGCGTGCCGTTGACCAGGCACAGGCCGTCCTTGGCGCCGAGGACCACCGGCTGCAAACCTTCTTCGTCCAGGGCCTGTTGCGCCGGGACGATCCGGCCGCGATAGCTCACATTTCCGACACCCAGCAGCGCCACGCCGACATGGGCCATATGAGTCAGGTAACCCACCGAGCCCTGGGACGGTACTTGTGGCGTGATGCCGTGGTTGAGCAGCGCCAGCAGCGAATGCACCACCTGCGGATGCAGGCCGGATTTGCCGTGGCTGTAGTTGATGACCGCCGCGCAGATGATCGCGCGGGTCTGCTCGTCGCTGAGGACCGGGCCGACGCCACAGGCGTGACTCAACAGGGTATTGCGCGACAGCTGGCTCAGTTGCTCGCCTTTAAGCGACACGTTGCACAATGCGCCCAACCCGGTGTTCACGCCGTAGGCGCGTTCGCCGCTGGTAACGATGCGCTGCACGATGGCCTGGGCATTGTCGATACGCGCCCAGGCCTGGCCCGAGAGTTCGAGCACCGCACCGTGACGGGCCACGGCGACCACGTCCTGCCAGCGCAGGGGGGTGTCGGCGATGATGATTTTTGCTGCCTGGGACATTGTTGACCTCTTCATATTCTCTACAGCTTTGCCGGCCTCACCACAGAACCTGGGTCAGACCACCGCCGCACGCCGCTGGACAAACCGATCCACATACTCATCCGCCGGCGAATGCAGGATCTCCCGCGGCGTGCCGACCTGGATCAGCCGGCCGTCCTTGAGAATCGCGATGCGGTTGCCGATACGCACGGCCTCGTCGAGGTCGTGGGTGATGAACACGATGGTCTTGTGCAGGGTCTTTTGCAGCTCGAGCAACTGGTCCTGCATCTCGGCGCGGATCAGCGGGTCGAGGGCGCTGAAGGCTTCGTCCATCAGGATGATGTCGGTGTCAGCGGCCAGGGCGCGGGCCAGGCCGACACGCTGGCGCATGCCGCCGGAGAGCTGGTGCGGGTACTTGTTTTCGTAGCCCTTGAGGCCCACGGTTTCGATCCAGTGCAGCGCGCGTTCAGCGCAGACCTGCTTGGTTTCGCCACGCACCTTGAGGCCGTAGGCGACGTTGTCGAGCACGCTCTTGTGGGGCAGCAGGCCGAAGCTCTGGAACACCATGCTGATCTTGTGCCGACGGAATTGGCGCAGGGCGTCCATGTCCAGTTGCAGGATGTCTTCGCCGTCCACCAGGATCGCGCCGCTGGTGGGGTCGATCAGGCGGTTGAAGTGGCGCACCAGCGTGGATTTGCCCGAGCCCGACAGGCCCATGATCACGAAGATCTCACCGGTGCCGATGCTCAGGGACAAATCGTTCACGCCGACCACGCAGCCGGTCTCGGCCAGCACCTGGTCCTTGGTCTTGCCCTGGCCAACCATCGCCAGCGCCTCCTTGGAGCGGGCGCCGAAGATCTTGAAGACGTTTTTAACTTCGATTTTGCTGACAGTAGTCATTTGCTCGCCTCATGCCGTGGACGACCATAGGCCTGGGTAATGCGGTCGATGACCACGGCGAGAATCACGATCGCCAGCCCGGCTTCGAGGCCACGGCCGACGTTGAGGGTCTGGATGCCGACCAGGACGTCTTCACCCAAGCCACGGGCGCCGATCATCGAGGCGATCACTACCATCGACAACGCCATCATGGTGGTCTGGTTGATACCGGCCATGATGCTCGGCAGCGCCAGCGGCAATTGCACGCCGAACAGCTGTTGCCAGCGGTTGGCACCAAAGGCGTTGATGGCTTCCATGACTTCGCCGTCGACCTGGCGAATCCCCAGGTCGGTGAGGCGAATCAGTGGCGGCGCGGCGTAGATCACCGTGGCGAAAATCGCTGGCACCTTGCCCAGGCCGAACAGCATCAGCACCGGGATCAGGTACACGAAGCTGGGCATGGTCTGCATGATGTCGAGCAGCGGCATCAACACCGAACGCAGGCGATTGCTGCGCGCCGACAGGATGCCCAGCGGGATGCCGATCAACACCGAGATCACCGTGGCAACCATCATCAGCGCCAGGGTCTGCATCAGCTTGTCCCACAGGCCGACCGCGCCCACCAGGAACAGCAAACCAACGATCACCGCCGTGGTCAGCACCTTGCGGGTGGCATGCCAGGCAACGGCGCCGACGATGGCCAGCATCAGCCACCAGGGGGCGGCGCGCAGCAGCCCTTCCAGGTTGACGATGGCCCACAGCAGGGTGTCGGAGATGTGCCGGAACACATCGCCGTAGTTGGTGACCAGTGAATCCACCCAACCATTGACCCAGTCGGCGATGGAAAACGTAAAACTCTCAGGAAACATAGCGTGCTCTCGATCCAGTGGGTTGTGGCCAGGCGCCCGGCTACCCATGAGGGTAGCCGTGCACACTTGACCTACAAGGCCGCGTCGATTTTCTTGGCTGCCTCGTCGCTCACCCAGGCGTGCCAGACTTCAGGATGTTCCTTGAGGAAAATTTTCGCCAGTTTCGGCGACTCAATGCGCTCCTTGGCCATGCGCCCCAGGTTCTGGTTCAGCAGGTCGATGGGCAAGTTGACTTTTTCCAGCACGGCCACCAGTTCCGGGGCTTGTTCGTGGAAGGTCTTGGACAGGCCGACCTTGATGCTCACGGTCTTATCCACACCGGGTTTTTCTTCCAGCTTGACCAGGTCGACCTGGCCCATCAGCGGGGTTGGCGACCAGTAGTAGAACAGGATCGGCTCGCCACGCTTGTAGCTCGACAGCACCGCCGCATCCAGCGCCGGGCCGGTGCCTGGGCGGAAGTTGGTGTAGGTGCTTTCCAGGCCGTAGCTCTTGAGCATTTCGCTGTTGTCCAGCTCGCAGGTCCAGCCGGCCGGGCAGTTGTAGAAACGGCCCTTGGACGGTTCTTCCTGGTCCTTGAACACCGCGGCGTACTTGGCCAGGTCGGCGATGTTTTTCAGGTCCGGCGCCTTGGCTTCCAGCTTGCGCTTGGCGTCGCCTTCGATCACGTAGCGCGGTACGTACCAGCCTTCTACGGCGCCCACCACCGGGGCACCGACACCGACGACTTTGCCGGCCTTCTCGGCCTTGTTCCAGACTTCGCTGCGGCCGACCCATTCTTCGGCAAACACTTGGATGTCGTTGCTGCTCAGGGCGTTTTCCATGGTGATGGAGTTGCCTGGCAAGCTGTCGGTTTTGCAGTCGTAGCCTTTTTCCAGCACGGTTTGCAGGATGTCGGTGAGCAACATGCCGCTTTCCCAGTTCAGGCCGGCGAATTTCACCGGTTTGCCGGATTCACACCAACCGGCCGCCTGGGCGCCAGCAGTGGCCAGCAAGCCCGCGGAAAACACGGTGGCCAACAGGGTCTTATGCATTTTCATTGTTGTGACGCTCCCAAATCTTGAAATGGATTACGGCAGTCAGTAGGCATCCTGCCCTGTCCACGTCCCATCAGGCCTGTGCAACCAGCCCGTTTGTCGTCGTCGGTGCAGCGCCCTGCTCTGTCGGCAGGGTCAGGTGTTCAGGCGTTGCGCGAGGCCACTTTTTCGCCGCCCAGCAATAGAGCGCGGCGGGAAGAACCAGGCCGATGATCCAGGAAATATCCACATCCCCCAGGGCCGCCACCAGGGGACCGGTGTAGAACTTGGTGGAGATGAACGGCAATTGCACCAGCACACCGAAGACATACACGCTGATACCGAGCAGGTTCCAACGGCCATAGCGCCCGTTCGGATCGGCCAGCGCCGGCACGTCGTAGCGATCGCGGGTGATGCAGTAGTAGTCGACCAGGTTGATCGCGCTCCATGGGGTAAAAAACGCCAGCAGGAACAGGATGAAGGACTTGAACGCCCCCAGGAACGAGTGCTGCCCGAGCAAGGCGATCAGGGTCGCCGTACCGACGATGGCCAGTACGAAAAACAGGCGCTGCAAGCGCGTGACCTCGAGGCGACCGCGAAAGCCGCTGATGATCGTGGCAATGCACATGAAGCTGCCGTAGGAGTTCAGCGTGGAGATGGTGACCTTGCCGAACGCGATGCTGAAATACAGCAGCGCCGCAGTGGCTCCGGTACCGCCCAGGCCGACGATGTAGGCCACTTCGTGACCGGCAAATTGCCCGTTGGACATGGCCGCGGCAAACACGCCGAGGATCATCGCCACTTGTGCACCCACCACCGAACCTGCGCCTGCGGCAAGAAAGGTTTTCAGCGAGGACGTGTTGCTCGGCAGGTAGCGTGAATAGTCCGCCACGTACGGGCCGAAGGCGATTTGCCAGGAGGCCGCGAGCGACACCGCCAGCAGGAAGCTGCTCCAGCTGAAGTGGCGGATTTGCAGGAGTGCGCCTACGTCGGCCTGGCTCATCAGACGGCTGAACAGGTAGACAAAGGCAATCACGCCAATGACGCTGGCAACGCGGCCGATGAAGTGGATCACCCGGTAACCGAGCACCGTGACCAGCACGATGACACTGGCGAAGATCAGGATCCCGACGCTGTCGCTGACACCAAACAACTGGCCCAGGGCCTGGCCGGAAAGCACGGTGCCGGTTGCGGTGAAACCAAGGTACATCAGGCAGACCAGCACGATCGGAATCGCCGCGCCGTACACACCGAACTGCACCCGGCTGGAGATCATCTGCGGCAGGCCCAGCCTGGGCCCTTGCGCCGCATGCAACGCCATGACGCCGCCGCCCAGCAGTTGACCGATCAACAGACCGATCAACGACCAGAACACATCACCGCCCAGCACCACGGCCAGGGCCCCGGTGACGATCGCCGTGATCTGCAGGTTGGCACCCAGCCACAGGGTGAACTGGCTCAAGAGACGACCGTGTCTTTCCGCTTCCGGGATGTAGTCGATCGAACGCCTTTCGATCAACGGGGTGGTGCTTGCACGCGCGTCACTTGCAGCCATGGGTGTTCAACCTCTGATGGATTGTCTTGGGGGTCGCCGCCGCTCAACTGTGGGAGGGGGCTTGCTCCCGATAGCAGTGGGTCAGTCACCAGACCTATTGGCTGATACACCGCCATCGGGAGCAAGCCCCCTCCCACATTGGTTACTTGATCATTGGAAGATTGAGGCCCTGCTCTTTGGCGCAGTCGATGGCGATCTGGTAACCGGCGTCCGCATGACGCATCACACCGGTGGCCGGGTCGTTGTGCAGCACGCGGGCGATGCGCTCGGCCGCTTCGTCGGTCCCGTCACAGACGATCACCATGCCGGAGTGCTGGGAGAAGCCCATGCCCACGCCGCCACCGTGGTGCAGCGAAACCCAGGTCGCGCCGCTGGCGGTGTTGAGCAAGGCGTTGAGCAGCGGCCAGTCGGACACGGCGTCGGAACCGTCCTGCATGGATTCGGTTTCGCGGTTGGGGCTGGCGACCGAACCGGAGTCCAAGTGGTCACGACCGATCACCACCGGTGCCGACAGCTCGCCGCTACGCACCATCTCGTTGAACGCCAGGCCGAGCTTGGCGCGTTGGCCCAGGCCAACCCAGCAGATACGCGCTGGCAGGCCCTGGAAGCTGATGCGCTCGCGCGCCATGTCCAACCAGTTGTGCAGGTGTGCGTCATCGGGGATCAGCTCTTTGACCTTGGCGTCGGTCTTGTAGATGTCCTGCGGGTCGCCCGACAGCGCAGCCCAGCGGAACGGGCCGATGCCACGGCAGAACAGCGGACGGATGTACGCCGGTACGAAGCCTGGAAAGTCGAAGGCATTTTCCACGCCCTCTTCCTGGGCCATCTGGCGGATGTTGTTGCCGTAGTCGAAGGTCGGGATGCCTTGCTTCTGGAAGTCCAGCATGGCTTTGACGTGCACTGCCATCGACTGCTTGGCGGCCTTGATCACGGCAGCCGGTTCGGTCTTGGCGCGGGCGCGGTATTCGTCCCAGGTCCAGCCGGCCGGCAGGTAACCGTTGAGCGGGTCGTGGGCGCTGGTCTGGTCGGTAACCATGTCCGGGCGCACGCCACGCTTGACCAGTTCCGGCAGGATTTCAGCGGCGTTACCCAGCAACGCGATGGAGATGGCCTTGCCTTCCTTTGTGTACTTGGCGATGCGGGCCAGGGCGTCATCGAGGTCGGTGGCCTGCTCGTCGACATAGCGGCTATTGAGGCGGAAATCGATGCTGACCTGCTGGCATTCAATGTTCAGCGAGCACGCGCCAGCGAGGGTTGCGGCCAGAGGCTGGGCACCGCCCATGCCGCCGAGGCCGGCGGTGAGGACCCAACGACCCTTCAAGTTGCTGTCGTAATGCTGGCGACCGGCTTCGACGAAGGTTTCGTAGGTGCCCTGGACGATGCCCTGGCTGCCGATGTAGATCCAGCTGCCGGCGGTCATCTGGCCGTACATGGCCAGGCCCTTGGCATCCAGTTCATTGAAGTGCTCCCAGCTGGCCCAGTGCGGTACCAGGTTGGAGTTGGCGATCAGCACACGCGGGGCATTGCTGTGGGTCTTGAACACGCCGACCGGCTTGCCGGATTGCACCAGCAGGGTTTCGTCGTCATTCAGGTGGGTGAGGCTCTCGACGATCTGGTCGTAGCACTCCCAGTTGCGCGCTGCACGGCCAATACCGCCGTACACCACCAGTTCCTTGGGGTTCTCGGCCACTTGCGGGTCGAGGTTGTTCATCAGCATGCGCAGCGGCGCTTCAGTCAGCCAGCTTTTGGCGGTGAGCTTGTTACCGCGGGCGGCGCGGATTTCGACGTCACGGTATTTTGTAGGCTTGGTCACAACAAGAACTCCTCGGCGATCGATGCGCGAACATGGATGGTGCGAAGGAGAGTCTTACGCACACATCTTTACTTGTACATACAAGCATATGCAATCAAGCGGCCAACTTTCCGAGAGAGGTGTTAGGATTTTTCCGAAAAGCGTGTGCGAGCCTTGTAAATTAAGGCTTCGAGGCGTGATGAAATTTCTTGCGAAGGGGTTTTATAGCGAGGGAGGTGTGTCACGACAGCGCGGTTTTGCGCCGAGCTGGGGCGTTCGGTAACAAATTGGTGCAGGGACTGGAAACAGATTCTATAAGCGACACAAAAACAAATGTGGGAGGGGGCTTGCTCCCGATTGCGGTGTGTCAGCCCAGGATATACCCACTGATCCACCGCTATCGGGAGCAAGCCCCCTCCCACATTTTTTAACCCCGCGGGGTCAGTTCGATGATGCAGCAGCGACCCGTGACGGAAATATCCAGCAGACCGCTGTTACCGTCCACTTGCAGGCAATCGTGATGGCCCAGTACCTCGTCCAGCACCTTCACTTCATCCGCCACACTGAACACCAGCACCGTCTGCGCCGTGCTGAAAAACCGTTGCACACCATCCACCCACTGCAACCGCGCATGGTAACGCTGGGGCGAGTAGATCAGGTTGAAGTCGCGGATCGGCCCGGTAATCAAGCGGCATGAAACCTGGCTGTCGCCTTTGAAGGCGAACGGTTGCAGCGGTAACAACCCGCGCTGCTCCTCGCCATCCACGGTCAGCACCATGCCTGCGCCTTTGATCACGGTGATCACGCGCTGGTAGCCGGCAAAGGTGGAAAAACCGCCAGACTCGCCGATATCGGCAATCGACAGGCGCCAGCCGAAGCCTTCCAGGCCCTCGCCGGCATCGCGGGTGATTTCTTCGGTACTGCCGCCGCCGTTTTTCCACGGCATGCGCGCGTAATCGGCGGCGCGCCAGACTTTTACTGCACTCATTTACTGAACCGTCCTTCCAGACTGTGGCGGGAACCGGGGTGGATCAAACGCGCGGCAGTCACCGGCTGACGACCGGACCAGGTACGCCGGCGAATCAACAGGCACGGCTCGCTCGGCTCGATCTGCAGCAACTTGCACTCGGCAACGTCGGCGAGAATCGCTTCGACCACATGCTCGCCTTCGGTCAACGGCGCCACCTGGTTGAGATAGGCATAGGGGGTTTGCAGGGTGAAGTCCTGTTGCAGGTACTCCGGCGCGACCAGGGCGTTGACGAAACGGTCCTCGATTTGCACGGGAATATCGTTTTCGTAATGCACGATCAACGAGTGGAACACCCGCCCGCCTTCGCGCATTTCCAGGGCGACGGCGCGCTCGGAACCGGCAGCCTCTTCGCCCAGGGTGATGACCTGGCAGGTATGCCGATGACCGCGGGAGGCGATCTCATCGGCAATGTTGTGCACTTCGAACAGCGCCGACTGGCTCTTGGGCTCGGCGACGAACGTACCGACACCTTGCATGCGCACCAGCAAACCTTCGGCGGTGAGTTCGCGCAGGGCACGGTTGATGGTCATGCGGCTGAAGCCCAACTGGCTGACCAGTTCGCTCTCCGACGGTACGCGGTAATGGGGCGGCCAGTTGCCGTTGAGGATCTGCTGGCTGATCATCTGTTTGACGCGGGCATACAAGGGCGCCGGACTTTCGTCCATGTGGGCAGCCAGTGAAGACTTGGCGGGCGGAGTCGGCACAGGGAATCCTTGCAAGGGGAAAAGATGCATAGATTGCCGGAGTTTACCGAGCAGGCAAACGTCTGTATATGTATATACAAATAAACACACGACCGGGGTGCTCTAATCATGTCCGCTTTCTTTGCCGAACGCGCGCTGCTGCCTAGTGGATGGGCCAACGATGTACGTCTTGAAGTCAGCGCCGATGGCCTGCTGACACAGGTTGAGGCCAACGCCAGCGCAGACGGTGCCGAACGGCTCAGGGGCCCGGTATTGGCGGGCATGCCGAACCTGCACTCCCACGCCTTTCAGCGCGCCATGGCCGGGTTGGCCGAAGTGGCCGGCAACCCGAATGACAGTTTCTGGACCTGGCGCGACCTGATGTACCGCATGGTCGGCAAGATCAGCCCGGAGCAACTGCAGGTGATTGCCCGACAGTTGTATATCGAGATGCTCAAGGCCGGTTACACCTCGGTGGCTGAATTCCACTACGTGCATCACGACGTCAGCGGCCAGCCCTACGCCGACCGCACGGAATTGTCACGGCAGATCAGCCAAGCCGCAGCGAGCAGCGGTATCGGGCTGACGCTGGTACCGGTGCTCTATACCCACTCCGGGTTCGGCGGCCAGGCGCCCAATGAGGGCCAGCGACGGTTTATCAACAGCACCCAAAACTACCTGGACCTGCAGGCGCGCCTCAAACCGATCCTCGCGGCGCAACCGGCGCAGCAACTGGGGCTGTGCTTCCACTCGCTGCGCGCGGTTACGCCACAGCAGATCAATGAGGTATTGGCTGCCAGCGACAAGACGTGCCCGGTGCATATCCATATCGCCGAACAGCAAAAGGAAGTCGACGACTGCCTGGCCTGGAGCGGCAAACGCCCGTTGCAATGGCTGTACGACAACGCCGAGGTCGATGAGCGCTGGTGCCTGGTCCACGCCACCCATGCCAACCCGGAAGAAGTGACACGCATGGCCACGAGCCGCGCGATTGCCGGCTTGTGCCTGACCACCGAAGCCAACCTGGGCGACGGGATTTTCCCGGCCGTGGATTTCCTCGCCCAGGGCGGACGCCTGGGAATCGGTTCCGACAGCCATGTATCACTGAGCGTGGTGGAAGAACTGCGCTGGCTGGAATACGGCCAACGCCTGCGCGATCAACGGCGCAATCGCTTGTATCGCAGCGACCAGCCGATGGTCGGCCGTACGTTGTTCGATGCGGCGCTGGACGGCGGCGCACAAGCGCTGGGGCAGCCGATAGGTCGACTGGAAGTGGGCAAGCGTGCGGATTGGATCGTGCTGGACGGTAACGACCCTTACCTGGCGACAGCGACACAAGACGGCATCCTCAATCGCTGGCTGTTTGCCGGCGGTGATCGGCAGGTGCGCGATGTGCTGGTGAACGGCAAGTGGGTGGTGCGCGATGGGCGGCATGCCGGCGAGGAAGAAAGCAACCGGGCGTTCACTGAAGTCTTGAGAGATTTGCTGAGCTGACAGGCAACACATAACAAATATGGGAGGGGGCTTGCTCCCGATTGCGGTGTGTCAGCTAGAAATAATCTGCTGATACACCGCTATCGGGAGCAAGCCCCCTCCCACAATTGGATCTGTAGTGATCCTGGGTTATTGCGAAGTCTTGGCCATCTGCTTATCCGACGTGCGCCAGATCAACCGCGTGGTGTCATACCCTTGCTGCCGCGCCCTGCTCAACAGGTCTTCACGGGTGTCCGCACTGACCGTCGGCGTGCGCGACAGGATCCACATATAGCGCCGGCTCGGGCTGCCGACGATGGCGGTCTTGTAGTCATCGCTGACGTACAGCACCCAGTAATCGCCCTTGGCGACGCCTGGCAGCAGTGACGTAAACCAGTTGTTGAATTCCACCCAGAGCTTGTCGGTCTTGCCAGGCACCTGCGGCGTGGCCGTGCCCTTGGCTTCTTCCCACTTCCACTCGGTGGTGAGGCAGCGGTTGAATACCGACATATCGCCATCAGGCAGCAATGTGTAGCGGGCTTCGGACTGCGCGCAGTTGCGCTGGAAGTACATCGGCAATCGAGCCAACTCATACCAGGTGCCCTGGTAACGCTTGAGGTTGACGTTGCTCGCTGTCTTGGGTTGCAGATCATCGCCAGAATGGCTGGCGCAGCCCGCCAAAAACAGGCTGGCGCAAAGGAACAAAACAAAACGCATCATTCTTCTTCTCCCGCAGGCTTTCGCCCCGGTTTACTTCAGGCCTTGCCCGGAAAACATCAGAACTTTGTCACCGGCATATTGAACGCTGATAAAGCTGTTTTTATCGCCCCATGTGCAGCTGGACATGCCCAGTGCGCCGGAACAATCGGTCGGCTTGCCCAGCAGCGACTCCACCTCGGCCTTAGGCATGCCGGCCGACAACTTTGCGTAGTTTTCTTGATTGACCTTGCTGCAAGCGGCCAACAGCACGCAAAAGGCCAGCAAAGCGAGACGGCGTAACGACATGGAATAACTCCTGGAGGGACGAAGCAGCTTGGGTATCTGCCAGAAGCTTAGAAGGGAAAAGAGGTGTCTGGTTCCCGACGAACGAAAACAAAAAAGCCCCGAAAACGCTGAAACGTTTCGGGGCTTCTTTAAGGGTGAACCGGCTCACAACAACGCCGTTCACTTATCGCCGCAGCTTACTTCTTGTGGTAGGCGGTCACACGCTCAACTTCTTCCTTGGAACCCAGGAACACCGCCACACGCTGGTGCAAGCCGTCGGGCTGGATATCAAGGATGCGCTGGCGGCCGTCGGTGGACGCACCGCCCGCCTGTTCTACCAGGAAGGACATCGGGTTGGCTTCGTACATCAGGCGCAGTTTGCCCGGTTTGGACGGCTCGCGGCTGTCGCGTGGGTACATGAACAGGCCGCCACGGGTCAGGATACGGTGTACGTCGGCCACCATCGCCGCGACCCAACGCATGTTGAAGTTCTTCTTCAACGGGCCTTCTTCGCCTTCCATCAACTCGTTCACATAGCGCTTGACCGGCTCTTCCCAGTGGCGCTGGTTGGACATGTTGATCGCGAATTCCTGGGTGGAAGCCGGAATGGTGATGTCTTCATGGGTGAGGACGAAGCTGCCCATTTCACGGTCCAGGGTGAAGCCTTTGACGCCATCGCCCAGGGTCAGCACCAGCATGGTCTGTGGGCCGTAGATCGCGTAGCCGGCAGCGACCTGCTCAGTGCCCGGCTGCAGGAAGGCCTTTTCGTTCAGGGCTTCGTTCTGGCTCAGGTATTCGTTCGGGCAACGCAGTACCGAGAAGATGGTGCCGACCGGGGCGTTGATGTCGATGTTGGACGAACCGTCCAGTGGGTCGAACACCAGCAGGTAGGCGCCCTTCGGGTATTTGCCCGGGATCTGGTAGGCATTGTCCATTTCTTCGGACGCCATGCCGGCCAGGTGACCGCCCCATTCGTTGGCTTCGAGCAGGATTTCGTTGGAAATCACGTCGAGCTTCTTCTGCACTTCGCCCTGCACGTTTTCAGTGCCCATGCTGCCCAGGACACCACCCAATGCGCCTTTGGACACGGCGTGGCTGATTTCCTTGCAAGCACGCGCCACCACTTCGATAAGGAAGCGCAGATCGGCAGGCGTGTTGTTGCTGCGGGTCTGCTCAATCAAATAGCGACTCAAGGTAACGCGGGACATGGAAGGCTCCGATGAAGGGGGGGGCTAAAAACCCGCGCAGTTTAACGCGAGTCGGGGGTGTATTTCCTCCTATCAGAGGATTTAAACCCAATAGAGTTCATGGACTTTATTTAACGTGCCTCCGGCGGCTTGCGCAGCAAACTGTAGGCCATGCCTCCCAGCGCCGCCACGCCGAGCAGTAATACGGCCCAGAGTCCGAGTTTTTTCCAGTTCGGCCCGCTGTCGACCGCCGCCGGGACCGCTGGCGAAGTGACCGCGACGGCCCCGGCCACCTTGGCCTGTCCCAGGGTGTTGAGGCGCTCGGCGGTGTAATCCGGGATCAGCGTCGAAAACGGCAGGTTCGCCGCCTTCACCGAAGCATTCCCCAGCGCCAGCGTGAACGGCGGCTCGCCCCGCGCCAGGAACACCAACTGCGTGGCGCGCACCGCGAAGTGCAGGGCCGGCTCCACGACGCCCAGGCCACCGCCGCGCTCGTCGACCTGCAACTTGAGTTCGGCGACCGTCTGGCCGGGCAGTTGCAACTCGTCCTGCACCACGTCCTGGCCATTCTGGGTCAGGCGGTAGAGCAGACCATTGCTCAGCGGCTGCCAGGCTTGATTGCCATCCCGTCGCCCCGCCAACGTCACCGGCGCCAGCGTATTGGGCTGCTTCAGCTCGATACGCAAGCGTTCGACACCCAGCCCGGTGGGCAACTTCCAAGTGTACTCACCCGCCTTGAGCCGCGTGCCCGAGAGCGGCTGCGACCATACCAGCGGCAGCGGCAGGCTGCTGCTGGTGGCACTGGCCAACCTGGCCGAGGTCAGCAACGGTGCCGCCTGCCCCTTCCACACCAGGCGCAGGTAACGCGCGGACTGGCCCGGCAAACTGACGTCATGCTGCTCGACCCGCTCGTCGGCAAACGACAAACGCGCCACTTGCCCATCCCCCCAGGATTGCCAGTGCTGCAAGTCATCACTGGCTTCAATGCTGAAGCGCTGGAAGCCCTCCTGCTCGCGGCTCCAGTCCAGGCTCAACTGCTGCAACGGCGCCTTGATTTTACTGGCATCGAGCACCCAGCCGCGCAGCACCTGCTTGCCGGGCTTGGGTGCGGTGGACGGTTTGATTTCCACCAGGGTACCTTCGTCCGTGGTTTTCATCACCACACCGGGCAAGGTTGCCTGGGTGTCGGCGGCGTACAGCGGGAACCACTTCACGTCGGTGACTTCACGACTTTCGGTGCGTTGCGACGCTTGACGCGACAGCGCGTAGGCCTGGGGTTCACCGGCAGCGTTAAACACCCGCACATCGCTGAGGTCAGCCTGGCGCGCATTCAGTTGCACGGCCAAGGGCAACTCAAGGCGATACCAGGGGCCGTTGCCGCTGACGCTGAGCGGCACCTGGCTGCTGAAGTCGGCCGGCGTTTCCAGCGCCCACGCCGACAATGTCGTACAGATGCCCAGCACGACCACGCTCAACTTACCGATCAAGAGGATGCTCCTTCAGTGTCCAACACAGGTTCGGCACGCTTGGGCGGCAGCGGCGCAAAGTAGCCCACCACCAGCAACAACCCGCCCACGCCGATAAACGACACGATCCGCGCCAGGCCGCCACGGTTGCTCAGCTCGACAAAGAACAGCTTGGCCACCACCACCGCGATCAGCGCCGCGCCGATCAGCCACACTTCGCGACGATGGCGCAGGTGACCGCCGATCATCAGGCCGAGGGCGATCAGGGTCCAGACAATCGACAGGCCGGCTTGCACCAACATCGATTCCAGCAACCCATCCAGATGGAACGGCACGCCGCCCCAGTGGTGTGCGGTGCGCATCACCAGGGCCGTAAAGAACGCGAACAGCGAAATACCGGCAATGCCTTGGGCGATCAATTCAGCACGCGGCCCGCGTTGCGGCGCCACGCTGCGCGACCACAGGTACACGCCCAGCAGCGCAAACAGCAAGCCGAGGTCCAGCGGGTTGAGCAACGGCACATAGGGCAGCGGCCTGGCCGTGCCGTCGCTGAAGGTATTCGCCAGCCAGAACCAGCCCAGCATCAGCACCGCCAATGGGAGTGCCGCCAGCACTCGATATTCCCGTGGATACGCCGACACCGGCCACGGCCAGCGACGCGGTGCAGCAGCCAGCACCAGGTACAAACTTGGCAGGATTGCCCAGCCCAGCCAGCGCCAGGCGTTGTATTCGCTCGACAGCAACAACAGGCCGTAGCGCAGCTCCAGCGCCAATACGCCGATCAGCATCCAGCAACCCAACACGTGAGCAACGCTCAGGACGGTGGCCGGCACCAGCGTCGCCAAACGCCGCAGCGCGATGAAATGCACCCCGAACACCGCCAGCCAGGCCAGCCAGCCGTAGTGCGCTGCCGGGTGGTAATAATTATGCGCAGACACCAGCAATACCATCCCCGCCGCCGGCATCAACAGGGTGCAGAGCATGCCCAGGGACGCCCAGCGCAGGCGCGTCGCGAGCAACGCCCAGATCGCCACGCTGACCGCCGCACTACCCAGCAGGAGCGCACCCCGCAGCTCATCGGGCATAAACCGCAGCACTTCAGCGATCAGCGCCAACGCCCACCACGCCGCGCCCCACACCAGCAGCAGGTCCGACAGGCGTTGCAGCTTGAGTACGGCAAACACCGGCGCATGGGGTTCACGCTGCAGGCGCCAGGCACCGATCAAGGCGGCCAGGCCCAACACCATCGGTGTCCAGAACCCGCTATGCCCCAGGGGACGCAGGCCCTCGCTGGTCAAAGGCCCGAGCAGCTCCGGCACCGCCAGCAGGAACGACGCGCCGCCGATCACTTGCAGCAGTAACCCGAACACGAAACTGACGCGCTGTTGCAGGTACAGGCTCAACCAGATGATCAACAACCCACTGGCCGCCCACACACCGCTGGCGCTTTCCCATGGCAGTACAAACAGCACGGCAAGGTTGATCAGCACCAACCCGGCCAGCAGCACCACGGACAGCCCGCGCAACAGCCGTACATCGCTGCGCACCATGTCATCGCGCGCCGCCAGCAGCATGCCGCCGATCAACGCCAGGCCGATCAACGACGCGCTGAGCAGGCCGCTCCAGCCGGCGTTGAATACCGCTGCCGAGTCGCCGCCTTGCAAGCGCAGCAGGAACAACGCCCCGGCCAGCAGTTGCACGGCAAACGCCGTGAACAGGAAGGTGCGCGAGCCAATCCGCAAGCCGATGAACAGGGTCGCCAGGCCGGCGAGCGCCCAACTGATGGCAGTGCCTTGAGTCAGCAACA
Organism: Pseudomonas sp. 1 R 17; assembly: GCF_900067035.1. Taxonomy (NCBI): domain Bacteria; kingdom Pseudomonadati; phylum Pseudomonadota; class Gammaproteobacteria; order Pseudomonadales; family Pseudomonadaceae; genus Pseudomonas; species Pseudomonas sp. 1 R 17. The sequence goes on from NZ_FKLB01000019.1 coordinate 213,993, forward strand.
ACAGCGGCGCGAGCAGGTACACAAAGGCCAGGCCGAGGCTGGCCAGAACCGGCAGGCCCTTGCGCTCCCACTCCGCCGCCTGCTCCGTCGCGGCCCTGCGCAGTTGGTCGAAGCTGAACAGCAACGCCGCGCCCAGCAGCAACGCCCCCAGGGGCGCCCCCTCCAGCAGCGTGTGTTCGCCGATGCGCAGCTCACTGAGAAACGCCAGCGCCGAGCCCAATTGCAGCAACAGGCCAAATGCCCGCGCCAACGGCCGCTGCTGGCGCAAGCCGAGCCAGAAGATCCCGGCACCTTCCACCGCCCAGGCGGCTGCGGTCCATCGGGCATCGAGGCCCAGGGGAATCGCCAGGCTGGCAAAGATCACCCCCAGGGCCAGGCAGGTTTCCGCCAGCAGCAAGGCGCGCCCGCCACTGAGCACGCGGGCCAGGCCCATGTAGAGGATGCCCAGGCCCAGCGCGCTGAACGCCGCGGCGAACTCAAGGTGCTGCACCAGCGCGAACTGCAGGCCAAACCCCACCAGCGGCGGGCCGAACAGCATGCTGCCATCAACGTAATCGCCCTTGGCCGCCGACCAGCGCAACAGCGCATCGCGACCTTCGGGGGCGTCGCCCATCTCCCGCAATTTGCGCCGGGCGAACAACAGGCCGATAGCCAGGTACATCAGGAAAAACAGGATCAGGAACGGCTCGGTACTCCACAGCAACTCAGGCGTATAGGAACGCATGCCCCAGGCAAAGCCGATACCGAAGGTGCCGACAAAGCCGATCAGGTTGAGCAGGCGCCAGGCCTTGAACCAGGCGATGGCGAGGATACCGGCATTGAGCAGGGCAAAATAACTGAACAGCGCGACATGATTACCGGCGCCGGTGGACGTGAGGATCGGCGCCGCGAAGCCGCCGAGCGCTGCCGCACAGGCCAGTCCCAGCGCATCCTGGGTAATCGCCAGGATCGCCGAGAACACCGTGACCGCCACCAGCAGGCCCAGCGCCGCGCTCGGGTCGATCAACGGGTGCAGGCGCATCGCGGCAAACACCGTCAGGTACAGCACCGCGATCCCGGTGCCTTGCAGCATCAAGCCGTAGTTGCTGTTGCGCAGCCGCAGCCACCAGCCCAGGCCCAACAGGCCAAGGGCCGCCGCCGCAACGCCGGCGTAACGCAGTTCGATCGGCACCACCATACCTTCGGTGGCGTAGCGCAGCAGGAACGCCAGGCCGAGAAACAGCAGCACCACGCCGACACGCAGCACGGTGTTGCCACCAAACAGCCAATTGCGTGCGCCGCTGATGGCGCGTTCGATCAGGTTGGGGCCACGGGGAGCGGCAGGTTCTTGAGGCGGGCGTGGCGTCGGGGCAGGCGTCCAGACGTCATCCGGCAAGGGCTGGCTCGGTTCGGCGACCATGGCGACAGGCGTCAATTCAGCCGGCAGCTCCCACACCAGTTCAGGCGCCTTGGCGACAGGTGCCGCCTCAGGGACAGGCGGCTCGACGATGACAGTGCGTGTCGGCGTGGGTACTTCCAGTTGCCGCAGGCGCTCACCCAGGGCGATCAACGCCTTCTGCGTGGCTTCCAACTGAACAGCCTGTTGCTGCGCCTGGGCCGCCAGCTTCGACAGGCGAATCGCCTGGCCAATGCCCAACCCCAACAGCGCACCAATGCCCGCATCATAGAACGACTCATCGAGCGTCCAGCCGAGCACCAGGCCAATCAGCATGAAAATCCATTGCATGGTCGATATTCCCTAAACAAACCGTGCTGTAGGAGCGAGCTTGCTCGCGAAGAACGCAAAGATACCGCGTTAAATCAGAAAGCACGCGTTATCGTTGGCGTTTTTCGCGAGCAAGCTCGCTCCTACAGTAGATCTAGTCGAGGGCTTTCCAGATTTCCGTAGCGTACTCGCGGATCGTCCGGTCCGACGAGAACCAGCCCATCCGTGCGGTATTGAGCACCGCCGAACGCCACCACGCCTTGGAATCATGCCAATGCGCTTCGACCCGCGCCTGGGCGTCCCAGTAGGAATCGAAGTCGGCGCAGACCAGGAAGCGGTCGTAGTCGATCAACCCGTCGATCAAGCCCACATAGCGGCCCGGATCGTCCGGCGAGAACACCCCGCCCCGAATCGCTTGCAGCACATCGTTCAGACGATGGGACGCCGCAATATCGGGCCCGGCGTTGAATTCCCCGGCGTGTTTACGTGCCTCGACCTGCTGTGCGCTGAGACCGAAGATAAACATGTGATCGGCGCCCACGCGCTCGTGCATCTCCACGTTGGCGCCGTCCATGGTGCCGATGGTCAGCGCGCCGTTGAGGCCGAACTTCATGTTGCTGGTGCCCGAGGCTTCAAAGCCGGCGGTGGAGATCTGCTCCGACAAGTCCGCCGCCGGGATGATGCTTTCCGCCAGGCTGACGTTGTAGTTGGGCAGGAACACCACCTTGAGCAGCCCACGTACGGTCGGGTCGTTGTTGACGGTGCGCGCGATGTCGTTGGTCAGCTTGATGATCAACTTGGCCTGGTGATAGCTGGCCGCCGCCTTGCCCGCGAAGATCTTCACCCGTGGCACCCAGTCGGTGCCCGGCTCGGCACGGATCGCCTGGTACAGCGCCACGGTGTGCAGCAGGTTGAGCAACTGGCGCTTGTATTCGTGGATACGCTTGACCTGCACGTCGAACATCGCCGCCGGGTTCACCGAAATGCCCAGGCGCTCATGGATGATCTCGGCCAGCGCACGCTTGCTGTGCAGGCGCTGGTCGGCAAAGGCTTTGCGGAAGGTCTGTTTCTCGGCGAAGGTTTCCAGCTCGCCCAGGCGGGTTTCGATGTTGTCGAGAATGTCCGGGCCCAAGGCTTCCACCAGCATATCGGTGAGCTTGGGGTTGGCCTGGTACAGCCAGCGGCGGAAGGTAATGCCGTTGGTCTTGTTGTTGATGCGCTCCGGGTAGAGCTTGTGCAGTTCGGAGAACACCGTGCTGCGCATCAGTTGGGTGTGCAGGCCGGACACGCCGTTGACGCTGTGGGAGCCGAGGAACGCCAGATTGCCCATGCGCACACGGCGGCCGTTGTCTTCTTCGATCAGGGACACAGCGCGCAGCACGTCGAAGTCATGGATGCCCTTGGCGCGCAGCGCATCGATGTGCTGGGCGTTGATCAGGTAGATGATCTGCATGTGCCGGGGCAGCATGCGCTCCATCAGGCCGACCGGCCAGGTTTCCAGGGCTTCGGGCAACAGGGTGTGGTTGGTGTACGACAGGGTTTCGACGGTCACATCCCACGCGGCTTCCCACGGAATGTCGTGCAGGTCGACCAACTGGCGCATCAACTCAGCCACGGCGATCGAGGGGTGGGTGTCGTTGAGTTGGATCGCCGCGTGTTCGCCCAGGCTCAGGACCGAGCCGTGCATGTTTTTGTGGCGGCGCAACAGGTCTTGCAAGGAGGCGGCGACGAAGAAGTATTCCTGGCGCAGGCGCAGTTCCTGCCCCGCTTCGGTGCTGTCCGCCGGGTAAAGCACTCGGGAGATGCTCTCGGCGCGGGCCACTTCGGCGACGGCGCCCAGGTGGTCACCGGCGTTGAAGCGCTCCAGGTGTAGGTCTTCCACCGCACGGGCACGCCACAGGCGCAAGGTATTCACGCTGGCGCCGCGCCAGCCGACCACCGGGGTGTCGTAGGCAACGGCACGCACGGTTTCGTTGGGCGTCCACACCTGGATCAGCTTGCCGGAGGCATCCGGCAGGGTCTCGACGCTGCCGCCAAAGCCAATCGGGTAAATCACCTCGGCCCGCTCGAATTCCCACGGGTTGCCGAAATCCAGCCAGCGTTCGGTCTGTTCCTGCTGCCAGCCATCGACAATCGCCTGGCGGAACAAGCCGTGCTCATAACGAATGCCATAACCATGGCCGGCGATGCCCAAGGTCGACATGCTTTCCATAAAGCACGCGGCCAGACGGCCGAGGCCGCCGTTGCCAAGCGCCGCGTCGGGCTCCAGCAGGCGAATGCGTTCGAGGTCCACACCCAGCTCGGACAAGGCTTCGCGAGCGATCTCCAGCACGCCGAGGTTGCTCAGGCTGTCGTAGAGCAGGCGGCCGATAAGGAATTCCAGGGAGAGGTAATAAACCCGCTTCTGGCCTTTGCGGTAGATACGCCGCGTGTGATCCATCCAGTGGTCGACCATCTGGTCGCGGGCGGCCAGGGCAATGGCTTCGAACCAGTCATGGTCGAAGGCATGGTCCGGGTCTTTGCCCACCGCGTAGGTGAGTTTGGTCAAGACAGCATCGCGGAATGCGGCTACCTCTGCTTCTCGTGCAAGCGGTTCCTGAGACATCGGTGTGACCTCGGGCGAGATTGAAAGAGTTGCTAGAGCCTAGTCGGTCTGACAGACGGTAGACGCTCTGGTTCGGCAGTTTTTTAACTCATTCACCTTTACAGGCATTTGATGCAGGGGTCGTGCCCGATCGGCCCATGTCCAGCCTTTGAGCTGAAATACGCAAAATATTGTTCAAAAAACCACCAATCCCGGTATGATCGCGCGCCCGGATACAGCCCCACCTTTTGGAACCCCGATGAAGCCTCAACTGATCGCCGCCGCGGAACTCGACCGTCTCGAGACTTGGCAGAAATATTCCGCCCATATGTGCGGCGGCTGCGTGTCCAGCTGCTGCACGCTGCCGGTTGAGGTGAAGATCAAGGACCTGATCCGCATTGGCATCGTCGATGAATTCGAGCGCGGCGACCCGCCGAAGAACATCGCCAAGCGGTTGCAGAAGGAAGGCATCGTCGAGCGCTACAACAACAAATCCGAGATTTTTACCCTGCAGCGCATGAGCAACAACGACTGCCTGTACCTGGATCGTAAGACGCGCTTCTGCACTATTTATGACAAGCGCCCGGATACTTGCCGCAACCACCCGAAAATCGGGCCGCGCCCGGGGTATTGCGCGTACAAGCCGAAGGAAGTGGTGCGCGAGACCAAGTTCAAGACCCTCGACAAGTTCTGATCACAACCTTGTAGTTAGCGGGCTTGTTGTGGTGAGCGGGCTTGCCCCGCGCTGGGCTGCGAAGCGGCCCTAACCCGGTCTCTGCATTTTTCCAGATAAAACTCAGGTTCCTGGATTTGGGGTGGCTTCGCCACCCAGCGCGGGGCAAGCCCGCTCACTACAAGAGCCCGCACAACACAAATTGCAGGCATAAAAAAACGCCCCCGGCCTTTCGACCGGGGGCGTTTTTCATTCAGCCTGAGTTAACTCAGTTCTTGGCTTTCTTGGCAGCGCGGGTACGCTCGCCTTCGTCCAGGATCTTCTTACGCAGGCGGATCGACTTAGGCGTGACTTCGCAAAGCTCGTCGTCCTGGATGAATTCCAGGGCCTGTTCCAGGGTGAAGCGAACAGGTGGGACCAGGGCGATGGTTTCGTCTTTGCCCGAAGCACGCATGTTGTCGAGCTTCTTGCCTTTGGTTGGGTTGACGCCCATGTCGTTGTCACGGCTGTTCAGACCAACGATCTGACCGTTGTAGATCTCTTGACCGTGCTCAACGAACAGCTTGCCACGCGCCTGGAGGGTTTCCAGGGAGTAGGTCAGGGCCTTGCCGGTTTCTACCGATACCAGAACACCGTTCTGACGGCCGGACATGTCGCCGGACTTCATGGTGTCGTAGCGATCGAAGATCGAGGTCAGGATGCCAGCACCGTTGGTCAGGGTCAGGAACTGGTTACGGAAACCGATCAGACCACGAGCAGGAATGTTGTATTCCAGACGCACACGGCCTTTGCCATCCGGCACCATGTTGGTCAGGTCGCCTTTACGCAGACCCATCTCTTCCATGACCTTGCCCTGGGATTCTTCCGGGGTGTCGATGGTGACGTTTTCGAACGGTTCCTGCTTCACGCCGTCAACCTGACGGATGATCACTTCTGGACGACCAACGCCCATTTCGAAGCCTTCGCGACGCATGGTTTCGATCAGTACCGAGAGGTGCAGCTCACCACGGCCGGAAACCTTGAACTTGTCAGCCGAGTCGCCTTCTTCAACGCGCAGTGCAACGTTGTACAGCAGCTCTTTGTCCAGACGTTCCTTGATGTTACGGGAAGTCACGAACTTGCCTTCTTTACCGCAGAAAGGCGAGTCGTTTACCTGGAAGGTCATGGAAACGGTTGGCTCGTCGACGGTCAGAGGCTTCATCGCCTCAACGTTGTCCGGCTGGCACAGGGTGTCGGAGATGAACAGGGAGTCCATGCCGCTCACGCAGACGATGTCGCCAGCGAAAGCTTCTTCAACGTCGATACGGTGCAGACCGTGGTGACCCATCAGCTTCAGGATACGACCGTTACGCTTCTTGCCGTCGGCGCCGATAGCAACAACCGGGGTGTTCGGCTTGACGCTACCACGAGCGATACGGCCAACGCCGATAACACCCAGGAAGCTGTTGTAGTCCAGTGCCGAGATTTGCATCTGGAACGGACCATCACGGTCAACTTTAGGCGCCGGTACGTTGTCGACGATCGACTGGTACAGCGGGGTCATGTCTTCAGCCATGTCGGTGTGTTCCAGACCGGCAATGCCGTTCAGGGCCGAGGCGTAGACGACTTTGAAGTCCAGCTGTTCTTCGGTGGCACCCAGGTTGTCGAACAGGTCGAAGATCTGGTCCAGAACCCAGTCCGGACGCGCGCCTGGACGGTCAACCTTGTTGATGCACACGATCGGACGCAGGCCGGCTTCGAAAGCCTTCTTGGTCACGAAACGGGTTTGCGGCATAGGGCCGTCTTGAGCGTCAACCAGCAGCAGAACGGAGTCAACCATCGACATTACGCGTTCTACTTCGCCGCCGAAGTCGGCGTGGCCCGGGGTATCCACGATGTTGATGTGGTAGCCGTTCCAGTTGATAGCGGTGTTTTTTGCCAGGATGGTAATACCGCGCTCTTTTTCCTGGTCGTTGGAGTCCATCACGCGCTCGTCGTTGAGCTCGTTGCGCTCCAGGGTGCCGGATTGACGCAGGAGTTTGTCTACCAGGGTGGTTTTACCATGGTCAACGTGGGCAATGATGGCGATGTTACGTAGATTTTCGATCACTTGTGTATCTCGATCAGAGGATTCGGTGTGCTGACAGGTCGTGGCAGCGATTAACAGTAGAGTCAGGCCTTGCCGTTACAGCTTGACGGCAGAGTCGGGGGGCCGGTGACGCAGGCCACAGGCAAACAGCCCCGGGCTCTTAGCTCGGTCGATAAACGCGCACATTGGCATGCCCCTCACTGAGCAAATGGTGGGCATGCAGGCGACTCATCACGCCTTTGTCGCAATACAACAGGTACTGACGGCTGTTATCCAGTTCCTTGAAACGCGCGTTCAATGCATAGAACGGCAGCGTTTGTACGTCGATGCCGGCGACTTCCAGCGGCTCATCTTCAGCGGCATCCGGGTGACGGATGTCGATGACGATTTGTCCGGCCAGGGCTTCGCTGACTTCTTCGATCTGCACATCCTGGCCCAGTTCGTCGATAACACGATCGATCGGGACCAGCTTGGCGTTCTCGAGCGCACGCTCCAGAACCGCCATATCAAACTGTTGTTCTTCGTACTCCACGCGGTTGCGCTTGGCGTGGGTCTTGGGGTTCACCGAAATGACCCCGCAATATTCAGGCATGTGCTTGGCAAAGTCGGCGGTGCCGATTTCTTCTGCCAAGTCGATGATGTCCTGCTTGTGGCTGGCGATCAGCGGACGCAGTACCAGCTTTTCAGTCACGCAATCGATCAGTGACAGGTTCGGCAGCGTCTGGCTGGAAACCTGGGAAATCGCTTCACCGGTCACCAGCGCGTCGATCTGCAACTGATCGGCGATTCGGGACGCAGCGCGCAACATCATACGCTTCAAAACTACGCCCATATGACTGTTATCGACTTTACCGAGAATTTCGCCCAGCACTTCCTCGAACGGTACGCTCACAAATAGCACGCGCTGGGAGCTGCCGTACTTCTTCCAGATAAAGTGCGCAACCTCCATCACGCCCAATTCGTGTGCACGCCCGCCCAGGTTAAAGAAGCAGAAGTGGCTCATCAGGCCGCGGCGCATGATCTGGTAGGCCGCCACCGTGGAATCGAAACCGCCGGACATGAGGACCAGGGTCTGTTCCAGGGCGCCCAGCGGGTAGCCGCCGATGCTGTCGTGCTGGCTGTGAATCACAAACAACCGTTGGTCGCGAATTTCCATGCGCACTTCAATTTGCGGCGCCTTGAGGGAAATTCCGGCGGCGCCGCACTCGCGACGCAGCTTGCTGCCGACGTATTTCTCGACGTCCATGGAGCTGAACGGGTGCTTGCCGGCACGCTTGCACCGCACCGAAAAAATCTTGCCTTCAAGGCTGTCGCCGAAGTGCCGTTTGCATTTTTCGGTGATGTCGTCGAAGTCCCCCAGCGGGTACTCATCCACCTGCAGGAAATGCGCGATACCCGGCATGCAGCTCAGGCGCTCGGTCATGTCCTTCAAGGCTTTGACGTCGGTCAGGCGGGTTTCCAGCTCGAGGTTGTCCCACACACCGTTCACCACCACAGCCGGGTCCAGATCGCGGAGCACGGCACGGATGTTCTTGGCCAACTGACGGATGAAACGCATCCGTACCGGTCGGCTCTTGATGGTGATCTCGGGGAAGACTTTAACGATTAATTTCATGGAAACAGCGCGCGCAGGGCCTGCCGAAAAAGGGGGGCGCGGATTATAGCGGAAATCGCTCAAGGTTTAACCAGTTAATATGCACAACACTCAACTCGCACTAAAGAGGTGCATTTGCATCGCCTTGCGCCACATTTCGGTGCTCGTATTTCAGGCTTTTGTCGCTATGTACCCTTTATAGGGCGTTTTTGGAGCAAAAAACCCATGTTGGCGCACTGGCACGCAATTTGCTCTCTTGTGAGGCAGGTTGCCATGGCGGACTATCCGCGCCGGCATCACCCACATTCTAAGGGCTAACTCCACTACCCCAGCCCGAAGCCACCCGGAGGACACTATGTCGAAGTCGGTTCAACTCATCAAAGATCATGACGTTAAATGGATTGATCTGCGCTTCACGGACACCAAAGGCACTCAGCACCACGTGACCATGCCGGCTCGCGACGCGCTGGATGATGCTTTCTTCGAAGAAGGCAAAATGTTCGACGGCTCCTCCATCGCTGGCTGGAAAGGCATCGAAGCCTCCGACATGATCCTGATGCCGGACGACAGCACTGCCGTCCTCGACCCGTTCACCGAAGACCCAACCCTGATCATCGTCTGCGACGTGATCGAGCCTTCGACCATGCAAGGCTACGACCGCGACCCACGTGCGATCGCCAAGCGTGCCGAGGAATACCTGAAGTCCACCGGTATCGGCGACACCGTATTCGTAGGCCCGGAGCCGGAATTCTTCATCTTTGATTCGGTCAAGTTCAAGTCCGACATCTCCGGTTCGATGTTCAAGATCTTCTCCGAACAAGGTTCGTGGATGTCCGACCAGGACGTGGAAGGCGGCAACAAAGGCCACCGTCCAGGCATCAAAGGTGGCTACTTCCCGGTTCCGCCGTTCGACCACGACCACGAAATCCGTACCTCCATGTGCAACGCCATGGAAGAAATGGGCCTGGTCATCGAAGTTCACCACCACGAAGTGGCGACTGCCGGCCAGAACGAAATCGGTGTGAAGTTCAACACCCTGGTCGCCAAGGCTGACGAAGTCCAGACCCTGAAGTACTGCGTACACAACGTGGCTGATGCCTACGGCCGTACCGCTACCTTCATGCCTAAGCCACTGTACGGCGATAACGGTTCGGGTATGCACGTTCACCTGTCCATCGCCAAAGAAGGCAAGAACACCTTCGCTGGCGAAGGTTATGCCGGCCTGTCCGACACCGCCCTGTACTTCATCGGCGGCATCATCAAGCACGGTAAGGCCCTGAACGGCTTCACCAACCCGTCGACCAACTCCTACAAGCGTCTGGTCCCAGGTTTCGAAGCACCGGTCATGCTGGCCTACTCGGCTCGCAACCGTTCCGCCTCGATCCGTATTCCTTACGTATCCAGCCCGCGCGCTCGCCGTATCGAAGCTCGCTTCCCGGATCCAGCAGCCAACCCATACCTGGCCTTCGCTGCCCTGGTCATGGCCGGCCTGGACGGTATCCAGAACAAGATCCACCCTGGCGACGCCGCCGACAAAAACTTGTACGACCTGCCGCCTGAAGAGGCCAAAGAGATCCCACAAGTGTGCGGCAGCCTGAAAGAAGCCCTGGAAGAGCTGGACAAGGGCCGTGCGTTCCTGACCAAAGGCGGCGTATTCAGCGACGACTTCATCGATGCCTACATCGAGCTGAAAAGCGAAGAAGAAATCAAAGTACGCACCTTCGTACACCCACTGGAATACGAGCTGTACTACAGCTGCTGATCCGGTAGCGCTGCTTAAGGTGGCGTGATGCGAAAAGACCTCCTTCGGGAGGTCTTTTTTTGCCTGGGGATTGTCAGGTGGCTGCTCGGCGGTCGAGCATATGGCTGACCATCGAAGACGGAGGGCGGTGGATTTGGGGTTGGCTTGAGCCCTACGCGACCACTGTAGGAGCGAGCTTGCTCGCGAAAAACGCCAGGGCACCGCATTTCTTCAACATTTACGCGTTATCGTTAACGACCTTCGCGAGCAAGCTCGCTCCTACAGGGGGATTTCCTTTGAAACATCGACTTGCGTTCACTTTGTTCTTTATCAGCGCCAGTGCATTGGCTGCGCCACCTACGCTTGAGCCTTTACTCAACAGCATCGCCGAACGCCTGGAAATCGCCGACCAGGTGGCGCTGAGCAAATGGGACAGCAAAAAACCGGTGGAAGATAAGAAGCGCGAACAAGAAGTGATCGCCAGCGTTGTCGCCCAGGCGCCGAGCTACAAACTGGCACCCGCCGCCGCCGAGCAATTCTTCTCGGCCCAGATCGAGGCAAACAAGCTGGTGCAGTACACCCACCTGTCCGATTGGCAGTTCCAGGGCAAGGCACCCGACGATCCGCGCCCGGACCTGGTGAAGCAGATTCGCCCGCAGCTGGATCAATTGCAAACACGCCTGCTGCAACAACTGGCGGACTTCACCCCCCAACGTACCGACCCGCAGTGCCCTCACTGGCTGGCCGAAGCGGTGCATGAGCCGCTGAACGACCCGCTGCGGCAACTGGCGATGATCCGCGCCACGGCCGAGCTGTGTATTCGCACAGGCCAATAACGGATGACACCCACATTATTTTAGGCACCTTCCGGCATCCCTCCCCGAACAGCGATCGTAGCCTGACCGGCCACTCAGCGAACGGGATGAAACCAACCATGGAAGCCCTCAAATGCTTGATCGCAACAGCGGCCTGCTTGTCTGCCCTAGGCTGCAGCAGCCAGCCGAAAGTCGTCGTGCAAATCGAAAAGGAAATCCTGCTGCAGAGCAGCGCTTCATGGGACGGAACACCTTACAAGGCTTATCCCTCCGGCCCGCCGGAACTCACGCTGTTGCGGCTCAAGATCCCCGCGAATACGCAGTTACCCTGGCACAGCCACCCCATGCCGAACGCAGCGTATATCCTCTCGGGCGAGTTGATCGTTGAAGCCCGTAAAGGTGGGCAAGCCCTTACCCTGACACAGGGGCAAACCCTGGCCGAGATGGTAGGCACAGTCCATCGCGGCAGAACCGGCAGCACACCGGTGGAACTGCTGGTCTTTTACGCCGGCAGCGCGGGCATGCCACTCTCCCAGCCACACTGATAAAGCCCCACCACTGAGATCGCTCTCGCACAGCCGTCGAGAGCACTCTCTCATCACTTCCTGAACAAACCTCACGAAACCGCACTATATTGGTGCGACGACCTGCACCCTTCCCACTGACTCACCCCATTTTGGTTCGAAACTTCCCGGCCAAGCTGGCAGAACGCCACAGTTTCGCGCCTTAAACCCCTATTTCAGGGGATTAACGCTTCTTTTCGGAGCCTTGGTTTGGTTTTTGCATTTTCCTTGTATCAGCGCGGGCCTCAAGCCCGCGCCTTGCTCCAAAAGAGGTCCCGATGACCATCAGCGATGCACTGCACCGTTTGTTACTCGACAATCTGACTACCGCGACCATCCTGCTCAATGACGACCTGCGCCTTGAGTACATGAACCCGGCGGCGGAGATGCTCCTGGCCATCAGCGGCCAGCGCAGCCATGGGCAGTTCATCAGCGAATTGTTCACCGAGTCGGCCGAAGCCTTGAGTTCATTGCGCCAGGCGGTGGAGCAGGCACATCCGTTCACCAAGCGTGAAGCGATGCTCACGGCACTGACCGGCCAGACGCTGACCGTCGACTACGCCGTCACCCCGATCCTGAGCAACGGCGCGACCCTGCTGCTGCTCGAAGTGCACCCCCGCGACCGCCTGTTGCGCATCACCAAGGAAGAAGCCCAGCTGTCCAAGCAGGAGACCAGCAAGATGCTGGTGCGCGGCCTGGCCCATGAGATCAAGAACCCGCTGGGCGGCATTCGCGGCGCGGCGCAGTTGCTGGCCCGCGAGCTGCCGGACGAGCACCTCAAGGACTACACCAACGTCATCATCGAAGAGGCTGACCGCCTGCGTAACCTGGTGGACCGCATGCTCGGCTCCAACAAGCTGCCGTCGCTGGCGATGACCAACGTGCACGAAGTACTTGAGCGCGTCTGTCAGTTGGTAGAAGCCGAAAGCCAGGGCTGCATCACCTTGGTGCGCGACTACGACCCGAGCATTCCCGACGTGTTGATCGACCGCGAGCAGATGATCCAGGCGGTGCTCAACATCGTGCGCAACGCCATGCAGGCCATCAGCAGCCAGAACGAGCTGCGCCTTGGCCGCATCAGCCTGCGCACCCGTGCCCTGCGCCAGTTCACCATCGGCCACGTGCGCCATCGCCTGGTGACCAAGGTCGAGATCATCGACAACGGCCCAGGCATTCCTGCGGAACTTCAGGAAACCATCTTCTTTCCCATGGTCAGCGGCCGCCCGGACGGTACCGGGCTGGGCCTGGCCATTACCCAGAACATCATCAGCCAGCACCAGGGTCTGATCGAATGTGAAAGCCATCCCGGCCACACCACGTTCTCGATCTTTCTGCCTCTGGAACAAGGAGCCCCATCGACATGAGCCGTAGTGAAACTGTGTGGATCGTCGATGACGACCGTTCTATCCGCTGGGTCCTCGAGAAAGCCTTGCAACAGGAAGGCATGACCACCCAGAGCTTCGACAGCGCCGACGGGGTGATGAGCCGCCTGGCGCGCCAGCAGCCCGACGTGATCATCTCCGACATCCGCATGCCCGGCGCCAGTGGCCTGGACCTGCTGGCGCGGATTCGCGAGCAGCACCCGCGCCTGCCGGTGATCATCATGACTGCGCACTCCGACCTGGACAGCGCTGTCGCGTCCTATCAGGGCGGCGCCTTCGAGTACCTGCCCAAGCCATTTGATGTGGACGAGGCCGTGGCGCTGGTCAAGCGCGCCAACCAGCACGCCCAGGAACAGCAGAACCAGGAAGCCCCGCCGACCCTGACCCGCACCCCGGAAATCATCGGTGAAGCGCCGGCGATGCAGGAAGTGTTTCGCGCCATCGGGCGCTTGAGCCATTCCAACATCACCGTGCTGATCAACGGCGAGTCGGGTACCGGTAAAGAGTTGGTGGCCCACGCCCTGCACCGCCACAGCCCGCGGGCGGCCTCGCCGTTTATCGCGCTGAACATGGCGGCGATCCCCAAGGATCTGATGGAGTCCGAGCTGTTCGGCCATGAGAAAGGCGCGTTCACCGGCGCAGCCAACCTGCGTCGCGGCCGCTTCGAACAGGCGGACGGCGGCACGCTGTTCCTCGATGAAATCGGCGACATGCCGGCCGACACCCAGACCCGCCTGCTGCGCGTACTGGCGGACGGCGAGTTCTACCGCGTGGGCGGGCACACACCGGTCAAGGTCGATGTGCGCATCATCGCCGCGACTCACCAGAACCTGGAAACCCTGGTGCACGCCGGCAAGTTCCGTGAAGACTTGTTCCACCGTCTCAACGTGATCCGCATCCACATCCCACGGATGTCGGACCGTCGCGAAGATATCCCGACCCTCGCCCGCCACTTCCTCAGCCGCGCCGCCCAGGAGCTGGCCGTCGAGCCGAAGCTGCTGAAAAGCGAGACCGAGGAATACCTGAAGAACCTGCCATGGCCCGGCAACGTGCGCCAGCTGGAGAACACCTGCCGCTGGATCACCGTGATGGCGTCCGGCCGCGAAGTGCATATCGGCGACCTGCCGCCGGAGCTGTTGAGCCTGCCGCAGGATTCGGCACCGGTGACCAACTGGGAACAGGCGCTGCGCCAATGGGCCGACCAGGCCCTGGCACGCGGCCAGTCGAACCTGCTGGACAGCGCCGTACCGGCCTTCGAGCGGATCATGATCGAAACCGCCCTCAAGCACACCGCCGGCCGCCGTCGCGATGCCGCCGTGTTGCTGGGTTGGGGTCGCAATACCCTGACGCGCAAGATCAAGGAGCTGGGCATGAAGGTCGATGGTGGTGATGACGATGAGGGCGACGACGCCTGATCTCCAATCTACCGAGGTCTAATGTGGGAGGGGGCTTGCTCCCGATAGCGGTGGATCAGTCAGATAGATATCGACTGACACTCCGCCATCGGGAGCAAGCCCCCCTCTCACATTTGGACCTCCACACGGACTCAGAACCGTGCACCGCTTCAATGCACCCTGTTCTAGCATCGCGCACACGTTCCAAGCCCGAGGCAAGCCTCTTGTTAAAAAAATGCTGAACCCCGAAAACACCAAAGCCCCGTATTCCGGGGCTTTTCGCTTTCTGGAGAAATTTTTTGGCACAACTCAGCCACTCTGGCACGCGCCCTGCAATAACCCCAGTACAACCCAGTTTCGGGGACCTTGGTACAGGCAGGCCGAGAATCCCCTCTTTACACCCGGGGTGCTTGATGCGAACCGCGTCGCGCTCCACACCGCTTTCGGGAACCTCGGTACAGGCAGGCCGGGGATTCCCTCTTTAACACCGAAGCCTCTGGCTTCACCCCGTTTTGGGAGCCCTGGTACAGGCAGGCCGGGAACTCCCTCTTTTATTGCTCTTGGAGATGGATCTCCAGCCGCCAGCGGTCATCGACCTCCTCGCCCTTCCACTCCCCGCGCAACGGCCGAGCCGCCACCAGGTTCAGCAGCAAGCCCGCATCGGTCTTGCGCACGCGCCAGTTCACATCCTTGTCGTTGACCTTGAGCTGCCCGCTGGCGGCTTTGCCTTGTGCATCGAACAACAGCGCCAGGGTGCCGTCGATGTGCTCGCCGTGCAGCTTGGGTTCGCTGTTGAACCACACCACCACACCGTCCGCCGCCGTCTGTATCTGCTGCAACTCGACCGGGTCAGGGGTGGTCAGGCGGCCGATCATCAGGCCCACCATCAGGCCGACAATCGCCAATGAGCCCATGACCCTCGGCATTAGCTTCGGTCTTGGGTCTTCTTCAGGGGTAGAATGCAGCGCATCTTTGCCTTCGGAGCCGTGCATGTTTCACGTCATCCTTTTTCAACCAGAAATTCCGCCGAATACCGGCAACGTTATCAGGCTGTGCGCCAACAGTGGCTGCCACCTGCATTTGATCGAGCCCCTGGGCTTCGACATGGACGACAAGCGCCTGCGCCGTGCCGGCCTGGACTACCACGAGTATGCCACCCTGCAGCGCCATGCCGACCTGGCCAACTGCCTGGAAAGCCTGGGCCACCCACGGCTGTTCGCGTTCACCACCAAGGGTTCGCGACCGTTCCATGATGCCAGCTTCGCCGAAGGCGACGCCTTCCTGTTCGGCCCGGAAAGCCGTGGCCTGCCGGCCGACGTACTCGACGCCCTGCCGGACGGGCATCGCCTGCGCCTGCCGATGCGCGAAGGCTGCCGCAGCCTGAACCTGTCGAACACCGTCGCCGTTGCCGTCTACGAAGGCTGGCGCCAACTCGGCTTCAAGTAACACACATAACAAATGTGGGAGGGGGCTTGCCCCCGATGGCGGAGTGTCAGTCGACATCTACGTGACTGATCCACCGCTATCGGGAGCAAGCCCCCTCCCACATTGGGTTCTGCGTCGGGTTCGAGATTACTGAACCGTCGGTGCGCCTTCCTGTTGCATGCGCTGCAGCTCTTGAGCGTACAGGGCATCGAAGTTCACCGGAGCCAGCATCAACGCAGGGAACGAACCACGGGTGACCAGGCTGTCCAGGGTCTCGCGGGCATACGGGAACAGGATGTTCGGGCAGAACGCACCCAGGGTGTGGCTCATGGACGCTTCGTCCAGGCCCTGGATCAGGAAGATACCGGCCTGTTGCACTTCAGCGATGAAGGCCACTTCTTCGCCATTCTTGACGGTGACCGACAAGGTCAGCACGACTTCGTGGAAATCGCCTTCCAGTGCCTTTTGACGGGTGTTCAGGTCCAGGGCAACGCTTGGGGTCCATTCCTGGCGGAAGATAGCCGGGCTTTTCGGCGCTTCGAACGACAAGTCACGCACATAGATACGCTGCAGCGAAAATTGTGGGCCTTGGGCTTCTGCTGCTTCGGTGTTCTGTTGGTCAGTCATCGCAGATCCTTCTTGATCTTGGGGTCTTTTAGGGGTTAGGAGTCAGACGAGCAGCAGCGCATCGAGTTTACCGGCGCGCTCCAGGGCAAACAGGTCGTCGCAACCACCGATGTGTTTGGCGCCGATCCAGATCTGCGGCACTGACGTGCGCCCCGCCTTCTGGGCCATTTCGGCACGCACCTGGGGTTTGCCATCGACCTTGATCTCTTCGAAGGCAACGCCCTTTTTCTCCAGCAGGGCCTTGGCCCGCATGCAGTAAGGGCACCAATCGCTGGAATATACGACGACCTGGCTCATATCACTTCACCAGCGGCAGGTTATCGGCGCGCCAGCTGCTGATGCCACCGGACAGCTTGGCGGCGGTGAAACCGGTCTTGAGCATCTCGCGGGCGTGGGTACCGGCGTGCTGGCCCTGGGCGTCGACCAGGATGATGGTCTTGGCCTTGTGCTTTTCCAGCTCGGCCAGGCGCGCGATCAGCTTGTCCTGAGGAATGTTCAGGGCACCGACGATGTGGCCGGCGGCGAAATCCTTGACTGGGCGGATATCCACCACAATGGCCTCATCCTTGTTGACCAGCGCGGTCAGCTCCGACGTGCTCAGGCTGCGGCCACCACGGCTCAATTCGTGAGCGATCAGCAGCGCCAGCAGGATGACGAAGGCACCCACGAGCAGATAGTGGGCAGTGGCAAATGCAATCAGGTGATCAACCATCAAGGAGGTTCCAGGGCGTTAAAATGGCGGTAAGTATACACAGCCGTCAGGGGGGGCCAACCCCCGTAAAGCGGTGACGTGGTCGGAACTTCGCTTTAAACTGCCACTCCCTTTTCAATTGCCTTCCTTTATTACCGCCGCGAGAGGATCTATGACTACCACGCCTAAACCTTTGGTCCTGATAATTCTCGATGGCTTCGGACACAGTGAAAGCCACCACGACAACGCGGTGTACGCGGCCAAGAAGCCCGTACTCGACCGCCTGACCGCGACGGTGCCCAACGGCCTGATCTCCGGCTCGGGCATGGACGTGGGCCTGCCGGACGGCCAGATGGGCAACTCGGAAGTCGGCCACATGAACCTCGGCGCCGGACGAGTGGTCTATCAAGACTTCACTCGCGTGACCAAATCGATCCGCGATGGCGAGTTCTTCGAGAACCCGACCCTCTGCGCAGCGGTAGATAAAGCAGTGGCCGCCGGCAAGGCCGTGCACTTCATGGGCCTGCTGTCCGACGGCGGCGTTCACAGTCACCAGGACCATCTGGTGGCGATGGCCGAGCTGGCCTTCAAGCGCGGCGCCGACAAGATCTACCTGCACGCCTTCCTCGATGGCCGCGACACCCCGCCAAAAAGCGCGCAATCCTCCATCGAGCTGCTGGACGCCACCTTCGCCGCCCTGGGCAAGGGCCGCATCGCCAGCCTGGTGGGCCGCTACTTCGCCATGGACCGCGACAACCGTTGGGACCGCGTGTCCCAGGCCTACAACCTGATCGTCGACGGCCAGGCCGAATTCCACGCCGCCACCGCCCAGGAAGGCCTGGAAGCTGCCTACGCCCGTGGCGAGAGCGATGAATTCGTCAAGGCCACCACCATCGGCGAGCCGGTCAAGGTCGAAGACGGCGACGCCGTGGTGTTCATGAACTTCCGCGCCGACCGTGCCCGCGAGCTGAGCCGTGTGTTTGTCGAAGACGGTTTCAAGGAATTCGAGCGGGCGCGCCAGCCAAAAGTCCAATACGTCGGCCTGACCCAATACGCCGCCAGCATCCCGGCCCCCGCTGCCTTTGCTGCCGGCAGCCTGGACAACGTGCTGGGCGACTACCTGGCGAAGAACGGCAAGACCCAGCTGCGTATCGCTGAAACCGAAAAATACGCCCACGTGACCTTCTTCTTCTCCGGCGGCCGTGAAGAACCGTTCCCAGGCGAAGAACGCATCCTGATCCCTTCGCCGAAAGTCGCCACCTACGACCTGCAGCCGGAAATGAGCGCGCCGGAAGTCACCGACAAGATCGTCGACGCCATTGACCACCAGCGTTACGACGTGATCGTGGTCAACTACGCCAACGGTGACATGGTCGGCCACAGCGGCAATCTGGAAGCTGCGACCAAGGCCGTGGAATGCCTGGACCTGTGCGTCGGCCGCATTGTCGAGGCTCTGGAAAAAGTCGGCGGCGAAGCGCTGATCACCGCCGACCACGGCAACTGCGAGCAGATGTCCGACGAAACCACCGGCCAGGCCCATACCGCCCACACCACCGAGCCGGTGCCGTTCATCTATGTAGGCAAGCGCGACTTCAAAGTGCGTGAAGGCGGCGTGCTGGCGGATGTGGCACCGACCATGCTGATGCTGATGGGGTTGGAGAAGCCCAAAGAGATGACCGGGACCTCAATTCTGGTCTGATCTCAACAAACATGTGGGAGGGGCTTGTCCCTTCCCACATGGGATCTGCGGTGTTTGGTAGATGTCTTTTTGCCATACCACCGCCGCTCGGCACCTATCTTGCCTTCCAGGCCGAATTGGGCGTTTTTTTTGCAGCGCTTGGCGGGCATACTAGGCCGTCCCTTTCCCTGGTGTCGCCCGCCTCTATGCTTCGCGCCTTGATTAGCCTCGCTCTTGTCTGCCTGCTCCAACCGGCGTTTGCCGACGAGCGCGCACAAACTCAACAACAGTTGGACGCTACGCGTCAGGACATTACCGAGCTGAAAAAACTGCTCGGCAAGCTCCAGGAAGAAAAATCCGGGGTGCAGAAAGATCTGCGCGGCACGGAAACCGAAATGGGCAAGCTGGAGAAGCAGGTCCAGGAGCTGCAAAAAGAACTAAAGAAGAGCGAGTCGGAACTGGAGCGACTCGACGCTGAGAAAAAAAAACTCCAGAGCGCACGCGTTGAACAGCAACGCTTGATCGCGATCCAGGCCCGCGCCGCCTACCAGAGCGGCCGCCAGGAATACCTCAAGTTGCTGCTCAACCAGCAGAACCCGGAGAAATTCGCGCGCACCCTGACCTACTACGACTACCTGAGCAAGGCCCGCCTGGAGCAACTGAAAAGCTTCAACGAGACCCTGCGCCAGTTGGCCAACGTCGAACAGGAAATCGCCAACCAGCAGTCGCAGCTGGAGGACCAGAAAGCCAGCCTCAACGCCCAGCGCGACGAGCTGGACAAGGTCCGCAAGGAGCGCCAGCTGGCCCTGGCCAAGCTCAATGACGACGTGAAGGCCCGCGACGCCAAGCTGCAGGCCCGCGAGCAGGACCAGGCCGACCTGGCCAAAGTGCTCAAGACCATCGAAGAAACCCTGGCACGCCAGGCACGCGAGGCCGAAGAGGCGCGACAGAAAGCGCTGATCGCCCAGCAGGAAGCGGAAAAAAAGCGCCAGCGTGAGGCCGAACTGGCAGCCACCACCGATGCCCCGGCGCCGCGCAAACCGGTACATGCCGCCCCTGGCCCGCTGGTTTCCAGTGCCGGCGAGTCGTTCGGCGGCCCTTTTGCTTCAGCCCGCGGCAAACTTCCATGGCCGGTTGATGGTCGACTGCTGGCACGCTTTGGGGAAACCCGGGGCGATGACACCCGTGCCAAGTGGGACGGGGTGATGATCAGCGCCTCTGCCGGCAGCCAGGTCCACGCCGTACATGGCGGGCGCGTGGTGTTTGCCGATTGGCTGCGGGGCGCCGGTTTGCTAGTGATTCTCGACCACGGTAATGGCTATTTAAGCCTTTATGGCCACAATCAGACGTTACTCAAGTCGGCAGGTGATGTTGTAAAAGCCGGTGAATCTATCTCCACTGTCGGTAACAGTGGTGGCCAGGACACCCCGGCGCTGTACTTCGCTATTCGTCAGCAGGGTCGCCCGAGCGATCCCGCACAATGGTGCCGGTCCCAAGGATAGGGTCGCATCTACATTAGGAGTTCGTTCGACATGCTGCATTTGTCCCGCCTCACTTCGCTGGCCCTGACGATCGCCCTGGTCATCGGCGCGCCTCTGGCTTTTGCCGACCAGGCCGCCCCGGCTGCACCCGCCGCCACGGCCGCGACCACCAAGGCGCCATTGCCGCTGGACGAGCTGCGCACCTTTGCCGAGGTCATGGACCGGATCAAGGCCGCCTATGTCGAACCTGTAGACGACAAGACCTTGCTGGAGAATGCCATCAAGGGCATGCTCAGCAACCTTGATCCGCACTCCGCCTACCTGGGTCCGGAAGATTTTGCCGAGCTGCAGGAAAGCACCAGCGGTGAGTTCGGCGGCCTGGGCATTGAAGTCGGCGCCGAAGACGGCAATATCAAGGTGGTCTCGCCCATCGATGACACCCCGGCGTCCAAGGCCGGCATCCAGGCCGGTGACTTTATCGTCAAGATCAACGGCCAGCCGACCCGCGGCCAGACCATGACCGAAGCCGTCGACAAGATGCGCGGCAAGATCGGCCAGAAAATCACCCTGACCCTGGTGCGCGACGGCGGCAACCCGTTTGACGTGACACTCACCCGTGCGACCATCGTGGTCAAGAGCGTGAAGAGCCAGCTGCTGGAGTCTGGCTACGGTTACATCCGCATCACCCAGTTCCAGGTCAAGACCGGCGACGAAGTGGCCAAGGCCCTGGCTAAGCTGCGCAAGGACAACGGCAAGAAACTCAGCGGCATCGTGCTCGACCTGCGCAACAACCCGGGCGGCGTGCTGCAGTCGGCGGTGGAAGTGGTCGACCACTTCATCACCAAGGGCCTGATCGTCTACACCAAGGGCCGTATCGCCAACTCCGAGCTGCGCTTCTCGGCCACCGGCAACGATCTCAGCGAGAACGTGCCATTGGCCGTGCTGATCAACGGCGGCAGCGCCTCGGCCTCGGAAATCGTCGCTGGCGCCCTGCAAGACCAGAAGCGCGGCGTGCTGATGGGCACCACCAGCTTCGGCAAAGGCTCGGTACAAACCGTGCTGCCGCTGAACAACGATCGCGCCCTGAAGATCACCACCGCGTTGTACTACACGCCGAACGGCCGCTCGATCCAGGCCCAAGGCATCGTGCCGGACATCGAAGTGCGCAAGGCCAAGATCACCAACGAAATCGACAGCGAGTACTACAAGGAAGCAGACCTGCAAGGTCACCTGGGCAATGGCAACGGCGGTGCCGACCAGCCAACCGGCAGCAGCAAGAAAGCCAAGCCGATGCCGCAGGACGATGACTACCAGCTGGCCCAGGCGCTGAGCCTGCTCAAGGGCCTGAGCATTACGCGCAGCCGTTGATATGCGTGTTGCCCTGATCATCGCTGTGCTGTGCAGCCTGGCAGGGGTCGCCCAAGCGGCCCCTGCCGGCGAATTCCACAAAGCCTACCTGACCCTCATCATCGACGACCTGGGGCAAAACCTGCCCCGGGATCGTCGCGTGCTGGCCCTGCCTGGGCCGGTGACCACGGCGATCATGCCCGACACGCCCCACGCCGCCGAATTCGCCCGCGAAGCGCACAAGGCCGGCAAGATCGTGATCCTGCACATGCCCATGGACCCCGCCACCGGCCCGTTCGCCTGGCACCCGGAACTCTCCATGGAAGAACTTGGCCAACGCCTGGACGCCGCCTTCAAGGCCGTGCCCTACACCGCCGGCATCAACAACCATATGGGCAGTCGCATGACCGCCCAGCCGGCCGCCATGGCCTGGCTGATGGCGGAACTGCAGCGGCGCAACAAATTCTTCGTCGACAGCCGCACCAGCGCACAGACCGTGGCCGCCGCCGAGGCGCAGAAGATCGGCCTGGCCCATGTCTCGCGGGATGTATTCCTCGATGATGAACGCACCGAAGCGGCGATTGCCACGCAGCTGCAAACCGCGATCAAGCTGGCGCATAAACAGGGTTCGGCGGTGATGATCGGCCACCCCTATCCGCAGACGCTGGCGGTGCTCGAGCGCGAATTGCCCAAGCTCCAGGCCCAGGGCATCGAGTGGATTGATATCAAGCTGATGATCAGTGTGCGCAGCAATCAAGCCATGCCGGGGCACGGCAAGAACGGCGTCTACCGCTACAAATAGTCCGCCATGATCTGTTCCACCCGCCCTTCAGAGCGCAACTGATCCAACGCTGCCTGCAGCCTGGCCACCGTCTCATCCGGTACATCCTTGTTCAGTGCCAGGTACAACTGGGCGCTGTTGAACCGCAGCACAGTCTTGAGCCCGGTCACACCGACCTGGCGCGCCAGGTAACGCCCGGCCGGGTCGCCGGTGGCCCACAGGTCGATCTGGCCATCCACGAGCTTTTGCGCGTTGTCCTGGTCACGCAACACCACCACCGGGTTAAGGCCCTGCTTCTCCAGGGTCTCGGCGATGGCATCGCCTTTATAGGCGCCGATCCTGTAGCGGCGCGCATGCTCCAGGTCGTCGAGCTGGATCTTGCTGTCGGCCTTGGCCAGCAGCACCCAGTCGTCCGGGCCGATGGGGCCGACCCACTTGAACAGCGCTTCACGATCCGGCAGGCGCGCCATCACAAACACGCCATAGCCGGGTTTCTCCAGGGCGAGCTTATAGATTCGCTCCCAGGGAAAACGCAGGGTGAGATTGTAGGAAATGCCGGCACGCTTGAAGGTTTCGCGCACGATGTCCACGGCGATGCCTTCGATGTTCTCGTCCCTGGCGAAGTTCTTGCCGTTCTTAGCCATGTTGTAGGGCGGGAAATTTTCCGTCAGCAACACCAGAGAGGCGTCGGACGGTTCTTCGGCGTGGGCCGCACTCACCATGAAGATGGAGGTGCTGGCGAGGGCAAGCAGCAGGGTCTTGAACATGAAGGCTACCGGAATCCATGGCAAGCGCAGAGAGTGCCGCGCACCTGCCATGGTGTCCAGCAACGTTTAGCGAACGACGATACCGCGCGCCGCCATGTAGGCCTTGGCCTCGGGAACGGTGTATTCACCAAAGTGAAAAATACTCGCCGCCAGCACCGCGCTGGCATGGCCTTCGATCACGCCGTCGGCCAGGTGTTGCAGGTTACCGACGCCGCCGGAAGCGATCACCGGAATACCCAGCGCATCGCTGATGGCGCGGGTCACGCCCAGGTCGAAGCCGTTCTTCATGCCGTCCTGGTCCATGCTGGTCAGCAGGATTTCCCCGGCGCCCAGGCCTTCCATCTTCATCGCCCACTCCACCGCGTCCAGGCCGGTCGGCTTGCGACCGCCATGGGTGAAGATCTCCCAGCGCGGGGTTTCGCCCGGGCCGGAGACTTTCTTGGCGTCGATGGCGACCACGATGCATTGCGAGCCGAAGTGCTGCGCGGCTTCGCCGACGAACTCCGGGTTGAACACCGCAGCAGTGTTGATCGAGACCTTGTCCGCACCGGCATTGAGCAGGTTGCGGATGTCCTGCACGGTGCGCACGCCACCGCCCACGGTCAGCGGGATAAACACCTGGCTGGCCATGCGCTCGACGGTATGCAACGTGGTGTCGCGGCCGTCGACGCTGGCGGTGATGTCGAGAAAGGTAATTTCGTCGGCACCTTGCTCATCGTAGCGACGGGCGATTTCCACCGGGTCGCCGGCGTCACGGATGTTCTCGAACTTGACGCCCTTGACCACGCGACCGTTGTCGACGTCCAGGCAAGGGATGATGCGTTTGGCCAGCGCCATGGTCAGTCCTCAGCCGTTGTAGGCATCGCAGTAAGCCTGGGCTTCAGCGACGTCCAGGGTACCTTCGTAGATTGCGCGGCCGGTGATGGCGCCGATGATGCCGGGGGCCTTGGCGTCCAGCAGTGACTTGATGTCGCCCAGGTTGTGAATGCCGCCGGAAGCGATCACCGGAATCTTCGTCGCCGCCGCCAGCGCAGCGGTGAACGGCACGTTGCAGCCCTGCATCATGCCGTCTTTGGCGATGTCGGTATAAACGATGGCGGACACGCCGTCGGCTTCGAACTGCCTGGCCAGGTCGATGACTTGCACGGTGCTGATTTCAGCCCAGCCGTCGGTGGCGACGAAACCGTCCTTGGCGTCCAGGCCCACGATCACCTTGCCCGGGAACGCGCGGCAGGCTTCGGCGACGAAGGCCGGGTCTTTCACGGCCTTGGTGCCGATGATCACGTAGCTCACGCCGGCCTTGACGTAATGCTCGATGGTTTCCAGGGAGCGGATACCGCCGCCGATCTGGATCGGCAGGTTCGGGTAGCGCCTGGCGATCGCGGTGACCACCTCGCCGTTGACCGGCTGGCCTTCGAAGGCGCCGTTCAAGTCCACCAGATGCAGACGCCGGCAGCCCCCTTCCACCCATTTGGCAGCCATGCTCACCGGGTCATCGGAGAACACGGTGGAATCTTCCATACGGCCTTGGCGCAGACGGACGCAGGCGCCGTCCTTGAGATCGATAGCGGGGATAATCAGCATCTGGCAAACCTTATTCGATATTCAGCAATGCTTGGGAAATCAGGGTTTCTCAAGCGACCACAGGTCGCTTTCGATGCTTTCGAACCTTTCTTTAAGGAGCGTCTGCGTATCGAAAATCGCCCTGTTGTAATAGTGCGGAGCCACTTCGGTGGTGAACAGCTCAAGAATCTCGGCGACCTCGAACGAGCCCAGCTTGAGCTCGAAGCGGTCTTCCATGAAGCGCTTGATCTTGAGGGTAGCCTCACTTTCCTGCTCTGGCGTGAGGTTCAAGATCGGCAGCTTCGGCTTCCTGGCCATTTACCAGCGCCCATCCCAGGCGGCGAAGTTCTGCAGCAATTGCAGGCCATGGGTATGGCTCTTCTCCGGGTGGAACTGCACGGCAAAACGCGAACCTTCGGCCAACGCTGCGGCGAAGTCGACGCCGTAGTGCCCACCCCCCACCACCTGGCGCGGTTTACCGGCGGCGATGTAGTAGCTGTGCACGAAGTAGAAGCGCGCCATATCCGGAATGTCGTGCCACAGCGGGTGATCCACTGTCTGGCTGACTTCGTTCCAGCCCATGTGCGGGACTTTCAGGTGGGCGCCGTCTTCGTGCAGGTCCTTGCCGAAGAACTTCACCTGGCCGGGGAACAGGCCGATGCAGTCGACGCCGTCGTTCTCTTCACTGCGATCGAGCAAGGCTTGCATGCCCACGCAGATGCCGAGGAACGGACGATCCTGGCTGACTTCGCGCACCAGGCTGTCAAAGCCCAGGCGACGGATCTCGGCCATGCAATCGCGGATCGCCCCCACACCGGGGAACACCACGCGGTCGGCTTCGCGAATCACGTTGGCATCGCTGGTGATCAGCACCTTGCCGGCCCCTACGTGTTCGAGGGCCTTGGCCACCGAATGCAGGTTGCCCATGCCGTAATCGATAACCGCGACCGTCTGCATTACAGGACGCCCTTGGTCGAGGGCATCTGCCCGGCCATGCGCTCATCCAGCTCCACGGCCATGCGCAGCGCGCGGCCGAAAGCCTTGAACACGGTTTCGATCTGGTGGTGGGTGTTGGTGCCACGCAGGTTGTCGATGTGCAGGCTGACAAGTGCGTGGTTGACGAAGCCCTGGAAAAATTCCTGGAACAGGTCGACGTCGAAGCCGCCCACGGTGGCGCGGGTGTACGGCACGTGCATCTGCAGGCCTGGGCGGCCGGAGAAGTCGATGACCACACGCGACAGCGCTTCGTCCAGCGGGACATAGGCGTGGCCGTAGCGACGGATGCCTTTTTTGTCGCCGATGGCCTTGGCAAACGCCTGGCCGAGGGTGATGCCTACGTCTTCCACCGTGTGGTGGTCGTCGATATGCAGGTCGCCCTTGCTGACGATATCCAGGTCGATCAGCCCGTGACGGGCGATCTGGTCCAGCATGTGCTCAAGAAAAGGTACACCGATATCAAATCGGGCCTTTCCGGTGCCATCCAGGTTGATCGAGGCTTTGATCTGGGTTTCCAGAGTGTCGCGCTCGACGGACGCCTTACGTTCGGCCATCACCAGCTCCGCAAAATCATTGGGCGAAAAAGGCAGCCATTATAGGGGCGCGGGCGCTAAACAGAAACATCGAAGGGGATAAGACTGACGAGTTGAGGCGGGGAATGTCGGGGATAGACATGTATACACAAGCGGGCGCTCCAGGATGGTGCGCCCGCTTGTATTCAACTTAGTGGAACAGTACCGCCGTCTTCTGCAGGGTCACCCACACACCCCACGCCAACGGAATACCCACCACCAGCCAGGCGGCAATTGCCAACGGCACGGTGCCGGGCGCCGCTTTCCACTCCAGGGAAGTGGTGGCATCAGCCCCTTTGTCATGGCCCAGCGCTTGCTCTGCGGCAAGTTCTGCATCGGTCATGAAGTACTTGTCGGCCACCGGGCGGACCAGCATGTTGCAGATAAAGCCCAGCACCAGCAGGCCGGCGAGGATGTACAAGGTGATGTCATAGGCCGCAGCGCGTTCAACGCCGATGCTCAGTTGATACTCACGCAGGTAGTTCACCAGCACCGGGCCCAGCACGCCCGCCGCTGCCCAGGCGGTCAGCAGGCGACCGTGGATCGCGCCGACCATCTGGGTACCGAACAGGTCGGCCAGGTAGGCCGGGACGGTCGCAAAGCCACCGCCGTACATCGACAGGATGATGCAGAACGCCGCCACGAACAGCGCCACATTGCCCAGGTGCCCCAGGTTCGGGATCAGCGCATACAGGGCAAAGCCCAGGGCGAAGAACACGAAGTAGGTGTTTTTACGCCCCAGGTAGTCGGAGAACGACGCCCAGAAGAACCGACCACCGATGTTGAACAGGCTCAGCAGGCCGGTGAAGCCCGCAGCGATGGCGGCAATCGACGCCAATTGCCCGGCGTCCAGTTGGCCAAACGGCACATCGACACCCAGCAGCTTGCCACCGAACACTTCCTGCAGCAGCGGCGAAGCCATGCCGAGGATGCCGATACCGGCCGACACGTTCAGGCACAGCACCAGCCATACCAGACGGAATTGCGGGGTTTTCCACGCCACATTCACGTGCACGTGACGGTGGGTGATCATCGCGTTACTGGCTTTTTTCGCCGGTGCGGTCCAGCCCTCAGGCTTCCAGCCAGTGGGTGGAACGCGGTAGGACAGCGCGCCGCCGATCATGAACACGAAGTAGATCGCAGCCATGACCAGGAAACTCTGCCATACGCCCACGCTAGTCGGCGAAGCAAAATGCCCCATCAGCGCAGCAGCCAGCGGGGCGCCCACCATTGCGCCGCCGCCGAAGCCCATGATCGCCATGCCGGTGGCCATGCCGCGCTTGTCCGGGAACCACTTGATCAGGGTCGATACGGGCGAGATATAGCCCAGGCCCAGGCCGATACCGCCAATGACCCCGGAGCCGATCCACATCAGCCAGATCTGGTGGGTATAGATACCCAGCGCCGAGATCAGCAGGCCGCCGCACCAGCACAACGCCGACACAACACCGGCCTTGCGCGGCCCGGCATGTTCCAGCCAGCCACCCCAGATCGCTGCCGAGCAGCCCAGGAAGATGAAGAACAGGGTGTAGATCCAGCCCAGCATGGAGATGGGCCAGTCGCATTGGGACGAGAAGACTTGGGCGATGAAGCTCATGTCCGGCGCACAGGCAACCGGTTTAGTGATACCCAGCGCCTTGGACAGCGGCAGCCAGAACACCGAAAAGCCGTAGGCCATGCCGATGCACAGGTGGATGGCCAGGGCGGCCGGTGGAACCAGCCAGCGGTTGAAGCCGGGCTTGGCGATAATGCGCTCCTTGGACAGGAACGCAGGCTGGGCGGCAGTAGTGCCGGCCACAGTGCTAGTGCTCATTGATGAATCCCCCAGTTATTAGTATGCGTTCGTCAGGCGCTCTCTCCCTCGGCCTTGCACGCAAAGCGTGGCCGTTTTTGTAGAGTGAAGCTCCATTTTGGCGCGACGATAAGTCGCAGAAGGCGAACGAACGGCCGAAGATTAGCATTAGCGAGTGACAGAAAAACCAAAATGACATCATCTTTTTGCGATTTTTCGGTTTTATTGGCGTCAAAAACCCGTTTTCGCCCCTATGGATACAATGTAACGATCGGTGACCTGACGCAGGCCGTCGGGCGTTATACTCTGCGGCTAAATTTTGAAATCGACATACAAGGACTCGCCCATGAAAGCGTTCGGCAAAATCCTGGGTCTGGTACTTCTCGGGCTGTTGCTGATCATTGTGGCTCTGGGCTTCGCCCTGACCCATCTCTTCGATCCCAACGACTATAAAGACGAGATTCGCCAGATTGCCCGCGACAAGGCCCACATCGAGCTGACGCTCAATGGCGATATCGGCTGGAGCCTGTTCCCCTGGCTCGGCCTGGAACTGCACGAAGCCAGCGTGGCGACCCTGACCACGCCGACCCAACCCTTCGCCGACCTGCAAATGCTTGGCCTGTCGGTACGCGTGCTGCCGCTGCTGCGTCGCGAGGTGCAAATGAGCGATGTGCGTGTCGAAGGCCTGAACCTGCGCCTCAACCGCGACAAGCAGGGCCATGGCAACTGGGAAGACATCGGCAAGACCGCGCCGGTGGCAACTGCCGGAACCCCCGCGCCAGCGCAAGCGCCTGCCGAGCCCGAAGCGGAAAAACCGTCCAAGCCGATCCGCCTGGATATCGACAGCCTGACGGTCAACAACGCCCGCGTCGAATACAACGATGAACAGACCGGCAAGCAATTCAGCGCCGAAAGTATCCAGCTGAGCACCGGCGCCGTGCACGAAGGTGCGAGCATCCCGGTGAAACTCACCGCCTTCTTCGGCAGCAACCAGCCAGTGATGCGCGTCAAGACCGAGCTCAACGGCAACCTGCGTATCGAACGCGCGCTCAAGCGCTACCAGTTCGAAGACATGAAAGTCACCGGCGAAGCCACTGGCGAGCCGCTGCAAGGCAAGACCGTGACCTTCTCCACACAAGGCCAGTTACTGGTGGACCAGGCGGCCAATATCGCCGAATGGACCAACCTGAAGCTCTCGGCCAACCAGTTGCGCGCCTTGGGCGAACTGAAGGTCAACGACCTGGACAAGACCCCGCAACTCAGCGGCGCGCTGTCCATCGCCCAGTTTGACCTGGCCAAGTTCCTCGAAAGCGTCGGCAACCCGCTGCCGCCCATGGCCGAGGGCAGCCTGAGCAAGGTCGAGCTGGTCAGCCGCCTCAAGGGCACGCCGACCAGCCTGGCGCTGGAAGACCTGAACCTGAAACTCGATGGCAGCACCTTTACCGGTCGTATCGCCGTGGACGACTTTGCCAAGCAGGCGCTGCGCGTGCAGCTCAAGGGCGATACCTTCAACGCCGACAACTACCTGCCGGCCAAGTCCGAATCCGCCAAGGGTGCGACCGCCGCCCGCCAGGCCGAAGTGCAGAACAGCGAAGCCGGCGCCATGGCGGCCGGGGGCACCACGCCACTGCCGGAAGCACCGACCAAAGGCGCCTGGAGCACCGACAAACTGCTGCCATTGGCCCATCTGCGCAAGCTGGATGTGAATGCCGACCTCGCCTTCGGCCAACTGACCCTGAGTAAATTGCCGATCCAGAATGCCGTGCTGAAAGCGTCCGGCGTCGACGGCCAACTCAAGCTCGACACCCTGAGCGGCGGGCTCTACAACGGCACCTTCCAGGCCAACGGCAGCCTGGACGTGCGCCAGGACATTCCGCTGCTGGCCCTGCAAAGCCGGATCAGGCAGGTGCCGGTCGAACGCATCCTGCAGGCCCAGGGGCAAACGCCGCCGGTGAAAGGCCAGGTCACCCTCGACAGCAACCTCAGCGGCCGCGGCAACAGCCAGAAAGCCCTGATCGACAGCCTCAACGGTACCGCCAGCTTTGTGATCAACAACGGCGTGCTGCTCAACGCCAACCTCGAGCAGCAACTGTGCACCGGTATCGCCCTGCTCAACCGCAAGACCTTGAGCGGCGAACAACGCGGCAAGGACACACCGTTCCAGGAGTTGAAGGGCAACCTGACCTTCCGTAACGGCGTCGCCAACAACCCCGACCTGAAAGTGCGCATCCCCGGGCTGGCGGTCAATGGCAACGGTGACGTCGACCTGCGCGTACTGGGCATGGATTACCGCGTCGGCATCATCGTCGAAGGCGACCAGCGCGAAGTACCGGACCCGGCCTGCGAAGTCGGCGCCAACTTCCAGGGCATCGAAGTGCCGTTGCGCTGCCGTGGCCCACTGGAACTCGGTGCCAAGGCCTGCCGCCTGGACAAGGACGGCCTGAGCCAGGTCGCGATCAAGGCGGCCGGCAACAAGCTCAGCGAGAAGCTGGAAGAGAAGCTCGACAAGGTCAATCCGCAGCTCAAAGATGCTTTGAAAGGCCTGTTCAAACGATGAAAAACGAGCAGTTTTCAACGGCGGTGCTGGACTGGTACGACCGCCACGGCCGCCATGACCTGCCCTGGCAACAGGGCATCACGCCTTACCGGGTGTGGGTTTCGGAGATCATGCTGCAGCAGACCCAGGTCAGCACGGTGCTCAATTACTTCGACCGCTTCATGGCCTCCCTGCCAACGGTCGAAGCCCTGGCCGCCGCGCCGGAGGACGAAGTGCTGCACCTGTGGACCGGCCTGGGTTATTACACTCGGGCGCGCAACCTGCAAAAGACCGCGAAAATCATCGTGGCCGAGTACGGCGGCGAGTTTCCCAGGGATGTGGAAAAACTCACCGAGTTGCCCGGCATCGGCCTGTCCACCGCCGGCGCGATTGCCAGCCTGAGCATGGGCCTGCGCGCGCCGATCCTCGATGGCAACGTCAAACGCGTGCTGGCGCGCTTCACCGCACAAGAGGGCTACCCCGGCGAACCCAAGGTGGCCAAGCAGCTGTGGGCCACCGCGGAGCGCTTCACACCCCATGATCGTGTCAACGCCTACACCCAGGCGATGATGGACATGGGCGCCACCCTCTGCACCCGCAGCAAGCCCAGCTGCCTGCTGTGCCCGCTGGAAAAAGGCTGCGAAGCCCACCTGCTCGGCCTGGAGACACGCTACCCGATCCCCAAGCCGCGCAAGAGCATCCCGCAGAAGCGCACGCTGATGCCGATGCTGGCCAATGCCGAAGGCGCCATCCTGCTTTACCGCCGCCCCTCCACCGGCCTGTGGGGCGGCTTGTGGAGCCTGCCCGAACTGGACGACCTGCAAGACCTCGAACACCTGGCCAACCAGCACGCTCTCGAGCTGGGCGAGCACCAGGCACTGCCGGGGCTGATCCACACCTTCAGCCACTTCCAGCTGGCCATCGAACCCTGGCTGGTGCAGGTCGAGGAATCCGCCCATCACGTGGCCGAGGCCGACTGGCTCTGGTATAACCTCGCCACCCCGCCGCGCCTGGGCCTTGCCGCCCCGGTAAAGAAACTGCTGAAACGCGCGGCCGATGTATTGAACGCAGGAGAGTCGTCATGACCCGCACCGTAATGTGCCGCAAGTACAACGAAGAATTGCCAGGCCTGGAACGCCCTCCGTACCCAGGTGCGAAGGGCCAGGACATTTTCGATCACATCTCCGCCCAGGCATGGGGCGACTGGCTGAAACACCAGACGCTGCTGATCAATGAAAAACGCCTGAACATGATGAACGCCGAAGACCGTAAATACCTGTCAGGCGAAATGGACAAGTTCTTTTCCGGCGAGGATTACGCCAAGGCTGACGGCTACGTGCCGCCTGCTCAATAATTGATCAAAAATCGGGGTCGGCACGTAAGCGACGGTAATAATTAAATATTTTTTGAAAACTTGCTTGACGACCCCCTGAAAAACCCGTTTAATGCGCCCCGTTGCCCAGATAGCTCAGTCGGTAGAGCAGGGGATTGAAAATCCCCGTGTCGGCGGTTCGATTCCGTCTCTGGGCACCACTAATTAATTTCAGGTGGTGCCAAAACCACCCGAAAGCCCACAAGAAGCCCGCCCAGTGCGGGCTTTTTGTTGTCCGGGATTTATAGATGCCGCCTGGGGCGATCGAGCATCGCCCCAGGGGATTTCAGTTAGCTGCGATCCGACATCAATGTGAACACTGCCACCCGCTCCTGATCGGATATCTCAAAACCGCGCTCTTCCACCCGATCCAGCCAGCCCTGGGCTGACAGCTGCTCGCCAAAGCGTACCAGGCGCCCGTAACGCTCGAAGACCGCCCTCAACACATTGATCATCGCCGGATAGCTGCAACCGCCATCAAAGCCAATGCTCAGCCTTCCGATTCGCGAGCGCTCAATTACGTAGCCACTGACGGGCCGCTTAAAGTCCTTTTTCGTCATATCCCTGTGCTTCCAATACGGCAAGTTCAAAAAACGGCACAGCCAATTTGACCGACCGGTCACTCGATCGGCAAACATACAGCAAGGTGCCAGGTCACTTCAGCAAAAACACCATCAGCGGGTTGTCGTTCAATCGCCCCTCTAGGCTCGGCTGCAGGCGATCCAGGGGCGTTCCCGGCAACAGCGTCGTTTCCTTGCGTGCCACGATCACCCAGGCAGGACGGGGCAAAGCATCCAGCCGTCCAACCTCGTTACCCGCGATAAACACGGGCTGCTCGTCGTGGTCCAGGTTCATCATGTAGCGCACGGCCCAGGTATCACGCCCCAGGTTGAGAAACACCAAGGTACCCGGCTGCTTCACGCGAAGCGCCTCCACCTGCCCCACGAATCTCCGGGTATCGAACTGCAAATCCTTGGCCGGCTCCACGACAGCCACCAACACCAGCCATTGCGCCGCCAATGCAACGAGGCTGAGCCACACCAGTCGCTGCGGCCGTCGCCAGACACCCAGCGCAGCCACTTGCAGCACCAACAGGACAGCAATCAGTAGCGGCAACGAAACGTTAGGCCAGTAACCGTGCTTCTGCCACCCATGCCGACAGACAAACACGGCAACCACGCACAGCGCCGGCAGCGCCGCGACAAGCCACTCGTAGCCCCTACGCACGCCCGAAAGCCAGCCTTGCGCCTGAAGCAGCCCATAGGCCGCGACAGCCGCAAACATCGGCACCATGGGCAGAATGTAATAGGCACGCTTGAAATGCGGCACCGACAAGCCAAGCAGGATCATCAACCCACAGGCACCGAGCCGCACCACCAATTGCACCGGATCATCAAACCGCTCCGCCCAACGATGACGCAGCGCAACCAATGTGACCAACGCCAGCGGCACCACGGGGAAGTAACGGTACAGGCTCAGCTGGAAGTAGAAATAGAACGGCTCGCCGCTTTCATCAAGGCGCCCGCCCACTTGCATCTTGAACACTTCATCGGCAAACCCATCGCCGCCGCTGATGCGCGCCAGCTTCACCAACAGCCACCAACAGGCCGCCAGCAACACCAGGCCGACGATGCCGTGGATCAACACCTGCCTGACCCGCGCTCCAGGTCTGCCCAGCGCCCAATACACGCACACCACGCCGCAGACTTCGATCAAGCCCAGCGGGCCGCGTATCGCGAAACCCAGGATGAACAGCGGGAGCACCGCAAGTTGCCTGAGCCGCGAACCCAGGCGCTCACCACTGTGCAGCAGGTAGAAACTGCCGACACACAGCAGCGCCACCATCTGGTCCAGGCATACCGAGCGGGACTTCTCGAGCAATTGGGTGGTGAGCAACGTCAGCAGCACCGTGAGCAACGCCCACGGGCGACTCGCCGGGACCAGCAAGCGATAGATCAAGGCTACGACCCCGGCGGATGCAAGGGCAGTGGGCAGCACATTGGCCAAATGGTTGGGCGCACCGAACAACCGGGCAAATACGTAACTGAAGAAGGTCGCGGTACCAGGGTAGTCCGCGTAAGGCTGCCCATAGGTGGTGGGGAAAAGACTCGCGCCATGGCGAAACATTTCCTGCAGGAACAGCGCCCAGCGCCCGTCAAAGCCCTGGGGTTGCTGGTCCCAGATACCCAGCGTGAACAGCAACAGCGCGAACAGGAAAATGCCCAGGGACTCCAGGCGGAAACGGTTGCAGTGATCCATGGGTTGGCCTGTCAGGTAGGGAACGCCGACCTAGGGTGCCGAACGTATCCCTAATAGCGCCTGAACAAACCTGAACATTCACGTTTCACCGACCAGCAGGCCACACCAGCCTCGGGATCAGGCGCACGTAGATCAACTCGCCCACCAACTCGACCAGGGTTTGCAGGATCACCGCCGTCGCCGCCACGCCGCGCACGTCTTCTGGCAACGCCAGGGCCAGCGGCAACACCACCAATGAGTTACGCGTCGATGCGCTGAACGTCACCGCCCGTGCCGTCGCCGCCGGCAGCGCGAACAGCCTCGCAGCCAACGCCCCGATCACCGGCGCCAGCAACAGGAACGCCACGTACACCGGGATCACCGGCAGCAACAGGTTAATGTCACGCACCACCGAAGTGATTTGCGAACCGATCACCACCACCAACACCAGCGCCATCGCCGGCACCGGCAACCATGCCCAGGCGTCGCTCCACGCACTGACGCCCGATGAGCGCCGTGCCAGGAATGTGGTGATCACCGCCAGCCCCATGGGCAGCACGATCAACAACAGGAACGCCTCGATAAACGGCCCCGCCTGCACCACCACCCCGGACTGCGCCCCCAGCATCAACCCCAGGTACACCGGCAACAGCAGCAACTGCAGCAACAACAGCACCGGCGTCGCCGCCAGCATCAAGCGCGAGTCGCCTTTACCGATATGGGTAAACACCACCACATAGTCGATACACGGCGTCAGCAACACCAGCAATGCGCCTACCAGCAACGCCGGGCGCTCCACCAGGCCACGGGTCAACACCCACACCAGCAGCGGCACGAGGATGAAATTGGCCAGCAGCAGCGCCGACAGAAAGCGCTTATGGCCCAAGCCCTGGCGCAGGTCCAGAAAAGGAATTTGCAGGAACATCGCATACATCAACACCGCGATGGCGGGCGTGACCAGCGCGCCGAGGCCCTGGGCCAACGAAGGCGCGAGCAGGCCGAACGCACCAGCCAGGAGGACAGCGGCGAAGTAGAGGGGGATCTGGTTGTGTTCGAGGGTGTCGCGGGTCATGAAAACGCTCTGGTGGATCGCAGAGGTGCAAGCCTATGCGTCTACTGGCGCGAGGTCGAGTGCAGCGGACCGGTCGCCTCTGAAGGATATTCTTGGCGTGTATGCAATACGGTCAGGATCTCGACCTGTTCCATAACGCGATAGACGACCCGATAGTTTGGATGAACAACCATTTCACGAGTGCCGGACAAGCGCCCTTGCCTGAATCCGTATGGCATTGACGATAAACCCTCAGCGGCCGCCACCATCGTACGGTGCAACGAAGCGGCGGAAGCGGCGTTGTACTGCTCGATGTAATCAATAATTTCGGTCAAGGCGACGATAGCCTCAGGTCGCTATTTAACGAGCAGCACGACGAGCCTTGCGCCTCTCTTCCAGCATCCTCTCGACTTCTGCCATTGCCTCATCGTGTGGAATACTTGGGCGAGGATCATCAATGGAAGCCTGTACCTTGGCACGAAACCAACGGTCGTAGCTGGCAGCCCGCTCTTCAGTTTCAAACTCTGAAACGATGGGAGAACGTGGGATGCTCATGGAGACCTCCGGAATAGGTGCCTGCCAGTCTAATCTGTCCATGGTGTGCTGCCGTTTCTCTCGGATCTATGGCTTTCGCCGGGGCTCTGCACGCTTTGCGAGCGCCGAAGGTTAATGACCCAATCAAAGGGCAGACAAGTGCTGGCAAACTGGCTAGCTGTTACTAAAAAATAATAATCCACGCAGGGGCTTCGAAACGATGAATTTGAATGACGCCTCTTCAGTAGAACTTGCAACTACACCCCAAAATAGCCAAAGCGAATCCTTCAAGGAATCCGCCGCAGACGGCCACCCCCTCGGCGGCTTCACCTGGCGCCACCCGCGCACCGACCGCGAACGGCCGGTCGTCATCATCAACGCCGCCACCTCCGTGCGTTGCCACCACTACTCACGTTTCGCCGACTACCTGTTTGCCAACGGCTTTGACGTGATCACCTACGACTATCGCGGCATCGGCGAGTCCCGCAGCGGTTCGTTGCGTGGGTTCAAGGCGTCGTGGTCGGATTGGGGCACGCTGGATTTCGAAGCGATCCTGCTGCGGGCGCAGCGGGAGTTTCCAGGCCAGCCGATTGATGTGGTCGGCCACAGTTTTGGTGGCTGTGCGGCGGGGCTGGGCGCATCCGGCGCGGTGATCCGGCGAATCGTGACCGTGGGCGCGCAGTTCGCCTACTGGCGCGATTACGCCGCCGCCGGGCGCTGGCAGATGTTTGCCAAATGGCATGTGGTCATGCCGATGGTCACGGCACTCTGCGGGTATTTCCCCGGCAAGCGCCTGGGTTGGCTGGAGGATACGCCGGCAGGCGTGGTGCGCGACTGGAGCACGCCAACGCCCAGGTATGAGACGCGGCCCAGCGGGCGGGCCCTGGCGGACTTGCCATTCAGTCGCGTGAAGGCGCAGGTGCTGGCGATCAGCATCACCGATGACCCCTTCGGCACCGTGGCGGCGATTGAACGGTTGCTGGGTTACTTCGACGGCAGCGAGCGCACCCATCTGCGCATCGCCCCGGAAGACATCGGCGAAAAACAGGTCGGACATTTCGCGTTCTTTCGCAGGGAGTATCAGGATCGGTTGTGGCCGATTGCACTGGCCTGGCTGCAACACGGTCAATTAACGGCGGATACCCTTGGGATTTCCCTCAACCTGCGCTTCAATACCCCACCCAGATCCTGACCCAAGGACGTGAGCCCATGGCCTCGCCGAACAAGCAGCAAAAACGTGCCCACCGGGCCAAGGCCAAGGCCAAGCAGAACCGCACCCAGCGCGCCGTCGCGAGCAAACCGGATGCGTTTGCCGGCGATGACGACCGGATTGACCTTGAGTCAGTGGATTTGACCGAGCTGTTCGTGGAGATGCGCACCGCCGGCGAGACCAGCCAGCAGGCCCTCTGCGCGGTATTCCTGGCCCACCCGCTGCTCGCGCTGGTGCTGGAGCAGGAAGGCGAAGAAGAAGCCACCGACTTTATCCTGGCGGCACTGATCGAGTATCGGCAGTGGGCCACCGACAGCGACGATGAAGCCGCCGCACTGGCGTGGATCGAATCGCCGCAGTTCCAGGCGGATTACGTCGCCGCATCCGAGGCCCTCACCAACTAAAACCAAATGTGGGAGGGGGCTTGCCCCCTCCCACATTTGAACTG
The DNA here is from genome assembly GCF_900067035.1 of Pseudomonas sp. 1 R 17. Classification (NCBI taxonomy): domain Bacteria; kingdom Pseudomonadati; phylum Pseudomonadota; class Gammaproteobacteria; order Pseudomonadales; family Pseudomonadaceae; genus Pseudomonas; species Pseudomonas sp. 1 R 17. The sequence continues at coordinate 251,621 of NZ_FKLB01000019.1, forward strand.
CGGCGCAATCGAGCACCGCATTCCATCACATCAATTCAGCACCGCAGCGCCCACTCTCTGCGCCTTGCGACGGCTGGACACAAACAACCCCGCCGCCACTACCAGCAAGCTCAAGACCCCGGTCGCGATGATCTCGACCCGATGCGCTTCCTGGAACAGCATGATGGTCAATGTGCCGACGATGAATACCATCACCGCGTAGGTCAGGCCTGGGAACAGCCACATCTTGAAGACAATTTTCTCGCCCGCCGCCATGCGCTTCTGGCGCATGCGCAGTTGCGACACCGCAATCACCAGGTACACCAGCAGCGCGATGGCGCCAGAGCTGGCCAGCAGGAATTCGAACACCGCTGCCGGCGCCACGTAGTTGGCAAATACCGCCAGGAACGCCGCGCCGGTGGACAGCAATACCGCCCAGTAAGGCGTGCCGCTTTTGTTGGTGCGCTTGGCCACGGCCGGTGCATCGCCGCGACGGCCCAGGGAGAACAGCATGCGCGAAGCGGTGTACAGCGCCGAGTTCAGGCAGCTGGTCACGGCAACCAGAACCACCAGGTCGACGATCAGCTTGGCGTTCGGGATACCCATGCGTTCCAGCACGGTCTGGTAGGAACCTACCGCCGCCAGGGTCGGATCATTCCAAGGCACCAGGGACACGACGATGAAGATCGACAACAGGTAGAACAAACCAATCCGCCAGATCACCGAGTTGGTGGCCTTGGTGATTTGCTGGCCCGGGTTCTTCGATTCAGCGGCGGCGATGGTGACGATCTCGGTGCCCATGAAGGAGAACATGGTGGTCAGGATCGCTGCCAATACCGCGCCCATGCCGTTGGGCATAAAGCCTTGGGTGTCAAAGAGGTGGGAAACGCCGCTGACCTGGCTGGTAGGAAGGAAGCCGAAAATCGCCGCCAGGCCGAGGATCACAAAGCCCACGATCGCCACGACCTTGATCAACGCGAACCAGAACTCGAACTCACCGTAGTTCTTCACGCTGAACAGGTTGGTGGCCGTCAGCAGCAACGTGATGATCAGCGTGAAGGCCCAAATGGCCACATCCGGGAACCAGGCGTTGAGAATGGTCGCGGCGGCGTTGGCTTCCAATGGAATCACCAGCACCCAGAACCACCAGTACAGCCAGCCGATGGTAAAGCCGGCCCAGTGACCGATCGCACGGTCGGCATAGGTGGAGAACGAACCGGTGTCCGGCGACGCCACGGCCATTTCGGCCAGCATGCGCATCACCAAGACCACCAGCGTACCCGCTGCGGCATATGCCAGCAGGACCGCAGGGCCAGCGGCAGCAATCGCGTGGCCGGAGCCGACAAACAAACCGGCACCAATGACGCCGGCAATCGACAGCATGGTGACGTGACGCGGTTTGAGCCCCTGTTCGAGGTCATTGGAGCTTTGCGTACTACTCATTGACACACCTTTGCGAGGAATTGCGAAAACGGTCCGCCCGGCCTGGGCTCTTCCTCGTGAAAAGAAACCAACAGGGCGTTCTTTATTTTTTACGCAAGATTTGCGCCAAAATGTTACAAAACCGCGATTGACGCGGCCTGCAGGACGATTCACCAGTCATCGCAAGTCATTGAGAACAATGGCATTCCGCTATAGCGTTACCGTGCGACTCACTTTCAAGACGAACAAGCGCACCAAAAACACACACGAAAAGTACGCGGCGCGCCATAAAAGGGCCGATAGCTACCGTTTGCCCGTTTAATCCTTCCAACACCCGGCCAAAGCTGGCACCATCGCGCCCTTTTTCACGCGAAGCCTGCGGGTTCACGGGTTAAAACGGTTGTTCGGTTGTTGATGGCGCGACACCCTGCTGTGCCGATGCGACACCCTGCCGCACACCGCCCGTTTACCGCCCGCCGCGCTGTTGGCCGCCATCAGGACGCTATGCTAGCTTGGCGCCTCGCCAGGAAGGCGGCCCAACAGCGAAGATCGCAATGAACACAATGAGGACCCCACATGGCCGAGGCCACGCCCGCGCTTGAAATCCGCAACTTGCATAAACGCTATGGTGAGCTGGAGGTACTCAAAGGTATCTCGCTGACCGCTCGCGACGGCGATGTGATCTCGATCCTGGGTTCCTCCGGTTCCGGCAAGTCCACGTTCCTGCGCTGCATCAACCTGCTGGAAAACCCGCACCAGGGCCAGATCCTCGTGGCCGGCGAAGAGCTCAAGCTCAAGGCCGCGAAAAACGGCGAGCTGATGGCCGCAGACGGCAAGCAGATCAACCGCCTGCGCAGCGAAATCGGTTTTGTGTTTCAAAACTTTAACCTGTGGCCGCACATGAGCATCCTCGACAACATCATCGAGGCCCCTCGCCGTGTGCTCGGCCAGAGCAAGGCCGAGGCAATAGAAGTGGCCGAAGCCCTGCTGGACAAGGTCGGCATCGCCGACAAGCGCCATGCCTACCCCGCGCAATTGTCCGGCGGCCAGCAACAACGGGCGGCCATCGCGCGCACCCTGGCGATGCAGCCCAAGGTCATCCTGTTCGACGAACCCACTTCAGCCCTTGACCCGGAAATGGTCCAGGAAGTACTTAATGTGATCCGCGCGCTGGCCGAAGAAGGCCGCACCATGCTGCTGGTCACCCACGAAATGGGCTTCGCCCGTCAGGTCTCCAGTGAAGTGGTGTTCCTCCACCAGGGCCTGATCGAAGAGCAAGGATCGCCACAGCAGGTGTTTGAAAACCCGCTTTCGGCGCGCTGCAAACAATTCATGTCCAGCAACCGCTAACGGAGCAACATGCATGCAGAACTATAAAAAATTCCTTCTGGCCGCGGCCGTCTCGATGGCGTTCAGCGCCACGGCCATGGCAGAAACCTTGACCATGGGGATCGAAGCGGCCTACCCGCCGTTCAACAATAAAGACGCCAGCGGCCAAGTGGTCGGCTTCGACAAAGACATCGGCGACGCCCTGTGCGCCAAGATGAAAGTCGAAAAGTGCGACGTGTATGTGTCCGACTGGGACGGCATCATCCCGGCCCTGAATGCCAAGAAGTTCGACTTCCTGGTGTCCTCGCTGTCGATCACCGACGAGCGCAAGCAAGCCGTCGACTTCACCGACCCGTACTACTCCAACAAGCTGCAGTTCATCGCGCCCAAAGCCACCGCAGACTTCAAGACCGACGCCGCCTACCTGAAGGGCAAGGTCATCGGCGCCCAACGCGCGACGCTGGCCGGCACCTACCTGGAAGACAAGCTGCCTGACACCGAAGCCAAGCTCTACGACACCCAGGAAAACGCCTACCTTGACCTGACGTCCGGCCGCCTCGACGGGATCCTCGCCGACAAGTACGTGCAGTACGAATGGCTCAAGAGCAAAGACGGCCTGGCCTACGAGTTCAAGGGCGACCCGGTTGTCGAGAGCGACAAGATCGGTATCGCCGTACGCAAGGGCGACCCGCTGCGCGAGCGCCTGAACAAAGCCCTGGCAGAGATCAAGGCAGACGGCACCTACAAGAAGATCAACGACAAGTACTTCCCGTTCAGCATCGAATGACCTGAACGGCCTGCCCGGCGCGCTCACTTGAGCGCGCCGGCTTTCAGCAATGCCTGCCGCGATATGAAGACACCATGAATTTCGATCTCTACGGATTCGGCCCGGCTCTCGCTGCCGGCGCGCTGATGACCGTCAAACTGGCGCTCACGGCGTTATGCCTGGGGCTGGTACTCGGCCTCGCCGGTGCCCTGGCCAAGACTTCCCCGTACAAGCCGTTGCAATGGCTGGGCGGTACTTACTCGACAATCGTTCGCGGTGTGCCGGAGCTGCTGTGGGTGCTGCTGATCTACTTCGGCACGATCAACGCCATGCGCTCACTGGGTGAGTTGCTCGACATTCCCGACCTGTCCCTCAGCGCCTTTGCCGCTGGCGTGATCGCCCTGGGCCTGTGTTTCGGCGCCTACGCCACGGAAGTGCTGCGGGGTGCAATCATCTCCATTCCCAAAGGCCACCGCGAAGCGGGTGTGGCGCTGGGTCTGTCGAAGTTTCGTATCTTTACCCGGTTGATCATGCCGCAGATGTGGCGCATCGCCCTGCCGGGCCTGGGCAATCTGTTCCTGATCCTGATGAAAGATACCGCGCTGGTCACGGTCATCGGCCTCGAAGAAATCATGCGCCATGCGCAGATCGCCGTAACCGTCACCAAACAGCCTTTCACCTTCTATATGGTCGCCGCATTCATCTACCTGGGCCTGACGTCGCTGTCGATGGTGGCCATGCACTTCCTGGAACAACGCGCCGCCCGCGGCTTCGTGAGGACGACGTAATGGAATGGGAAGTCATCATCAAGTGGCTGCCGAAGTTTATCCAGGGTGCCATCCTGACCCTGGAGCTGGTGAGCATCGCTGTGATCCTCGGCCTGATCCTGGCCATCCCCCTAGGTATCGCGCGCTCGTCCAAGCACCTGTCTGTGCGCGCCCTGCCCTACGCCTATATCTTTTTCTTTCGCGGCACGCCGCTGCTGGTGCAGTTGTTCCTGGTCTATTACGGCCTGGCCCAATTCGACAGCATCCGCTCAAGCTTCATGTGGAAGTACCTGCGCGATCCGTTCTGGTGTGCCACCGCCACCATGACGCTACACACCGCCGCGTACATCGCCGAGATCCTGCGGGGTGCCATCCAGGCCATTCCGCCTGGGGAAATCGAAGCCGCCCGTGCGTTGGGCATGTCCAGGCCCAAGACGCTGTTCTACATCGTACTGCCCCGGGCCGCGCGCATCGGATTGCCGGCCTACAGCAACGAAGTGATCCTGATGCTCAAGGCCAGCTCGCTGGCGAGCACCGTGACCCTGCTGGAACTGACCGGCATGGCCAGGACGATCATCGCGCGCAACTACCTGACGGTGGAGATGTTCTTCACCGCCGGCGTGTTCTACCTGCTGATCTCCTTCCTGCTGGTACGCGGCTTCAGGCTGCTGGAACGCTGGCTGCGCGTCGATGCCTGCCAGGGACGTTGAAGCCCGCTTCGAGGCGCTGGATGCGTTTCTGATCGAGCACCAAGGGCTGTGGCGACCACGGCCCTTTACTCATCGGCAGTTGCCTTGGGAAACCGAGCATCCGCAACTGGCCCGATGGCTGCGTCAACGCTCGTTGTCCGACGCGGAAACCAACCACAACCATCCCCACACCCTACCGGCGCCGGCGCCTTTTCCCTCACTGGCCCGCGAAGCCTTGCGCCTCAGTGCTGTGGATAAGTTACCGACGCAGCCCCTGCAACCGGCGGCGCGCCGCCTGAATGTCGACGTACCCGGGCGCAAGTGGCAGCAAATCGAAGCCTTCGGCGCTGCGCTGCAGTTTGCGCAAACACCCCGGCATTGGCTGGACTGGTGCGCCGGCAAGGGCCACCTCGGCCGCCGCCTGCTGCACACCAACCAACAGCTGACCTGCCTGGAATGCGACCCGGCGCTGATCGCGGCAGGCCAGGCCTTGAGCGACCACCACGGCCTGCCCGTCACCCACCGCCTGCAAGATGTCATGGCGGACGTGAGCCTAGACCCCGAGCACACCCCCGTCGCCCTGCATGCCTGCGGCGACCTGCATGTGCGCCTGCTGCAATTGGCCAGTGCCGCCGGCTGTAAGCAACTGGCCGTGGCGCCGTGCTGCTACAACCGCATCAACACGGACGCCTACCAGCCGCTGTCCGAAGCGGGCCGTGCTTCAGCCTTGCAGTTGTCGGTCGACGATCTTGGCCTGCCCCTCAGCGAAACCGTCACGGCCGGTAAACGCGTGCGGCTGCAGCGGGACATCTCCATGGCGCGCCGCCTGGGTTTCGATCAGTTGCAACGCCAGTTACGCCACTGCGACGAGTACCTGCCTACCCCTTCCCTGCCCGCCGGTTGGCTGGACAAACCCTTCGCCGACTACTGCCAGGCGTTGGCCAGTATCAAAGGGTTATCCACAGGTGAACAGGATTGGGCGGCGCTGGAAGCGCACGGCTGGCAACGTTTGGCCGAGGTCAGGAACCTGGAGTTGCTGCGTGGGCTGTTTCGGCGCCCACTTGAAGTGTGGCTGGTACTGGATCGGGCACTGTTTCTTGGCGAACGTGGCTACAGGGTCGAAGTGGGCAGCTTCTGCGAAACCACACTGACACCACGCAACTTGATGGTGCTTGCCGAGCGCGATTAAGGGGCAGGATTGTCGCACCCCAGCCTGTGGATAACTCTGTTGATGGAATCTTTACAAGGCCTGTGGCTACCTGCGCTACAGGCAAAAAGCCACGTTGTTCATTTTTTGTTCACAGAATAAAACGCACGTAAAACAGGCAGTTGCGGGGTGTTGAGAATGGCTCCACAACCTGATCATTTCGCGACAGCCCAAACAACCAATTGTGCATAAGCATCTGGCGTCAAGCACATAAACCGGCATTTACAGTTGCTTTTTGCGGGCAATCAGCAGACGGCAAAGCTCATTGATATCGTCACCGGCCAGGCTCAACGCCTGGCTGTCCAGCGGGTCGGCGCCGAACGCCAGGGCTTCGCTGATCCCTACGTCGTGATGCACCTCAAACGGCTCTTTCGTCCCCAGTCGCTGCCGGAATGCCTCAACCATATCCAGGCTGAAGGCACTGTCCTCATTCAGCTGGTTAAGCACGTAGTGAACGTGCGGCGCTCGGTCGCGCTCAAGGTGCGGCGCCAGCAGCCCATCGAGTTGGTCCAGGGTTCCCAGGGACGCCGCGTCGGCCTGGGCGACCACCAGCACCACATCCGCCACGCTCACGGCTTGATGGAAATAGACGCTGTTACCGGCGGGGGTATCGAGGATCACCGTGTGGCGGGCGTCCAGGCCCAAGGCGTGCAGCCGCTGCGCCAGCCAGTACGGTTCATGTTTCAGCCAGCGCTGCAGGGTGTCCTGCTGCCGGATATCGGTGTCGCCAAAGGTAATGACGCGGCTGCCGACAAAACCGGGCTGCTGGATGTGTTTCCAATGCGCATTCTGCAGGCTGGCGAGGCCGATGCCCGGTGAGGTCGGAGCGACACCGAAGTGACGGCGCAAGGCGTTTTGCGGGTCCAGGTCCACCGCCACCACCGATTCGCCCAGGCGCTGCAAACCACTGCTCAACAGGGTGGCCAGTGTGCTGCGCCCCACGCCTCCGTTGACCGACACCAGCGCCACCACGCAAGGGCGCCGCTCGGCCTTCTCCATCAGTGCGGACTGTACAGTGGAATCTTGAGGGGGAAAGGGGGTGCCATCCTCCACGGGAATGCTGCCAAAAAAGTGCAGTCGCGAATTCAGGCCACGGGGGTCACGCCTGACATCTTTGCCAAGCAGAGCAAGAAGACCGTCGGTAAAGCTCATAGCGCACCCTCCTCACGGCGAAGCTTAAAGACGTGAAAAGGTCAGCTGATACGACTGCTTACCGCAGGTCTTCTTATGGTCGCCCTTGTGCAGGCAGTCTGCTTCAAGCGCACAAAAGTGTCATTATTTTGATGGCTAAGCCGTCTACTTTTTAGATAAACGGCAAAACGTCAAATTACCGACCAATGCTGATCGCGTCGTATGGAGTCTGCAGATCCCGCTCAGGGATTTCCCAAATCAACAACTTCGGCGGGGTTTGCTTGAACGCCGGGCTGTCGAAGTACGCCTTGGCTGCGCCGGAGAACTCGCCGCCGTCCTTGCTGAAATTGCCCACGGGAGCGTTCAGGGCTTTCTGCAGGAAGCCGACAAAGTTGGAATTGCGCGAGAACGAAGTACCGATCAGTGCCACATTGGGCAACCCGGCGTCGCCGAACAGGTCAACAGTGTTGCTGGTGGCGCCACCCGCTTCGTGGGCGGAGCTGGCCGCGACCGACTCTCCCGGGGGCTGCAACTTCGGCGGTAACCAGTCGAGACCGGCCAGGCGCACCAGATCACCGGGGCGCACGGCAAGCGGTGCCTGGGAGATCTCAAAGGTTTGCTCGGGCGTAGCCTTGATCTCACGTTGCTGGATGCGTTTTGCCAGCGCCTGGGCGCCGGCGTTGGAGCCGATTTCGCTCCAGTGGGTGTCGGTGCGCAGGTATGCCTCGGGCCCGAGGGGTTTTAAGGTATCAGTGAGGTCCAGCGCGGACACTCCAGCGGCCTGCAAAGTGGCCGTCCAGTCCTGAATCCGGCTGTTGAACACTGCCGGTCGGTACAAGCCACACAGCTGGGCAACCGCAATGCGGCTCTTGTCCGGTACCACCACCACTTGCAGCTCGATACCTTTTTCACCCAGTTGCCGCTGCAGGTCGATCACGGCCTGGGCCTTGGTCTGTGCGTTGGCCTGGGCGTGGCGGTTGATGCGCAGTTCATCGCTGATAAACAGCCAGCCCGGGCAACCCGGCCGCACGCGTGGGCCGGTGTCGCCGAACGCCAGCCAGCTTGCGCCACGTTCCAGGTTGGCCGCCTGGATCGCCATCGGCGCCTTGGCCAGTTCCTTGGCGAAACGGTGGGTCAACTCACCGTGCAGCAGCATGTCGCTGTCGACCTTGGCGGGCAAGAAGCTGATCGGCCCCTTCACCATCAGCCAGGCGCAGGACAGCAGCCCCGCCGCCAGGAAGGGCACCAGCACCCAGGCCGCCAGGGGGCTGGTGCGAACAGCCAAGTCGCTCGGAGGAGTCGGCGCGGTAGGAGCGGGCATGGTTGGGCGTCCTTAGAACTGAAAGTACAGAAACGGTACGGCGTCGCGGCTGGCGATCAGCGCGAACGACAACACAAACCCGGCCACCGGCCACAACGAAGCGGCCACCACAAACCAGGGCTGGGTACCGAAACGCTGCTCGCAACGCACCTGCCAGATCGGCGCAATGATGCATACCAGGCCCAGCAACGCCGCCATGCCGTGGGCCGGGCGCATGGCCACGGCCATGGCGTCACCCAAGGCCACGCCATGCATACCGAACTGGCCGGCGTACATGGTCAGTGCCGAATGGAAGTCCGGCGCGCGGAACAAGGTCCAGGCCAGGCACACAAACAGCAACGTCAGGATGTGCGACAGCACCGGCGGAATGCGCGGCAGGCTCGACCGCGACCAGGCGCGATCCACACACAGCGCGATACCATGCGCCGCCCCCCACAACAGGTAGTTCCAACTGTCGCCGCCGTGCCACAACCCGGCGATTGCCATGGTCAGGAACAGGTTGCGATAGGTACGCCACACGCCGTCGCGGTTACCGCCCAGGGCGATATACAGGTAGTCGCGCAACCAACTGGACAACGACAAGTGCCAACGACGCCAGAAGTCCTGGATGCTGCTGGCCAGGTACGGGCGGTTGAAGTTTTCCGGGAAGTGAAAGCCCAGCATCAGGCCCAGGCCGATGGCCATGGCGCTGTAGCCGGCGAAGTCGAAGAACAGTTGCAGCGAATAAGCCAGGCAACCGATCCACGCATCCACCAGGCTGGGGTTTTCCAGGTGGAAGGCAATGTCCACCAATGGCGACAAGGTGTCCGCCACCAGCACTTTCATGCCCATGCCGATCATGAAGCGCCGCGCGCCGAGGGAGAAATTCGGCCAGTTGAAATAACGCTGGTTAAGCTCACGGCGAACCCAGTCATAACGGATGATCGGGCCTGCAATCGAGTGGCCGAACATCGAAATGTACGTGGCGTAATTAATGAAGCTGCGTTCCACCGGCACCGTATGACGGTGCACGTCCACCAGGTAGGAAATCGCCTGCAGCACGATAAATGACAAGCCGGCCGGCAAGGCCACGCGCTGCCAATCCAGCGGCATGGCGCCGTACCAGGTGATCACCTCGCTCACGGTACCGGCGACGATGTTGGCGTACTTGTACCAACACAGCACCGCCGTGTTGAACACAATCAACGCGATCAACAGGCGCACCCGGCCTTTGCCGTCCTCACGGGAACGGTCCACCAGCAGGCCGCCGACCCATGCCACCACGGTCAACACCATGTGCAGGAACAGGAACAACGGGCTCAGCCAGCCGTAGAACAACCAGCTGCCGATCAACAGGATGACGTTGCGCCAGCTCGGACGAGCCAGGGCATAGATCAACAGGAAGGCCGGCAGGAACAGCGTGAGGAATTCGAGTGAGGCAAAGACCATGGTGGTGTCGGGCCCGATCAGTTAGCGAGTGCGTCGGAAGCGAACAGCAACTTCGAACCTGCAGCCGAAGGGACGGCCAGCACGCTATAGCGCTCACCCGCCTTGAGGGTGAACGTCAGCGGTTGGCCCACCGGAGCACCGGCGCACTTGAGCTGCACCGACAATTCCAGCGGGTTGATCATGCGGCGTTGCAACGAACCTTCGGCCACCTTCTTGAACAGCTCGGCCTTTTGGGCCACGGCTTCCAGGCTGGCGTCGGCGCAGGCGGCATCGGCGTTGATAAAGGCCAGGGAAGCCTTGAGCGCGTTGAAGTCGTCCGGTTGCTCACGCACCACCAACTGGCGCGTGGCGCCCTGGGCGTCGACCAACGCGACCACGGTGGCGAATTCGCCGGGGGCCACGGTCACCGACAGGTCGGCGTTTTTGCCGTCGCGGCTCAACACGCCCTTGATCGGCTTGTCACCCCCCACCACCGGCAGGAAGGCCGACACGGCTTTATCCCCGCTCAACACCAGGCTGGCCTTGGAACCGTCCGCCACCAGCTTCAACTCGCCGGGAGTGCCATTGGCAAAACGCAGGAACGCTGCGTCTTGCTCCGGCCCGGTGGGGTACAACGGGATGTCGGCGCTGTAGGCGCTGACACTGGCGAGCAAGGTCGCCAGGCCCAGAGTCATGCGTTTCATTATTTGCTTCCTTTACCGTAGGCCGATGGCGGCAGGTCGCCCAGGGCCGTACCAATGGCCTTGGCCCATTTCTGGTAGCCGTCGATGGTGAAGTGCTGGCCGTCAGTGGTGATCCACTCGCCCGGCTTGGAGAAGGCCAGCGAATCGATGTAGGTGCACGGCGCCACGTTACTGGCCAGGAAGGCCGACATCAGCTTGGTGCGGGTGTCGTCCTTCTTGTACTGGGAACCGACCTTGCCCCACGGCGGACCGACCCACACGCACTTGGTGCCGGTGTCGGTGATCGCCTTGGTCAGCGAGGTCACGCTTTTCCAGGCCCAGGCCTTGGGGAACACCGGGTTGGTGTACGAGCCCATGGTGTCGCCGATGATCAGCACGACAACGTCGGGTTTGTCCTTGGCAATCAGTTCCTGGATCGGCGTGGTGCTCATGGCGTTCTTGCCGTAGATCACCGCTTTGCCGGTGGGCAGGCGCTCGCCGCCACACTCGACTTTTTTCGGTACGACCCAATCCGCCGCACCAGCACCGCAGGCACCGATGGAATGAACCACCGCGCCTTGCTTGGTCAGGTTGTCTTGCAGCGGGTTGAGCAACGAATCGGGAAAGCTCATATGACTTTCGCCCAGTACCAGCATGGTTAGGCCGGCAATCGCAGAAACAGGCATGAATGACTCCGATTTAATCAGTTGGAATAAGGGGAACGGTACGGGCTGACCGGCAAAGGCATAGGTCCGCTCAGGTCTTCGAACAAGTAGCGCAGATAGGCATTACCCGCGTACTGGCGGTAATCCTGGGCGTTATCGAGTCCGATTTCACCTCCCAGGTAGAACCGCGAGCTGAGACGGTATTCGGCAGCCGCGTTGAAGCTGTAGCCGACGCCGGTTTTGCTGGTGCTCTCGTACTTGGGATTACCCCTGGACGCTTGCAGCGTGCTTTCGCCCGGGAAGAAATCCGCCCCATCTTGCGCGATATGCTGCAGGCCTACCGAACTTTTTACCTGGTAACTGAAGCGATCAAAGCTTTGTGCCCAACGAATCGGCACGCCCAGGGAGAAGAAGCGCTGCGGACTGAAGTAACCACCGTTGCCGTAGGTGTAGAAGTCCTGGTTTTCCTTGAAGGTCATCGCCGAGCCGCTGATACCCAGGGTCAACGTGTCCCGCTGGTTGTTGCGCAGATACCAGTAGATGCCGCTGCCCAGTTCCAGGCGGGTGTTGTCTTCGACGTTATTGCCCAGCAATTCATGCAGCGACGCGTAGCCGTAGACGCCCAGCTTCTGGTTGTCATAGCTCAACTCACCACGGCCGCCGTTGGCGGTGACGCCGCCCCATTTGTTGCCATCGCCGTCTTCGGAACCCGCGAAGGAAGTGACACTGTCGGTGACCGGACGCCGGGAAATATTGGCGCCATAGCGGAAGTTCGAATTGGCCTCGAACGGACGCGAGACACTCACGCCACCCACCAGGGTGTTGTAGAGGAAGCCCAACGGGCTGACCCCGACGTCGGCCTTGAGGCCTTCATCCGGATTCTCGAACGCGACGGCCAAGCCAACACCGGTGTCGCTCTGGGAGCCCGCCGGGGTGGTGGTGCCTTTGCCGAAACGCGACAACGCATCGCTGCCCACGCTGCCCGCACTCAAGTGCACCGGCGTGACGCGCAAAGCTATGGTGTTATCGCCCACCGGCATACGCGCTTCGAACGGCGCTTCCACATCGGTGATCTTGCTCAAGCCTTTCTCGCCGTTATTGCTGCGCACGCTCAAGCCCTGCACCACATACCCGGTACGGTCACGCAGGATGGTATCCAGCGCACGCCGTGCCGGGCTCAGCTCGGGGCTGTCGATGGAGGCGAGGGTCGACGGCGGCACAAACGGGTCGCTCAGGTCGTTGGACGTCGCGCTGGCAAACGCGCTGGACGTGACGGTCTTGGTCGGTGCATCGATCGGCGGCGGCACGGCGCCGGCGACAGTCAGGTCGGTGACCTGGCGGCGCTGGCCCGGCAAGCCCACGAAGGGGTTATACGATTTGCCCTGAGGTTCGGCCTGGGCCACCTGGGTCCTGGCCTTCATCGCGGTTTCAATCGCCAGGGCCTTGCGCAGCAGTTCAGCGGCTTCGCTGTTCTTGCCCAGGCCCTGATAGATGCGTGCCGCCGAAGTGAGGATCTCCGGGTTGCCCGGTTCGAGCGCCAGGGCCTTGTCGCTGGCCGATTGCGCCAGGCTGCGGTCGTTGCCTTTCAGGGCGATGTCCGCCAGACCCAATTGCAGGCGCGCATTGTTCGGGTTCTGCTGGATCAACGGCGTGTACAGCTCCATGGCCTTCTTGCCATTGCCGCTGGCCGCGTACATGCGCGCCAGGGCACCGACACCCAATGCGTCGTTCGGGCGCTGGGCCAGGGCCGGGGAAAGCATGTCGTAGGCCGCCACCAGGTCATTCTTCTCGCGCAGGGCGTCGGCCTGCTTGACCCGGTACAGGTAGATCAAATCGTCATAGCGCTGGCGACCGATCTCGGTCAACGGCTGGCCTTGCACTTCGCGCAGGATCTCGCCCGCCTCGCTGTACTTGTTGGCCTTGAGCAGTACGTTGGCGTACAGCAGTTTCTGGTCGACGGTCGGGTTGGGGTTGTTCTCCACCACCTTCTGCATCATGTCCAGGCCGAACTGCGGGGCGCCCACTTCAACATAAGCAGCAGCCAGCACCGCCACGCGCTCAGGTTTTTGCCGGGTCAGCGACTCGGAACGACCAAGCAGCGCCAGGGCTTCCGGACGCTGGCCACGGCGCGCCGTTTCGATGGCGATGTCCGTTTGCTGATGCAGGGCGATATCGATCGCCAGCTCGTTCATGTCCGCCGTGCGCTGGGCGGTGGGGATGCGCCCGAGGGTGGCCTCGGCTTGTTTCCACTCGCTCAGTTCAGCCGACAACAGGGTACTGGTGTACAGCGCATCCGGTTGGTTGGGCTGGGTCTTGAGCAGGCCGTCGATCAGGGCACGCGCATTGCGGATCTGACCGTCGCGCAGGTACATGCGCGCCAGGGCAAAGCGGGTCCAGGGGTTTTCCGGGTCGGCGTCGAGGGCCTGGCGGTAGGCGGCTTGCGCGGCCTTCAGGTCACCGCGCTGCTCGGCCAGTTTGCCGACCTGGGTAGCGCGCAGTGCGTTGATTTTCACGCTCGGCGCAAACTTGGCGCGCTGGGCCGGCGACACCGAGTCGATCAGCTTCAGGGCTTCATCCGGCTGGCCGGATTGGGACAATACGTTGATCAAACCGCTGAGCGCATCCGGGTCGCCAGGGTGACGGGCCAACACCTTGCGGTAGCCGGCTTCGGCAACGTCGAACTGGTTGTCCTGGGCCTGGAAACCGGCCAAGGCGATTGCCGCCCCCGGTTGGCCCGGGTTCAGGCCCTCGGCCTGGGCCACCAGGTCACGGGCCTGGGCACCGCGGCCGGCGCGCTGGGCATCACGGCTCTGGCTGATCAGGTTCCAGTAACGCACGTCGTTCAGGGCCGACTGCCATGCGGCGCCACCGGGCAAGCGCGTGGCCTGCACCAGGTAGTTTTCCGCATCGCTGAAACGCTCTTGCTGTTGACGCAACACGCCCATGCCACCAAGGGCATCGACGTCATTGGATTTTTGCGCAAGGCGCGCCGTGAGCAGTGGCTCGGCGGTTTTCAAGTCGCCGTCGTCCAGGGCCTTGAATGCCTTGGTCATCTGCGGATCACGCTGCCAGGCACCGCCGCCCTTGCCTTGGGCGATGCCCTTGTCCATGAGCGCGCGGATCTCGGTGTCATCCGGGTGCACGGTGAGAAATTGCTGGAACAGCGACACCTGGTCCGGCTTCGGTGGGCCGAGCCAGACCAGCGCAAAGCGCCAGGTTTCATCGGCGTTGCCGCCCACGTCGTTGTTCGAGGCCAGCTTGGCCAACGCACGGATACCGTCCGGCCGGGTTGCCGGGTTGCGTGCCAGGTGCTTGGCCAGGAACAGCGCAACGATCGGATCGTTGGGCCGCTCACGGGTCAGGCGCTGCAGGCCGGCAATGGCCTCATTGGTGCCCTTGGCGGTAAAACCCAGGGTGTTGTAGTACTCACGGGCAATCAGGCCCTGGGGCTGGCGGCCCTGGAAAATCTGACGGTACAAGGCCACAGCCTTTTCGCGCTCGTCTTCGGGCTCACCCAATTCACGCGCCTGCTCCAGCAGCTTGGCATTTTCCGGCATGTTGACGGTGATGTCCTGCTCCAGCTGCAACGCCTGGCGCGGCACCGGGCTCAGCGCTTGCAGTCGGGCCAGGTACTTTTGCGCCTCGGCCGGGTGGTTCTGCTGCATCTGGATCAGGCCGATGCCATAAAGCGCGTCCGGCTGCTCGGGGCTCAGGTTAAGCAGTTTCTGCCAGGTCTCCAGGGCCCGCTCGGGGTTTTTCTTCGCCTGCCAGTAGTAGCCCTGCTCGATCAGCAGGGACTGCGGGTCGCTGGTTTCAGCGAAGCTGGCGGTCGAGGCCAGGGCGGCGAGAATCGCAATGGCTAGCGTGTGACGGCGCATGCTGCCTCCCAGGAAAGTTTGACCGTACCGTCTTGTTCAAAACGGTACTTCTGATCGGAAAAGCCTTGGCTGAACAGGCTGAGCATGTAGTCGTAGTAGATCGGCTGCGCGCTGTCCGGCGCCGAGGGAGCCAGGGCTTTGTTGAGCGCGTCGTCGACCTTGGCCTTTTGCAGTTGTGCCAGGGCGGTTTCGCCACGGGCCTGGAAGAAGGCAATGGTCGACGCCGAGAAGCCGATCGGCGAATAGCCGTTGTTCTTCTCGACTTCGCCGGTGGTGACGTGGATTTTCTCCGGCGGGAAGCCGGTGGCCGCCGCAGCCGTCGCCCGGGACATGCCCCCCAGGGACTTGAGCATGCCCGCCGCGAGTGGATCGGCCTTGGCGGTCATGCCGGCCCACATGTAGGTGCGGATCGCGTCGTAGCTGCCCAGGTCATCGGAGAACGGGTCGACCACAAACAGCCCGGTGTTGGCACTGGTCGCGCGGTAACCGACCCAGTTGGCCGCCAGGCCATGGGGGTTGCTGGCGGTGTCGGCGAGCATCCGCGCGTTGCTTTCGGCCACTTCGTTCCAGCCGGCATTCGGCCGCTCTTTATGGAAGCGACGTAGCTGCGCCAGCACCTGGTAGCTCGGGTTGAACCGCCACAGACCACCGGCATGGGCGTAACCCACCGGCCCCGGCAACAGCATCTTGCCCAGGCCCGGCACACGCACGATCAGGTTGCGTTCCACATTGGCCAGCACCAATTGCGCATCGGCGCGGTATTGCGGTGCATTCCACACGCGGGCCGCTTCAAGCAGGGCGTAGGCCATCCACAAATCCGCGTCGCTGGCAGAATTGGGGTCGATCACGCCCCAGGTGTTGTCAGGCTTTTTGCCCCACAACCAACCTGGCAGGTTCTGGCCGATATCGGCCCCCGACATGTTGGCCTTGGTCCAGGTCCACAGCTTGTCGAAGCTGCCACGGTCGTTGCCGACCAGGGCGAAGAACATCGCGTAGGACTGCCCTTCGGAGCTGCTCTCGGTAGGTTTCATGGAGGAGTTGAGCACGCGGCCGTCGTCCTGCACGAAGCGCTTGGCATAGTTCTGCCACAACGGCCAGTCGCAGCTCTGCGCCTGCGCCACACCAGCACACATCAGCGAGCCCAGCGCTATCAGGGCCATGCTACGCAGCGGGCTCATGCCAACCGCCGTTTTGCACGGGCACGCAGCGACAGGTAGATCAGCGACGTGACCACCGCCAGACTGAGGAAGGTGATCAACAGCATCCACCCCAGGTGCTGGGACAGTTGCCACTGCATGAACTTGAAGTAGTTGAGCTTGCCGACGTAGTACTGCTCGTCCGCCACCAGCGAGCTGATCTGCGTGCCTTGCACCACCGCCAGGCTGCCCTGGATCGAATCTTTGTAGTCGTCGCCGCCGATCAGGGCGGAGGTAGCTTCCAGCAGGCCTTGCGGCTGGTTGCTGGCGATCAGGACCACGCTGCGCCCGGACTTGAGCGGCGATTGGAAACCGGCCAGCCAGGTGCTGCTGCTCAAGCTGTTGAAGGTGATCCCGGTATTGGCCTTGTGGATATTGGCCGCCGGATCGGGGCTGACCCAGCTGCGCACATAACGCGGCAGGTCCGACAACAGGAACTGATGCTGCGCGCCATCGCTGGTCGCCGGCAGGTACTGCTGCCACTGCTTGAGCAGCGGTTGGTTGGCGGCGGTGGCGAGCACCAGCAGGTCCTTGTCGGCGACGCTTTGCACATCTTTGGCCTGTACCACTTTCACGGCAGTCGCCGGGTAACCGGTGGCTTCGCCGAAGCGGCCGAGCACGGTCAGGTAAGCGGTGATTTCATCGGTGCCGAAGTTGTCCGGCATGACCACGGCGGATTCCGACAGGTCGGCCAGGCGCGTGAACGGGAAACCGGAGTCGTTGAACACACCCAGGTTAGGCATGGCGATGTAGTGCTGGTAACCGGTGACATCGAGGGTCGAGTCCGGGTCGACGGAACCGCGCATGTTGTCGACGATAATGTCGCGGCATTCGCCTTCCTTGATGTAGTCGTACATAAAGCGCAACTGCAGCTTGGACTTGGGCGATGCCGAGCTGATCGGCAACAGGGTCGTCACTTCACGGGGCAGGCTTTCGTCTTTCTTCAACTGGTCGAGCAGGGTTTGACCGCCGCCCAGGTTGGTCACCGACGGCAGCGCCACGGACTTCATGAACTGGTCATTCAGACCGATCAGCAGCGCGGAATTGGTCGACACCTGCTGTGGGGTGTAACGGTATTTGAGGTGCAGCGGCACGCCTTCTTCACGCCAGTTGAACAGGTCAGGCGGCAGGCGCATGTCGACGCTGATGGCGCCGGGATTGTAGCCCGACACACTGAGTTTCTGCTGCTCGACCAACTCACCGAGGCGCACCGGGCGGTTGCTCGGCAGCCAGTTCGGGGCGTCATAGGGACGGCGCGGCGCGAGGGCTTCGAGCTTGGTGATGACCACGCTGTTGCCGGCCAATACCGGGCTACCCAGCACCACGGCGGTGGCGGCGCGCTTGAGCTCTTGCGCGTCACGGCCGGTGACGATCAGCAGCTTGCCATTGGCGTCGGTGGGGTTGGCGATCAGGGTCAACGTCGGGCCGGTCGGCTTGGCGATGGCGACACCGTGCACATCCATGGCTTCGGCGGTTTGCACCAGCACGATGGCATTGCCCTTGGCCGGCAGCTCGCCGAGGGTGGTCGGGAAGGTCGCGCCACGGTAGCTGGCGAGGCCGCCGATCCAAGACGACAACGCACCGGCCGCTTCCAGGGCGGCACTGTCCGGTGCGGTGGCGAACACGAACGGCAGGCTCACCCGGCGCGCGTCACGCTTATCGAAGAATGGCAGCGGCAGCACGGCCAGGTCGTCCTTGAGGACGATCGGCTCGACCTGCACTTTCAGCTCACTGCTGTTGCTGATCTTGGCCCACAGGCTGCTGTGCAACGGGTCTTCGCAGGACATGGTGTAGTGACCGATGAACTGCAGACTCAAGCGGTTGAATTCGGTGATCAACTTCGGCGGGATCTGCACCAGTTGTTCCTGCTGAGTGCCGGCCCCCTCTTTGGGCAACGCCAGGCTGGCGGCTACTTCGCCGTTGACCAGCACGTTGATCTGCGACAGGTCCGCCAGCAACGCCGGCGAGTAGCTGTACTTGAGCAACAGTTGCGCGCCCTTGACCACTTCGTCGGCACGAATGTCGAAGTTGACGCTGTCGGAAGACTCCACCCCTTGCAGGTTCATGGTGTCGCGACGCCCCAATTGCTTGAGGGTCAGGCTGTAGCCGTTGTCGGTGCTTTGCACGGGCACGGTGGTCACCGCTTGCTCGGCAGCTTGCGCCAGGGTATTGAAACCCATCAGCGAGGCGATCATCAGCGCGAGTGCACGGCGCGGATGAGGGCGAGCGAAAATCTTCGAGGTCATGGCTTGTCCATCAGCGTATCAAGCGGTTTTTTGGGGGTGCGGCTCAAGGCCAGACGCAGTTCGTGTAGGGTGGCGCGGCCGAGGGTGAACAGGCCGCCGATGCCGATGGAGCTGACTTCGCGCAGGGCCGCCAGCGGCGTATCCGGTTGGCCGGCGCCCCAGCTCGCGGCCCAGGTGTCGGCACGGGAGAAGGTCAGGCGTACCAATTCGCTTTGCTGGCGCAGGCTGAGGGGTTCGAACTGAGCGCCGATCTGCGCCCCTTTGCTGAACACCACGCGTGCATCGAACAGGCTGTCCTGGCCGTTGCGCGAGAGCACCAGTTGCACGCGCTCGCCCTGGGTGATCGAGTGACCATCGGTGAGCATCAGGCCGAAGCCGTTCTGCGAGAAATCCTGGGTAGTGCCATCCAGCACTCGCCCGTCGGCACAGATAATGCTCACCGGTAGCTTGGCGCTGACGCGCGGCTCGGAACGCACCTGGCGCGCCTCCGAGGCCACGGCGACGGCGGCGCTGGTGATGATCAGGTTGTAGAGGGTCCAGGTCAGGTTGATCGCCACCGTCACGGCCGTGGACGCATCGCCCCAGATCAACTGATGGATACCAAAGCCCAGGCCGACCAGGTTCACGGCCAACAGCACCAGGTAAGGGCGCGCCAGCTTCCAGTCGAAGAACTGCTTGTCGATGATGCCGCCCTTGTCGGTGACGTTGAAGCCGCCGGCCTTGGGGTTGACCAGCGCCACCAGCACCGGCGGCAGGATGTACCAGGCCAGTACGGTCTCGTATACCTCGTTCCAGAACGAGTGCCGGAAGCGGCCCTGGATGCGTGAGTTGGTCAGGCTTGAATGCACCAGGTGCGGCAGTACATAAGCGACGATCATCAGCGCCGAGGCATGGAAAATCTCCGCGCCAAAGACCAAATAGGCCAGCGGTGCGGTGAGGAATACCAAACGCGGCAAACCATAAAAGAAGTGCAACATAGCGTTGGCGTAGCAGATGCGCTGGCCCCACTTGAGGCCCTTGCCCAGCAACGGGTTGTCGGTGCGGAAGATCTGCGCCATGCCCCGCGCCCAGCGAATCCGCTGGTTGATGTGGCGCGACAGGCTTTCCGTGGCCAGGCCCGCGGCTTGCGGGATCGCCAGGTACGCCGTGTTGTAGCCCAGGCGGTTGAGCTTGAGCGCGGTGTGGGCGTCTTCGGTCACGGTCTCGACGGCTACCCCGCCGATTGCCAGCAGCGGCTCACGGCGAATCACCGCACACGAGCCGCAGAAGAAGGTGGCGTTCCACAGGTCGTTGCCGTCCTGCACCAGGCCGTAGAACAACTCGCCCTCGTTGGGCACGGCGCGGAAAGTGTCGAGGTTCTTTTCGAACGGGTCCGGCGAGAAGAAGAAGTGCGGCGTTTGCAACATCGCCAGCTTCGGATCCTTGAGGAACCAGCCCAGGCTGACTTGCAGGAAGGAGCGCGTCGGCACGTGGTCGGCGTCGAACAGCGCGACGTATTCGCCGTCGGTGACCTTCAACGCTTCGTTGAGATTACCGGCCTTGGCGTGGAAGTTGTTGTCGCGACGGATGTAGTTGACCCCGACCTTGCGGCAGAACTCGCGAAAGTCATCACGGCGGCCGTCATCGAGCACGTGCACACGCAGCTTGTCCTTGGGCCAGTCCATCGCCTGGGCGGCGAAGATGGTCAGTTTTACGATGCTCAGCGCTTCGTTATAGGTGGGGATGAACACATCCACCGTCGGCCATTCTTCCGGCTCGGTCTTGAGCCACACCGGGGTGCGACGCAGCGGCCAGGCGGTTTGTACGTAGCCGAAGATCAGCACGATCAGGGCGTAGAACTCGGCGGCGACCAGGCCGTAGCCGAAGAACATGTCGAGCCAGGTTTCAAAGCCCAGGGTGGAGGTGAGTCGCCAGAACATGTAGCGCAGCGAGGCCACCAGCGACAATACCACCAGCGCGAGGATTGCCAGGCGCCCCGGGATCTTGCGCAGCACCAGCACCGCCATGAAGCACACAACGGCAAACAGGCATTGGCTGTAGAGGTCCAGCGGCGCACTGATAACGCCAAAAAACAGCAGGGCACCGAGCACGCAACTGGCAAATACCAGCACCGTACGTAGCGCTGCAGGCCAGCGATTGAAGCGCGCGATGGCGCCATTCAGGCGCTGTTCAGCGCGCCCTTCGACGAAGGGCGTGGAGGACGTATTGTCGGTCATGGAAGGTCCGAGTCGATGCGTTCGAGCAAGGCGCGGCACAGGGCGTGGACGTCCTGGCAGCCGATACTGTTGACGGTAGGGTCGAGGGGATCACGCCCGTAGGCCTGGGCTTCGCTGAACGCCAGGTCGCGGTGTACCGTGCCCAGCAGGGCACTGCCGAGGCGCGTCTTGAACACCTCGGCCATGTCCAGGCTGAAGCGGTGGGCGGCGTCCAACTGGTTGATCACATAAAAGCGTTGTGGCGGTTTTGCGCGTTGCAGGTATGGCGCCAGCACGCTGTCCATCTGCTCCAGGGTGCTGAACGACGCCACATCCGACTGCACCACCACCAGCACCGCGTCGGCAACCGACATGGCTTGGCGGAGGTACACGGTGTTGCCCGCCGGTACGTCGATGATGACCGTGTCCTGGCCGTTCAGCTTAAGGCTGGCCAAACGCTTGCCAAGCCACTCGGGATCCTGACCCAACCAGCGATTCAAGCTCTGCTGCTGCTCGTGGTCAGTGCCACCGAACGCCACCAGCCGGCAACCGCCAAAGCCGCGTTCAGGCAGGGCTTCCCAGCTTTCGTTAAGCAAGCTGGTAGCGCCGATGCCAGGGAAGTCGAGGCCCAGGCACAGGTGGTGACGCAGGGCGTTTTGCGGGTCCAGGTCGAGGGCAAGCGCCGGGTGCCCCTGGCGCTGCAAGCCACTGGCAATCGCAGCAGACAAGGTGCTACGGCCGACACCCCCTTTAACCGAAACCACCACCACCACTTTCGGCGTGGACTGCTCCGAATACACCTCGCCTTGCGGGCCCGGTACCACTTCGGACCGTGGCAGGTGGTCGGCGGCGCCATGGTTCAGCTCTTCGAGCAAACGCAACAACGGGGCCGATGGGGCTTCATCCAAGAGAGCTGCCAATGCAGGCGGGGGAGCAACAACCTCCGGGCTTTCCAGGACCTCTACTTCGTCCTCGATAAACTCATGGATAAAGTCGATTTCGCGGTAGCCATTCGGGTTGGCACCCAGCTTGTTGAATAGTTTTGAAATGTCATCTGCTCGACTCACTCACTGCCCCTCCCCACCTGGTTTGCGCTTTAAAGGCGATAAAAAGGTCAGCGAAGAGCTGACCTTGTATTTTTATAGTTATGTGTTGGCCGAGGCATTCTGTGATATCACATTGATGGTGTCAGTATTTTGATGCTTTTAGCTCGATATTATCCGACGAACGGCGTGGCGCCATTTTTATGACGAATCCAGCGATAAAAATGCATTCGTTGTAAGAACATGAACTTGCACCGATTTATCGTGATTTTTGTTGGCCTGATGGTCAAAAACGGCACAAATCTGACATACCCATAAACAAATAATCCGTTGCCTCAAATCTGTCTCGAAAATTTGCCTACACGATTTTGCGATTAAACCTACTATTCATATCGCGCGACAGAATACGCAAACCGCGCCTGGATTCAAGGCAAAACCCACCCGGCGGTCGCCCGCGACGTCTGTGCACAACTAAGCAAAACCCACGCCGCTGGACACTTCCTCGACCTTCAATGAACCCACCCATTGAACCAAGAGGATACCCAGCACGAGCGCGAACGCGTTGACCATCGTCAGCCAGCGGACAACTGCTCAGGCTTATTGATGAACCCGCCGCTCGGTGAATTCATAATCACCCTGGCAATCGCTGGTGGGGTCCGCTGCCACACTCACGTAATGCACGGTGTCCGGGTCCACCAGCTTATAGGTGTACACATCCGGCGAACGCACCCCATCGGTGCGCAACTCGTTCTTACCGTCGGCCGCCGACCACGACCCCTGCTCGGTCCGAATCACCTGCGTCTGCTGCGCATCGCGAAAGAAGGTAATGGTGAAACGGCCATCGGCCTTGAGGTGGTTGGTCCAAGACAGGAACTGACAGTTGCCGGTTTCCGAACGCAGGCCTTTCCAGGTACCGACCAACGCGGGGTCGTTGCCGGGCTTGGTAGTGGAGCATGCGCTGAGAGCGGCGGCGAGGAGGATGAGGCACAGGGAGAGAATCCGTTTCACGTGGGGCTTCCTTAGGCAGGGATGAACTCAACATCGCACCGGCCAGACCGCCCGGCGACGAGGGAAGAATCCTACCCGCGCTTGCCGGAAAAAGGGGCGTTCGTGAAAAAAGCTCAGGTTCTGCAAAAATAGTCAGAATTCAGGGGTTTACAGAACGTTGCCAATCGCTATAATCGTCGCCCTAACACGCCGGTATAGCTCAGTTGGTAGAGCAACTGACTTGTAATCAGTAGGTCCCGGGTTCGACTCCTGGTGCCGGCACCATACAAGGTTCCAGAGAAAGCTTTCAAAATCTCTGGAACCCCCGAAAAACCCGCCTTCTGGCGGGTTTTTTCGTTTTGGCGTTCCGTCGGTTTCCGTCAGAAACTGGTAGATTCCAACCGTTTTAAGGGTAGAGTTTGGGATACAGGTCACTTCGATAAAAGGGAGTACCCTTATGTCGCGCACCACAGCTCCGCTCTCCGACGCAGCTTGCCGCTTGGCAAAACCTACAGACCGCGCCTACAAGCTTTTCGACGGCGATGGCCTCTATCTCCTAGTCCAGCCCAATGGCCGCAAAGGCTGGCGGCTCCGTTACGTCAAACCTGACGGACGCGAAGGACTGACCTCGTTCGGCAACTACCCCGTCATTGGCCTCGCTGATGCGCGCCGCAAGCGCTTGGAAGTTAAGCGAATGCTGGCGGATGGCGTTGATCCTATAGAGACCAAGCACCAAGCCAAGGCGGAAGCTGTGATCAAAGGCAGAACCTTTGAAAGCGTTGCGCTGGACTGGCACACGGAAATGTCGGCCAAGTGGGCACCAGGCCATTCCAAGACTGTGATGAGTCGCCTCAAAACCCACGTGTTCCCGCTGATCGGCGCAAGCGCCATTGTTGATCTCGACACCCATGACCTTATGCAGCCCTTGGAAGCGATCAAGAAGCGCGGAACGATCGACGTTGCTTTAAGGGTACAAAACTACCTGCAGAGCATCATGCGCGAGGCAAAGCGCCTCCGGCTTATCACCGCAAATCCTGCTTACGACCTCGAAGGCTTGATCAAAGCCCCGCGGGTGGTACATCGCCCCGCTCTACCCTTATCGCGGCTGCCGGAACTGCAGGAGCGGATCGACACCTATAAAGGCCGGGTACTTACCCGTCTGACGGTGATGCTGTCGCTGCATGTGTTTGTACGATCCAGCGAGTTGCGTTTCGCACGCTGGAGCGAGTTCGACCTCAAGCGCGGCACCTGGGAGATACCGGACACTCGACCCGCGTTGGAGGGAGTACCCTTTTCCACAAGGGGTACGAAGATGGCAGGGGATATCCATCTTGTACCCTTATCGCCGCAAGCGGTGACGCTACTCGAACAAATCCATACGCTCACAGGTAAATTCGCATTGGTCTTCGCAGGTGATGCCAAACCCTGGAAGCCCATGTCCGAAAATACAGTGAACAACGCGCTACGGACGATGGGATACGACACCAAAACTGATATCTGCGGACATGGGTTTCGTTCGATGGCCTGCAGCGCACTGATCGAGTCAGGATTGTGGTCGGAGACAGCCATTGAACGGCAGATGAGCCACAAGGAGCGCAACAACGTCCGTGCCGCTTACATCCACAAGGCCGAGTTCATTGAGGAGCGCAGGCTGATCATGAACTGGTGGAGCCGGTACCTGGAGGCCAACCGGCAGGAGCATGTCACTCCACACGAATTCGCGAACCAGACCGGACCGAACGTCACTCGCTTAAAAGCAAAACGTGGCGCAACCGAGTAAGCGCTCGACCTACAGGCCACAGCTCCGCAAAAGGAATATGGTTTTTTATTGATTACGGCTTGAATGCACGTCGAATAGCAAGGCCTTTGACGACTGGCTGCATTCGCCCTTAACCGGTCGAAGTGAAGCCGACGTACGCATTCCCACAACATAGACCGGACCGTCCACGCCGTCCGACCTAATCACTTGGGGAGAATTGCTTACTGTCCGGCTTTAAAAGTTATTGTTGCGACCGCTGCAGCGAAGGTATCACGGTCACATGCCTCTAGAATGTGAAGCGGTATTCCGAGCTCATTGCACACTAACTCCGCCTGAGCGCGCTCCGCGGCTAAGAATTGGATCGTATGGTCAATATCCACTTCCCGGCTATCACGTTCTCGTATGCGAGTCGCAATTGTATTAGCGTCCGCTTCCAGCAGTAAAACTCCATCAAGGCGAAGAGCCTTAAAGACGTTCGCGGCCAAAGGTGAAAACTCACCCTGAGCATCCAGCAACACAAAATGTCCGTCCAGCAGCAACCTAGTGCCGGCCTCATTGTGGCGAGTGACAGCATTCGCCAGTGCTATCTGATTGGCGTCCACATCGCCGACCCGTTTGTCCGTCCCCCAGTCCGGTAACGCGCGCTCCTCCTTGATCAGCTTACTGGCTGAGGTTTGCATTAGGCCTAAGGCCTTAGGAAGTTGAGAGGCGAGGAAAGTCTTACCGACACCGTGTACACCTGCGACGAATATGTTCATACAGATCCCTCCGATGGAAACATGGCGCGCATTACGCGTGGGAAATCGTTCGGACCCAGATAGAGAAAGGACTGAGGCGGTGTGAAGTTCGCGAAAAGATCCTTCGGATCGACCTGAACTTCGGCGATCTTTATGCGCTGGATCATCACACCGAACGCAGTCTTCTTCCCTTTGACATAAGCCTTGAGTTCGTCATAGGTCACGCCGCCCCCGTTGGCATCTGCCAAGGTCCACAGACTCTCAAAGTCGCACTCCTCAATCCGATCGATAAAGGCTACTCCTACCAGCCTCTGCTTTGGTGCTGACGAGTACAACACCATGACGCCAATATCGTTGGACGGCCAGCTTCGACGTAACTCGACGCGCTTCGTCCCTGCAAGGATCAGGTCGGCGTATTTTGGCTTTATCGAAAGTAGGACAGCCCTACCGCTCGGTTGCTCGAATGATTCGGGAAAAAGACTCATCAGATATTTTCGTGATCGATTGAATGGGGCCCCTGACGATCCGCGAGCGCTTAAGGTCCGCATACTCTAGGGGGGGCTCGAAGTGACATATCAGCCGGAATAGCATCACCTTGGTCTCAGTCCTGGCCATTTCCTCTATTTGCTCATCAGAGTACACGGTTCTACGGCTCACAATCTGTGCGATATCGTCAGCCGCTTCCGACCACTCGTATCGCTCAACAACACCCAGTGTCGTCAGCGCACGCATGTCGCGACTGCGATAGAACATTACGACATCGCCTGGACGCGGCTGTTTGCTGGGGGTGTGACAAAGGTATGCGAGTTTGATCGCATTGCTGACATGCCTTTGCGGATGGTTATCAGGCAATGCATGCCCTGGACGCTGATAGTCCGGGAACAAAATGTCATGGTACTGAGGCTGAATTGGCACTATAAATTTATGGACATCATCACCGCCCATGTAATGCGGATAATAGCGCTGGACGTACTGGAACGGGTCCATCTGCAGCGGAGGCGGGGCGACAGGATGCGCTTTTACGTAAACTGCGTCCCCTTGGTAAAGCCCCTCGTAGCGAAAACCGAAGTCTTCAATCAATGTGATCAGTTGTGACTGCTGAACGTTGTTAGCGTGCAGAAAAATCGACTCACATTGGTGGTTTGTCGCGTACTTGAAGGCAGCCCGGAGAAACAACTCTCCGAGTTTCCTTCCACGAACGGTTTCGCCGACCTTGAACGTACAAAGCTTCAATGCCCTGCCGACAAGCACCTCACCATCGTCCGTTACAGCCTGGTCGGCCTGAACAGCGTAAATACAGATAGCCGCTATAGCCTGATGAGCGTCTTCGCGATAGACCCAAGCACGACGCCCTTCCATGGCCTTCCGACGAAACCAATCGTTAAAACCATCGTAGCCCGCACGGATACTGTCGAAGAATGGCCCAGCCAGTTGGTGGGTCAACGTATGGATTTCAACGTCTTCAATGTGGGGGAGTCGCACCTCACCAGGCTCATGGAGCCGGCGCAGCCAGTCGTCCGCAGTCTGGATGAAGTACACGCGGCTACTCAGTCCGCGTGCCCGCGCCTTACGGTGCAACCCCTGATCCTCGGTCACCAAAACGTGCGCTGCATCATTCTCTAACGCGTAGAGAATTTCATTGTCACAAGCGTCGTTTACCGAAGTTTCAGGCGAGTTCCATGGACAAGCTGGCCCAGCCTGCAGTTGAGTGTACTGACCGAGCCTGGCCAAGGTGCGCTCGCGCCGAGCCTCATCAGTGTCACGCCTGATGTCCGCGGCTGACGCAGGGTGGTAAAGCAGTTGGTAGCCGTGCGCACTGCACAACCTAACGAAGTTTGTAAGACTGGGCTGCAGTACCACCATGGAGTCCTGAAGCGGGATCAGGATGTTGGTGTCTAACAAGAAACGAAGACGCAATGCCAAGGATGCCTCCAGGTGGCGCAGTCTAATGCACGACATTAGCTGTCGAACACGAGGTTACGCCCGTTGACTACTCTCGCCACTCAACCCAAGACATTGCTGATGGACTGATGTTATTTAGCCACGGAGTCTAGGCAGACAGCCGGTAAACCGCAACGCACATCGCTGCCGAGCCCTGAATAGAGAAAATACAAGCAGTCGGTCAGATGGGGCGGGATAACGCAGCGTTCGAAATCTAGATGATCCGCTTGTCCTCGCGGGTCCATCCAAACAGGGCTGCAAAGCCGCCCTGCTTGGATGGACCTCACTTAAAAAATCTAAAGCGCATGCAAACTGTCTGTGGAAAACCACAGATTTCCACCGGTGGATAATTTCATCCACAGCCGCAGAACTCCCGAAAATTCGAGCCTTGACCCAAATTATCCACAGGCGTAGAAAAGATCGGGCAAAACGCTGTCGTTGACAGCAACCCAGGTAGCCAGAACCTTTAAGGCTACGCCACACGGTGGTGGTTCTCCCAAAGTGCGATTAGCGTCCGGCGGCTCGCACGGTCACAGCGATGTGATGGATGCCTACTTTTACCAGCGTGCCCACTGCGGCAACTCATACCCTTTCATAGCTGCCCTGCAGCAACCTATCCGCTTGGCCATTTCATTGCGCCAACCTACGCCCGTCTCTTTCTCCTGGAAAGAGACGGGCGCTCCTACCGCTGCTGCAGCCCAACTCGTACGAGGCTTTACGGCATTTCCCCTCGTGACAATCGGCGTGACAAACACCGAAAAGTCACCAGCAACAGCGATGCAGATGATGGTGCCGCAGCCCACGGAATGGACTGCACCTGACTGACAGTCAGGCACGCCCCGGTCATCGCTTCACTGCCTTCACCCGACTCAGGATCTCGCGGCGCCGGTCTCGTCAGCCAGTGCAGTCTCCACCCGCCCACTTCTTCGGAAGTGTTCAGGAGACCAGGTCATGAGGTGCCCAAGCTCCCGGTCGTAAAGAGCCGTCAGTCCCGCGTCAGTGGACAACCCTCACAGGTCGCAGGGGCCTTGATCCCTGATAACACTCAGCATTCTTGGCGGGATGACGTGGGGATGGTTTTAAAAGTTTGGCTTCGAGAGGCGTTTAATCATGGCATTGGTAGGCAGACGGGATGGGCGGAATTTTGGCTATGGCCGGCAATTGAGCTACGCAGGACCGCAGGCATTGAAAGACATGTTCGGCGGCGGCCACTACGGCACAGTCAAAGCGCATTCTGATCGGTGGCAGGCATTTGTGAAGTGGTGCCGATCCGAACAGGGGCCCGGTATCAATGATGCGCGGCAGGTTGATCGGAAGGTATTGGCCAACTATGCGGCGTATCTCCGCGACCTGGTTGGGCGCGGTGACCTAGCCATCAGCACCGCGCAAAATCGGCTATCCAGCGTTAACAGGACTATGGCGGCGCTTCGCGGTGATCAATGTGTGAGATTGCCGAGTCCGAGCAAGGCGTTGGATATGCAGCGCACAGGGGGGCGTCACTCGATGCCCCAAGGCCAAGATCGAGAACAGGTTAAGCAAATAATCGATGCGCTCTGTAGTCGTGATCAGTTGCGGGCCGCAGCGATTGTACAGTTGGCGCGAGCCACCGGCATGCGTTTGCGTGAGGCCATTTTGGCTGACCTGCCACGGCTAAGCCTTGAGGCCAAGGACTTTGGCAGGGTCAACATTCAGGACGGTACCAAAGGTGGCCGCGCCGGTGCATCGGCGCCACGTTGGATTACGGTGAATGACCACATTCGAGGCGCGCTTGGATTTGCGCAGCAGGTATCGCCTGAAGGTAGCCGCAACCTGATTGCACCGAAAGAAAGCTACCTGAACGTTCTTCGGGAAGTCGTTCGCCCTGCCCGGGACGTTCTTCATGCACATAACCTCAAAGGCTTTCATGAGCTAAGGGCAGCGTTCGCGTGTGAGCGCTATGAGCAAATCACCGAGCACTACGCACCTATCAACGGTGGTGAATGTTGCAAGATAGATAAACGCCTTGATTGTGAGGCTCGAAGGCAGATCAGCTATGAGCTTGGACACGGGCGACTCGACGTGGCCGCTGCCTACATTGGGGGGAGAACATGAGTAAGCCATTCGATATGGAACTGTTCTTGGCTGGGATGCTGACCGGGTCACACGCGACGCGGCAACGCCATTTGCGGCAGGCGAAAATCATCCAAGCTGAAATCTCTGAGCGCTGGCAGCGACAGACTCCTTGGGCTTGGCAGAGAAAGCATGTGGTTTGGTTTCTTGAGCATCGCCTAAATCGGCGCAGCGAGTTGACGCGGTATTACTATTTGCTGACCATACGATTGCTCGCTCGTCGTTTAGAGAAACCATGGGTACTCATCCTCTGATCGAGGATCTGGTTTTGATAAACGCCATAAAAACTCTAAGATTAAAACAACACCACAGAACCACAAATCCTGACTATTGAATTAAAATCCAGTTCGCACCTTCATGTCCGCCCGATAAAAATTATCTCTAGGGAACACAGATACATACTCGAAACCGTCAACTTTATACCGCACCCAAATATTGTCCACGCTCTTATAAATCAGGCATCCCGTCTGACTCTCCTTATCGTTCACATGAACAATCACAAAATTGCACCCATTGGAAGCAGCAACCTCTCCACCGCTTTTCATTGCCGAGTTAAATAAATAATTTGAGAACCAAACGATAGACACCAGCAATAACACACCCTTCAACTGTGAGCACGCCAGCAGCAAATTCTCAGATCGTTCCGATGCAACTCGCTTCAAATACATAGTCCCCAAAAGCGCTAATAACACATAGAGAACAACAAAAAACAGAAGCGGATATACAACAGGACTTATAACCTTAATTATCTCTCTGCCGCCCTCAAAGAAAATTTGATCGACAGTAACATCAACAAACGCAGGATCAACATTTATGCTTCGAAAGTAGCCATTGAAATAGCCCCTTCCTGAAGCATATGTAATTGCTGTAAGGATGAATGCCCCACCTACAAACTCTAAGATTCCATTTCTCACTGGCATTACCTATTTCAAGTCTAGGCGAAATTGTTCACCCGCTCCGCCAAGCTGGTCCTTGAGCTGCGGGGATGATTCTGCTGACCCTTGGATATTTATCTGAGGCGAAAACGAGATAGATGGTAATGCGCTATCAACATTAGCTAATTTTAGATCAAGGCTAGAGGTCAAACTTGAAACTCCTTTCTTGTCCATGATCTGCTTATACTCCTCAAGCATTTTATCCATTTTATCCCTGTTAGCAGGTTTTGCTGTTCGCTCCTGGGACATATCTTCTTGTTGAAGAGTCGAAACTATTTCTTCAGAAAGACTATTCAGCGCGTCGGACCCGCCTTGACATCCAGTCAATCCAAAAGCTAGCAAAGCAGCTAAAATCCGAGCATAGACTTCAGGCCTTACACCATTCAACACCCTAACCGCGTGGTGAAAATACCCTGGCGACATTACTTCAGCTTGAGAGGTTAACCTCTCTTGGAAGTCAGCCCCAAGCAAGCTTTCCTCTAGCAGTTTTGCCAAGTCAAATCCTGGCAACGTGGGTTTTAATAGAGCGTCGGTAGCCAGCTGCGTGCAAACTACAAAGTCAAGCAACCTACACATATTACGAGTGCCGACGGGGCCACTTCTTGCAACGCGATTTGAAAAATAAACAACGTCGTGACGCACAAAAACAGGATAAATCAAGGAATAAATTTTATCCCAATACTCATCCAAACTAGATACTGTATTTCTGGCTAAAAGAGGCTTCTTCAGACCGGCGCTAAGAAGCTCACGCGAAATTGGTTTCCCCCAAGCCACATTTCTACGCAACTTAGAGTCCAAATACTCAACCTTTGACTCTTTCGCACCTCGATATATTGTATTTTTCAGCACAGTTTCGTCGATATAAGACTCCGACGTGAACTGACCAATAGCTATATGACTCTTACATAGAGTTACAACCAGATCGCCTACGCGCATTTCTTGCGCAAATTTATTAACTTGCGCTTCGCGATTGGCTAGAGACATTTTACTTTCGAAGTACTCTTCCTCGGCCAGCTCAACATCCGGCTCAAGATCAGGACTCGTATCATCGAGCTTCTTTAGCGCTGCTAATTGGGAGTCAAAAAAATTATCAGACTCGGCTTCGAGATACCCGCGCAAAACCTCCCTCGAAGGAATCTCTTTAAGCGCATGTTTTTTGATCAGCTTGTCGATATGAGCTATTGCAACAACGCCATGCTTCAGGAAATTCTGAAAATGCTTTCCGCCGGAAGCCCTAACCAACCATATGCGCTGTCCTTCAGGGTACACAAAGACTTTCGGCAGCACCGTCAATTCCCTCTGCAATATCACAATGATGGCGCAGTATAATTTTCATACAACAAAAAATGCAACACAAATCCCTGAGAATCTAGCCCACCCTTAACGACGAATTCAATGCCTAAAAATTTCACTGTGCGCTGGCGACCAAGATTTTGTACTAGATAGTATGCAGTCGAACATCCCGATGCATTGCAATATGAACTCAATACCAAAACCAGTCTTATAAAAAACTCCCAAAGCTAGTTATAAGCGATAATTATATAAGTGCTGAAATGCATATTCCACTGGCAATTCGATGGGCAAGCGTTGGTGATGGACCGCAATACCGGTGTTCGAGAGACTCTCTTGGGCATAGCGCTTATGCTTAAGCCTGAAGTTGGATATAGCGGCGGCGTGGAAATGCAGCGCTGCGAATGCTGGCTGATGCCGACCACAAGACGCTGCAATACATCGAGGGTAAGGCGTTTTTTACGATCCTGGTGTGGTGTTTTCTTGCTCCTGCGAACTATGAGGGAAGTGCCTGAGGATAGTTTTTGAGATAGAACAAGGTACCCCTAAAAATAAAATAATTATATGTCATATAGTTATGCAGGTTTTCGACTCCTGGTGCCACCATACAAAACAAAGCCCTCACAGAAATGTGAGGGCTTTGTTGTTTCTGGGTTGATACAACCCAGTCGCTCGCCTGTAAATCCTTCCCCAAACCGACAAACCGCTATTGGTGGCCGACTACCAGCCGAAGCATAACGTCCGCATACCATGTACACAGCGCATACAGAACACGTGTGGAACAACGTTAATGGCAGCTCTCCCGTTCTGTCTTTCCGAGTAAAGCCCGAACTTGTCAGCGAGTTGGATCAACTGGCGCGGGCGACCGACCGAGATCGTCAATCCCCCCCTGCAGCGGGCTTTGAGCCGCTACGTGACCGCTGAGTGCTGGCATTTAAAGCCGTGCAGGAAGACATTGCAGATACTGATGCCGGCAACGCCACTGATTGGGAATTGAGGGAGGCAGCCGTCTTCCACATTCTCAACAGCCTGGGAATGCTGGAGCGTTCCCTCATGCAGGGAAAGCGTCTCCAGTACTCGATTGCCGGGAGCTGGTTATCACTGCGTATCCGTATCGAGCGACCTCTAGTTTGCAAGGTGACCGCGAAGCGCACCACAGCACCAAGCCCCGTAACTCGGGGCTTGGTGCTATTTGGCGTTTGAATGAATATCGGCAACTGCAAGAAAATAAGGCGCACTATGCGATCCATAAACCCGACCGATCGTATGGCCGTGGTATGAAGTCAGGTATCCAAGTCGGATTCATGCTCCACTTGAGTTCTTACCCCAAATAACCGGTCGGCTATCTGCCGGCCTCGCTCCAGCCCTTCAGCCGTCAACCAAATCGATTTGTTCTTGTTCACCGGATTACTGATGAAACCATGTTCATGCAATCGGTTCATGGTCTCGAAGTCGAACCCTTTCCAAGCATTGCCGTTATCAAAACTGAAGGTTGCTAACAGGGCAAGCACGGCTTCTTCAATCAGTTTATCGTCGTATTCCATGATCGTTGCTCCGCTCGTGTTCTTTGAACTCACCGTAAACCCCACCAGCCATCAAGATGAATAGCGCGCTTAACTATGCGTCATCGGCGAGCAGTTCCAGGACAGTAAAGCTTCGTAATCCTCAACCGAAGAAGTCGTCAAGTGCGTGGCGCAGCCACGCATAGGGCTCTTGGCCGTTGGCTTTAGCCGTCTCGACCAAACTGTAAAGTTGAGCGCTGCCCGTCGCGCCTTTGAGCGTGTCGCTGAACAGCCAATTCTTGCGCCCGATCACGAAGGGCCGGATCGCACGCTCGGCGGCGTTGTTGTCGATCGGCAAGTAACCGGCTTCGGTGTAGCGCACCCACTTGCTCCCGTTGTTGCTCAGATATGGACGTAGAATTCCACCCCATCAAACAGGTGTAAACACTGTACAACCATGCGCCCGATCAATACGATGAGAAGCATTATCATTCACGCAGTGCGAGCCTCACATGCAGGATGCCAGCCCAACATCGTCCGTCGAACAGTTGTACGAGAATCATCACGGCTGGTTGCAGGGCTGGCTGAACCGGCGGTTGGGGCACAGTGCCGATGCCGAGGATCTGGCCCACGACACGTTCATCCGTGTGCTGCGCGCGCCTCAGCAGGTGTGCGAGTTGCGCCAGCCCATGGCGTTTCTCGCGGCGATTGCCAATGGACTGCTGGTCAATCGCTGGCGCCGCCAGGAGATCGAGCGGGCTTATCTTGAAGCGTTGGCTGCTCGGCCCGAAGGGGGGGAATCGTCACCCGAGGACCGGTATCTGGTGATCGAAACCTTGTTGCAACTCGACTCGCTGCTGATTGGGCTCTCTGAGCGCATACGGCAGATTTTCTTCATGTCTCAGCTCGACGGCCTGACGTATTCGCAGATCGCTGCGCAGTTGGGTTTGACTGTGGCTCAAGTGCAACGGGCCATGGGCAAGGCATTCAGTGTTTGCTATGCGAGCCGTTTCGAATGAGGGCCGAGATTAATCCGCAGGTGCGCGATATCGCCATTGATTGGCTTGTCAGGACGCAGTCCGGGCTTATGAGTGCGCCTGATCTGGAAGCATTGCGGTGTTGGCGCGAGGCGAGCGATGAGCATGAGCAGGCCTGGCAGCGTGTCGCCAGCTTGCCGCTGTTGCAGCAGCCCGGAGCGAATCTTTTGCGCGATGCCACCGCGCGCAGGGCACTGGCGTCGGCTGGGCCGGACATGCAGAAACGTCGGCAGTTACTCAAGCGCCTGTTGGTCCTTGGTGCGGTTGGCACAGTTGCCTGGCAAGGCGCGGGTTCCACGCCAGTGCGCGCCGCGCTGGCGAGCCACCGCACAGGAACAGGCGAGCGTCACCAGTGGGCCCTGGTTGATGGCAGCTCGCTATGGCTGAACACGGCCAGTGCGGTGAACCTGGATTTTAATGACCAGGTGCGGCGCATACAGATGATAGAGGGCGAGCTGGCCTTGAATGTGCGAGCAGAATCGCGCCCGCTGCAGTTGATCACGCCGGACGCGATCCTGCAGAGCCGCGATGCGCAGTTGCAAGTGCGCCATGACCGGCAGGGCACGCAGGTCACCGTCATGGGCGGCCAGGTGCAGGTGCACTCACGCGGCCAGCCAACGTCCTCTTCACTTGAGGCCGGATGGCAGGCACGGGTGGATCGCCTGGGTATCGGCGTACCGAGCCGTCCCGACCTGCTGGTCGCCCAAGCCTGGCTGCGCGGGATTCTGCCGGCGGATCGCCTGCGCCTGGATGCCTTGGTGGCGGAACTCTCACGTTATCGCCCCGGTGTTTTACGTTGTCATGAGCAGGTCTCAGGGTTACGCCTTACAGGCAGTTTTTCGCTGGATGACACCGATGCAGCCTTGACCCTGGTAGCGCGCACGCTACCGGTGCGAATCGAGCGCATGACGCGGTATTGGGTCTCGATCGTGCCCGCCTGAAATATTTTTTCCGCTGCACGATAGTTTTTTCGTACTCGCTTGGCCTATAGGGATCACCCACCCGCCAGAGGTGGGTCTTGACCCCTTAGGAGCCTCGTATGACTTCACCTTCCCGCGCCCTGCGTGCCCGTACGCTTGGGCTGTTGTTGCTCAGCGTGCAACCGCTTTGCAGCCCTCCAGTCTTTGCCGCGGGTAGTTCGCAGCATTACAGCATCGACGCTGGCCCCCT
This sequence comes from Pseudomonas sp. 1 R 17, assembly GCF_900067035.1. NCBI lineage: Bacteria > Pseudomonadati > Pseudomonadota > Gammaproteobacteria > Pseudomonadales > Pseudomonadaceae > Pseudomonas > Pseudomonas sp. 1 R 17. Next base: position 287,012 of record NZ_FKLB01000019.1, read on the forward strand.
GGATTCTGCGCTGTCACGTTTCGGCGCACAGGCGGGGATTACCATGGCGGGCAGCTCAACGCTGACGGCCGGCAAGAAAACCCAGGGGCTGCAAGGCGATTTCAGTACTGAGGCCGGCCTGGCGCAGCTCTTGCTCGGCTCTGGGCTGACCTATGAGCGCCAGGACGACGGTAGCCTGCTGCTGGTACCGAGCAACGGCGACGTGCTGGAGCTAGCGCCGACCGCCATCAGTGGCACCGCCTACGACACCTCGTTAGGCCGCAACGATGGCCTGGTCGCCAGCCGGACCATGAGTGCCAACAAGACCGATACGTCGATCATGGAAACGCCGCAATCGATCAGCGTGGTCACCCGTAAGCAAATCGATGCCCAGCAGCCACAAAGCATCGGGCAGGTGCTGCGCTACACCGCCGGGGTCAATGGTGAAGCCAACGGTGTCGATACCCGGCGCGACACGATTAGTATTCGTGGCTTTGACGCGACGACTGGCGGTGGTATCTATCGCGATGGCCTGCGCCAGTACAGCTTTGCCAACCAGAGCCGTGCCGTGGGTGAAGTCTATGGGCTGGAGCGCGTGGAAGTGCTGCGCGGGCCATCGTCGGTGCTCTACGGTCAAAGCTCACCGGGCGGCATGGTCAACGTGATCAGCAAGCGTCCCACCGATGAGCCGCTGCATGAACTGGTGGCGCAGGCAGGCAGTTTTGATCGCAAGCAATTGGCTGCGGACTTCGGCGGGCCGCTTAGCGAGGACGGCGTCTTGACTTATCGCCTCACCGGGCTGTGGCGAGACAGCGGTACGCAAATCGACTACGCCCGTGATGACCGTCAATTCATCGCCCCGGCAATCAGTTGGCGCCCCTCGGACGACACCTCGCTGACGGTGCTGGCGTCCTTTCAAAAAGACCGCAATGTGCTGGGCTACTACGCGTTGCCCCGGGTAGGCACACTCGACAGCTCGCGTTACGGACGGATCGCTACGGATCGTTTTGTCGGCGACCCTGACTTCGACAAATATGATGTAGAACAGTGGTCACTGGGGTATCAGTTTGAACATCACCTCAATGATATCTGGACATTCCGCCAGAACGCCCGTTACAGCCGTTCCTACCAGGAACAGCGCACGATTTACCAATACGGCCTGGATGACGACCAGCGCACCGTGGGCCGCTTCGGTTATCTGGGCCACGAAAAGGTGAAGAATGCGCTGCTCGATAACCACTTCCAGGCCCAGTGGAACGCCGGCCGTTTCGAACATACAACGCTGGTCGGCATCGATTTGCAACACGCCAGTACCAACCAGTTGGGGGGTGGCAACGTGGTTGATCCCCTGGATGTGTATACGCCGGTCTATCACCAGGATTACAGCGACCTGGACGCTTTTTACGACATCAACCAGCGTCGTCAGCTTGACCAGGCGGGGGTGTATCTCTCGGAACAGCTCAAATTCGACGAACATTGGGTCTTCAACCTGGGCGGTCGCCAAGACTGGGCACGCTCGAAAACGGTCCATTACGCCACCGACACGGCGGCAGACCTCAAGCAGCGCGATCACGCCTTCACGTGGCGGACCGGTGTGATGTACCTGGCAGACAACGGCCTGGCGCCCTACGCGAGCTATTCGGAGTCGTTTTTCCCTAACATCACGGCAGTGGCGCGTGACGGCAGTGCCTTCGAACCCGAAACCGGTCGCCAGTACGAAGTCGGGATCAAATTCCAACCCAAGGGCAGTGACAGCTACGTGACCGTCTCGCTGTTCGACCTGACGCGGCAAAACGTACTGACTGCCGATCCTGCCAACAATCGTTTCTCGGTGGCGACCGGAGAAATCCAGTCGCGCGGTATCGAACTGGAAAGCAAGGCGCAGGTGTCCGATGCGCTGGAGTTGATGGCCAACTACAGCTATTCACACCTTGAAATTACCCGCAGCAATACGGCCGATGAGAAAGGCAATCAACCTGGCAATACCCCTGAACAACTGGCCTCGCTCTGGTCGCAATACACCATTCAGGGCGGCGCGCTATCGGGCTTGGCGATAGGGGGAGGAGTACGCTATGTCGGCAAGAGCTATATCGACTCGCAAAACAGCGAAGGCATTCCCCACTACACGCTGTTTGACGCCAGCCTGAGCTACGACCTGGGCAAGCTGTCTTCATCCTATGCAGGGGCGAAGCTGGCGCTCAATGCGTCCAACCTGACCGACGAAACCTATGTGTCCCAGTGTGGTTACACCGGCGACAGCTGCAAATACGGGTATCGCCGAAATGTGACCGGGTCGGTGAGTTACAACTGGTAAGCACCCCCTTGGCGACCGGATCGGCACGTAGCGCAATTGCCAGACAAAACCGCTTTAGTACTCGATATTTCAACAGCGTCGTCCGATAGAGGGCGTTGACAGCGGACTGCTTTCGGCAGCCTGCTGCCTGCTGCCACGGCAGCTTTTGGCGGATTCCTGCCTATTCTCTACGGAAGGGATGATCGACAACGTTCGAATTCAGGAGGTTTACCATTCGTTAATCGCATCAACGCCCGGTCGCTACCTTTAAGGAATAACTGAAAAATCAATCGATCTATTTTCCCGATTGCTCCTCACCGCTCACCACGCTAACCTCCCCCCGTCGCTGCCAATTCAGCGATCGGGCCTGAGAACCCGGCAAGATGCAGGCGCACCAAGCGCCCCCAACACCCGATTTTGAAGGCGTTTTTTTTTCGCCTGAAAATTCGTGCAATGGCGGCTGTGCGTGGGAGACCTTCGGGTCTGCCGGGTTCCTGTATCTCCGGTTTCTCAGCCTGCGCACAGCTGCCACCCATTCGCCTGAGAACGAACGTGGTAGCTCTCACTCGATATGGGAGTTTTACCAATGAACGCTCCAAATCCCTCTGCGTTAACCACCCTCGGCGTCACCCCGTTCTCCTTTCACTCCGACCAACCTCTGTTCCGCGTCAACAGCGGTGTTTCCCTGCATGAAGCCTTGCATCACGTTTCCGACTTGCTCCACGTTGCCAAGCTCCTCGCCGAAGATGCAGCGATGACGAAGCAGACGGACCGTCATGACTGGGCATCGCATTACTTGCAGGAGATGAGCAAGGCGGTGATTGATGATGGGGTGAAGGTGTTGGAGTCGCCTGGGAATACCGGGCTGTAAGTAGGGCTGTGAAGCGGCCCCAAAACCAGGCGCTTAGTTTTAACAGAAAAATCTCAGTGTCTTTATTGGGGCTGCTGCGCAGCCCGGCGCGGGGCAAGCCCGCTCACCACAGAGTGGTGTGCCCGCATTTGAGAGTGGTGTAGATACCCAGGGGCGTTTTTTTCGGTATAAACCTGAACATCCCTGCGTTGTGAACGGACTCCCATGAACGCTCTCAAACTGATCTGCCTCCTCATCGTTTTCCCGCTGTTGCTGGCCGCCCTCGGTGGCTGGGAGCGTCAGCGTGCTGACGAAACCACCACGGCGCTGGTCGATTACCACATCACGGTGACTACCGCTAAACAGCAACTCCAAGCGCTGGCGGCGAAGGAGCCGACGGCGACGGTCGATCTGGTCGATGAAAAAATCAGCGTGCAAATGGCCCTCTCGCGTCTGGAAAAAATCGAAGCCGAGCTGCCCATTGCCCACCGCGTGAACGGTGCGATGCGGGTCCTGACGCCGTGGGTGATGGGCTTGGGGCTGTTGGCGGCGTTGATTGGTACGGCTGCGTTGGCAGGTACGTACTGGGCCGGGCGGCGGGCACGGCACTCACGGGAGAGGTTATTGCAGGTGTTCTCCCTGGGCAGCCGCCTTTTGCCCTACGTGCTGGTGGGCCATGTGGTGGCGGTGGCGGCGGCCGTCGCGTTGGCGTTGAGTTTCGAAGGCTTGGGGATGTGGCATATCGGCCGGCTGGGCAGTGGCGAAGTCAAGCTGATGGCGGTGCTGGGGGTGATCGCGGCGTTCTGTGTGTATTCGATCTGGCAGTTGCTCAGACAGCTGCGCCCTATGCTGGGGATGTTCAAGCCCGAGCCGCTGGAGATGTTCGGCCAGGTGGTGACGCCCGCGCTGGCTCCAGGGTTGTGGCGCCATGTGGACGAGCTGGCGGGTCGGCTCGGTGCGCTGCCACCGGACCACATCGTGGTGAGCCTGGCCCAGGGCTTTTACGTGACCTCCAGCGCGGCCACTGTGCAACCGGCGAATACTTTGCTGCAGGGGCGCACCTTGCATGTGCCGTTGCTGTATCTGGGCCTGCTGAGCCGTGAAGAAATCAGCGCGGTGATCGGCCATGAGCTGGCGCACTTTGTGGGGCAGGACACGGAATACAGCCTGCGCTTTTTGCCGATCTACGATGGGGTCAATCGCAGCCTGGAGGCGCTGCTGCAAACCCTGCTGGGCAGCGATTTGATCCAAGGCTGGCTGATGCGCCCGTCGTTGCTGTTCGGGGTGTTTTTCATGCAGCGTTTCGATCACGCGGTTAACCACTGGAGCCGTGAGCGCGAATTGCTGGCGGACGCTGCCGGCGCGCAGTTGGTGGGCCCTGAGGCGGCGGCTTCGGCGTTGTTGCGGATGTCGGTGTTGCAGCCGCACGTTGATGATGCACTGTTGGCGTTGTGTGAGGCAGGCACGGCTACAGACCTGCCCGACGCCGTGTTCACGAGCTTGCGTGAGTGTGAACTGCAACCATCAGCCGAAGCCCTGGAGATTCATCAACCCCATCCCACCGACTCCCACCCCTCCAATGGCGAACGCCTGCAGGCGCTGCACGTGCCACTGGACGATACCCTGCGCGGCGCCACCCGCGAGGTGGATAGCGACGTAGCGAATGCGCAGATGGATGCCTATTTCAGCGCACACCAGGCACTGCGCGAGCAGCTGTCTCGCGACGTGATGGACATGGCCGTGTCGGAGAACAGCGCGCACACCCAGCTGCTGGAAACCTTGGCCGCTTCGGCCGAGGGTGAGCGCCGCCTGCATGAAGGCGGCCAGTGGCGCGGGGTGCTGATGGCGGTGTCGGGCCTGCCCTTTGTGCTGGCGGCCCTGTTTATCCTGAGTCGAGTCTGGCTCGCCCCGGAGCGTTTGAAAGGTACGCCGCTGTCGGCAGTCGGCGCGGGCGCGTGCCTGGGTCTTATCGGGCTGGGCCTGCTGTGGCTGGGCATCCGTCGATTCAAGCGCGCGCCGCAGACCGCGTTGCGCCTGACACTGGAGCATTTTGTGTTCAATAACCTGGCGCAACCGCTGCCCATCGAACATATCGAGGAGATCACGTTGCAGTTTGTCCAGGGCATCTGGGTAACCGTCCAACTGACGCCCGAGGCGCCGTTACCCGTAACGCGCAAGACCGCGTTCGGTGTACCCGGCGTGCGGGTCAACAAGAAGAAACGCCAGGTACTGCTGCTGATGGCACAGCTGTGTATCGACAATAAAAAGATCGAACCCTATGAGGGGTTGTCCTTGATGCTCGACTACAGGAATGCGGCGTTGGCGCGCAAGATTTTGCAGAGCCACGAGGACTGATGCACCCCCATAAAAAAACCCCGAACCAGTCGGGGTTTTTTATCGCCTGGAATCAGGCGCGACGTGTGATCACTTAGAAAACGTTGATCGGGTAGTCGGCGAACAGACGGATTTCGTTACCGCCTACGTTGTACTTGTCGGCATTGCTGGAAACGCGCAACCAGGACGCACGAGCACGCAGGCTCAGGTCTTTGGCCGGGCCGCTCTGCACGACGTATTTGAACTGGTTGAAGATCTCGCGCTCGGTGCCATTGCCACGGTTGGAACCGTCGTCAATGTTGGTGCCGCGCACGTAGGCCACGTTGTAGGTCAGGCCAGGCACGCCGAAGGTGCTGAAGTCCAGGCCGTAGCCGGCCTGCCAGGAGCGCTCGTCCTTGCCGTTGAAGTCGGACCAGTAGGAGTTGGCCAGCAGGATGGTGTTGCCGCCGTCGCCGATGCCGCCAGCGTTGCGGTAGCCGCCGTACAGGTAGCCGGTGTCGCCCGTGCTGCGCTGGTGAGCGACGGTGAAGCTGTGCGGGCCGACAGCCCATGTGGCGCCCAGGCTCCAGATCTTGTTGTCGCGAGCGTCTTCGCTGCCTTGGTTTTCCAGGGCGAAGCTCTTGTCCAGCTTGGTCTTGTAGCCATTGAAGTCAAAGGTCAGCGACTGTTTCTCTGGCAGGGCCAGCACGTAGTTGACGTTGACGTATTGCTTCTTCAGCACGTCTTGCATGTCGGAGGCGTACAGCGCGGCCGACAGGTTTTCGGTGAATTTGTAGCTGCCACCGACGTAGTCGATGCTTTTCAGACGGCCGCTGTCGGTACCTTCGGCGCTCTTGCGAGCTTCCTTGGTGAAGTGACCGGCGTCGAGTTGCAGGCCGGCGATCTCTTTGGAGACGATCGACGTACCCGTGAACGTTTCGGACAGCAGACGGGAGTTGTCGTAGGCCAGGACCGGAACGTTAGGGAACTGATCACCGTACTTGAGCACCGTGTTGGAGACGCGGAACTTGACCGCTGCGCCGCCTTTGGCCAGGTCGTGTGGTGCCGAGCCAGGGTTTGCCGAGCCATCTGGGTTAGTGGTGCCATTACCCTGCTTGAAGAAGTCGATCCCCCCCGCGCCGGCGCGACCTTGGCCACCGTCCAGACGGATAGCATATTGGCCGATCACGTCCACACCCACACCGACAGTGCCTTGGGTGAAGCCGGACTCGAACTTGCCGATGAAGCCTTGGCCCCATTCGGCTTTGTCTTGCTTGCCGTTTTTGTAGTCGCGGCTGATGTAGGCGTTACGGGCCGCGATGTTCAGGTGGCTGTCTTCAACAAAACCCTTGGATTGCTCCTGGTCGTTTGCCATTGCTGTCGATGCGCTCAAAATCCCCAGAGCGATCAGACTCATCCGTTGCTTCAACATTTTTTGTATTCCTTATTACGGGTTGAGTACGCGCGATGACACCAGGCTCCATGTCGCTTTTCTGGTGTCGACTTTTCCGAAAAAAGAAGGCCCGCGGACGACTGAACATGCCGCGGGCCTTTTCTTATTGGATGAGTCATGGCTGTTAGCCACAGGCGTTGGGCGCAATCCTAGTCGCGCGTTGAACTATGTGTCAATTTCGTGAATCGTCTGTATTTAGGCGAAATAATTCTAAGCAAAGGCCTACTGCCTTTCTGAAAACGACCAGATTCTGTCTTTAACGACCCATGAAACACATCTCGTAACATATTTCAAAGCCGATACGTTTGGTAATGGATAACGCGCGCAAATGCAAAGCATTACCATTAGCGTGCTTTTTCCTGCCAAACCCTTTGGATGCATTCCACCATGCCTGCCCTTCGCCTGATGCCCATGACCCTTGGGCTTTCTGTTCTGCTGTCTGCCGGTTTTGCCTGTGCGGCCACCACCTTGCCCGAAACCTCGATCAGCGCCGAAGCTGACGAAGACGACCCGCGCGTCAAGGAAACCAGCACCGCGACCCGCACCGCCACACCGGTACGGTATGTGCCCCAGGCCATCGACTCGGTGAAGACCGAAAGCCTGCGCGCCTACGGCACCAACGACCTGGGCCAGGCCTTGAGCGGCATCCCCAACGTCAGCAGCGGCGCCGACACGCGCTTCGACAGTCTGCGCATCCGTGGTTTCGACGCGAGCAACGACTTCTACCTCGATGGCATTCGCGACGACAGCCAGTACGTGCGCGACCTGCACAACATCGAGCGCATCGAAGTGCTCAAAGGCCCGGCAGCCGTGCTTTACGGGCGAGGCGGCCAGGGCGGGATCGTCAACCGCGTGAGCAAACTGCCAACGGCCGGGCGCAAGTCGAGCATCGAGGCCCAGGGCGGCAGCAACGATTTGCGCAGTGTGTATGCCGACCTGAGCACCGACCCCACCGACAACATCAGCCTGCGTCTGAACATGGGCAACCAGGACAACAACAGCTTCCGCGACGGCGTCAGCGGCAATCGCCAACTGTTCGCGCCGTCCATGAGCTGGCAGCTCACCCCGGATCTCAATTGGCTGGTGCAATACGAATACAGCCGCTACAACCGCACGCCGGATCGCGGCATCCCCGGCGTAAACGGCCGCCCCGCCGACGTCAGTCGCAGCACCACCTACGGCGACAGCCGCGATTACATCGACGACAAGACCCAGTCCCTGCGCTCCAAGCTGGCCTACGAACTCAACGACAACTGGCAACTGCGCCAGACCCTCGGCGTGTTCAAGCTCGACAGCGATTTCGACAACACTTACCAGACCGGCTATAGCGCCGCGACCAATCGGGTGACGCGCCAACGCTGGCAGCAAGACCTGACCACCCTCAACGTCTTCAACAACGTCGAGCTGGAAGGAGGCTTCAACACCTTCGGCCTGGAACACCGCCTGCTCACCGGCGTGGAGCTGGGCAGCCAGCGCCGCGATCCAAAGCTGTACACCGCCACTGCTGTGAACCGCGGTGGCCAGGCCGTGCCAGCCCTGGACCTCAACCAGCCCAACCGTCGCCTGAGCCACACCGGGCGCATGAGCGTATCGAGTAACAACCACACCGAAGTCGAAAGCCGCGCCCTGTATGTGCAAGACCAACTGCGCCTGAACGACCAGTGGCAAGTGCTGGCCGGCCTGCGTTACGACCGTTTCGAAGTGGACACCAAAAACAAACTGCTCAATACCCAACAAGACGTCAAAAGCCACAGCACCAGCCCGCGCTTTGGCCTGGTGTGGACGCCCCTGGAACACCACTCGTTCTATGCCTCGTGGAGCAAGACCTTCTCACCGGCCGGTGGCGGCCTGATTGGCATCACCCCGAACGCCGCCGGCAGCGTCAACGACCTGAGCCCCGAGCTGACCAAGCAAAAAGAGATCGGCGTAAAAAGCGACTGGCTCGATGATCGCCTGAGCACCACCCTGGCGGTGTACGAACTGGAACTCTACAACCGCCGCACCAGCGACCCGCTGGACCGCACCATTACCCTGCTCAGCGGCCTGCAGCGCTCGCGCGGCGTGGAGCTGACAGCCACCGGCAAGATCGTCGGCAACTGGTCTGTACGCGGTGGTGTCGGCCTGCAGGATGCCAAGGTCGAGAAGGACAACAACGGCTTTGAAGGCAAGCGCGTCAGCGACGTGGCCAAGCGCAATGCAAGCCTGTTTGTCACCTGGAAACCGGAGATGGGCTGGTACGCGGAAACCGGTTTGACCCTGGTCGGCGACCGCTACGCCGACAGCCTCAACACCGTGGTGCTGCCGGGTTATGGCAGTTGGGATGCGTTGGTCGGGTTCCGGCAGAAAGAATGGGATGTGCGCGCGGCGCTGAACAACATCGCCGACAAGACCTACTACGAATCGGCGACCAGTGTGGCGCAGATTCAGCCGGGCGATCCGCGTAACCTGGTGGTGACAGGCACCTACAGCTTCTAACCCGATAAACCCGTAGAGGTCGTCTCAAGCAACACCACACAAACCCCGTAGCAGCTGCCGAGCGCAAGCGAGGCTGCGTAGGGCGCGCAGCCGATTCAATCTCGAGTCGCGGCCGACGCAGCCTCGCTTGTGCTCGGCAGCAGCTACGGATTTACGCGGTGTTGGATAGACGGTATCTACGACATCAGTGGTGATTGTTCAGTTTTCAATCAACTCGCACAACGCGTGCATTTCATCCTCGCTGAACAACCCCACCGGGTAGCGTTCACTCATCACACTGCGCAAATCCGGCTGCTGCCTGACTTGTCGCGAGCCGTTTTCCTTCAACCAGAGCCCCAGCGCATGGATCGCGTCACCGTCAACCCGCGAAGGGTGGAAGGTGCGCGTGTACATCGGGTTGATATTGGCATTCATTTCGGCGCTCTCTCCTGCTGCGTGAGCGGCTAACTTACTCAAGGTTTATGACAGAACTGTGCGGTCATCACCCTGGGACACTGGGGCAACACCGATACAAGAGCTATGCCAATGTCGCGTGTTTATAGGTGGGCGGACACAAAAAAGCCCACGACCGTGATGGGCCGCGGGCTTGCTGTAGGGGCCGACACCGAGGAGCGCCCGGCTGCCGGAAAGGCGTTGTTACAACCGCACTCAGTTTTTATGCGGGGCAGGCTGTTGTTGGGTCAGGCAATGGATATTACCGCCACCCAGTAACAGTTCACGGCCCGGCACCATCACCACTTCGTGCTGCGGGAACAGGTTCTGCAGGATAGCCTTGGCTTCAGCGTCCAACGGGTCGTCGAAACTTGGCGCGATGATGCCGCCGTTGACGATCAGGAAGTTGACGTAGGAACCCGCCAACCGCACGGTCGGATTGCGTTCCTGTGTGCCGTCCACCGGGTCGACCCCTGCGCACTCTTCCTCAGTGGCATACAACGGCCCCGGGATCGGCATTTTATGCACTGTGAACGAGCGCCCCTGGGCGTCGGTGCTGCTTTGCAGGACGGCCATGGCGGCGTGGCAACGTCCGTAGTTCGGGTCTTGCGGGTCGTCGGTCCAGGCCAGCAATACTTCGCCCGGGCGCACGTAGCAGCAGAAGTTATCCACATGACCGTCGGTTTCGTCGTTGAACAGGCCGTCCGGCAGCCAGATGATCTTATCCACAGCCAGGTTGGCGCTGAGCACCGCTTCGATTTCGGCACGGTCGAGGTGCGGATTACGGTTGCGATTGAGCAGGCACTCTTCGGTGGTGATCAGGGTGCCTTCGCCGTCGACGTGGATCGAGCCGCCTTCCAGCACGAAACCCTCTGTGCGGTAACGCGGCGCGCGCTCGATTTCGAGGATCTTGCCGCCCACCTGCGAGTCGCGGTTCCACGGCGAATACAGGCCACCGTCAAAACCGCCCCAGGCGTTGAAATCCCAGTTCACGCCGCGCACTTCGCCACGGTCGTTGATCACGAACGTCGGGCCGGTATCGCGCACCCAGGCGTCATCGCTGGACATTTCCACCACACGGATATTCGGCACGTCCAGGCGGGCGCGGGCGTTTTCGTACTGGCCGGCGGAAACCGCAACGGTCACCGGCTCAAAACGTGCGATGGCCTTGGCCACGGCCACGTGAGCGGCCTGCGCGGGCTTGCCGCCCAGGCGCCAGTTGTCCGGGCGCTCGGGCCACACCATCCAGGTTTGGGTCTGTGGCGCCCATTCGGCGGGCATGTGGAAGCCATCGGCGCGGGGGGTGCTGTGCAGGGTGGTCATGGCGATCAGGACTCCGAATGGGGTAAAGGCCGACTTTATAACGGATAAAAATCGGCTTTAAAAGCGAACAGACAGCCTAGATGAAAAATATGACAGCTAATCACCGATAACAATCGATTATTTACAGTTGCTCATCCAGCACCTTCGACAGCATGTCGACAAAGAAGTCCACGCTACGTTTGGAGGTCACCATCGGCGGCTTGATCTTGAGGATGTTCAAATAATCGCCAGTCGGCTGCATGAAAACCCCCAACTCCCGCAAGCGATCACACAACAGGGTGGTCTCTTCGGTGGCGGGCTCCAGGGTTTGCCGGTCACGCACCAACTCCAGGCCCAGATAGAAACCGGAACCGTGAACCGCGCCCACCAGGGGATGACGGTCGATCAGCGCTTCCAGCCGGGCCTTGAAATGCCCGCCGACCACCTGGGCGTTTTCCCACAGCTTTTCTTCTTCCATCACATCCAGCACCGCCATGCCGATCCGGCAACTCACCGGGCTGCCCCCCGACGACGAGAAGAAATACCCCTCGGCCTCCAATGCCTCGGCGATCTCGCGACGGGTGATCACCGCGCCAAGTGGCTGACCGTTGCCCATGCCCTTGGCCATGGTGATGATGTCGGGCACCACGCCCTGCTCTTCGAAGCCCCAGAAAAAGTGCCCCATGCGGCCGTAGCCGACCTGCACTTCATCGGCGATGCACACGCCGCCTTGGGCACGCACCAACCCGTACACCTGCTGCAAGTAACCCGGCGGCAGGGAGATGCCGCCGGCGTTGCCGTACACCGGTTCACAGATAAACCCGGCCAGTTGGCGCTTGCTCGCAGCGATTTTCGCCAGGTTATGTTCCACGCTTCGTACGTAGTCCGGCGCACTGTCCTGCCCGCGGAATTCACCACGATAGGTGTTCGGCGCGGTAACCGGGTGGACCCACTCCGGGCGGCTGCTCAAGGCCTGGGGATTGTCCGCAATCGAGGTGGACACCGCATCCGCCGCCACCGACCAGCCGTGATAGGCCTCCAGCACACTGAGCATGTCGCGCCCACCGCTGTAGGCCCAGGCCAGGCGGATGGCCAGGTCGTTGGCCTCGGTGCCGCTGTTGACCAGGAACACCCGATCCATGCCCGCCGGCGCCAGCGCCAGCAAGCGCTCGGAAAACTCGGCAATGGCGGCATAGTGAAACCGCGAGTTGGTATTGAGCAGCGACCATTGCCGCGCCGCGACCGCCGCCATGCGCGGGTGGCCGTGACCCAGTACGGCAACGTTATTGAGCATGTCCAGGTAGGAGCGGCCCTGCATATCGATCAGGTGGTTGCGCCAGCCGCGCTCGATGCGTGGAGGGTCGACGTAATAGTGCTTCTGCGAGCGGGCAAAACTGGCGTCACGCCGGGCCAGCAGGGCGTGGGGGTCGAGTTCCGGTTCGGCATCGCAGGCCAGTCCCAGTAATGCCGCGGGCGAGGGGCACAAGGCTTGCCAGGCCAAGGCCCGGGACGGTGTACAAAACAGCGGCGGTTCGAGGTCGGCACGGCACAGTTGCACGGTCAGCGGCCCATGGACCTCACCGAGAACCTGCCCCTCCACCAGCAATGAACCGTGCTTCAACCGGGTGTCCACGCCCCACAACCGCACGCTCAGCTCCACCCCTTGCACGCTCACAAGGCCATCGGCGTCCTGATGCAGCGTTCCGGCAAAAGGCGCCTCCAACACCGTGCCATGGGGCAGATGCAGCTCTACGTGGAGGGGGAAAGTCTGCGGTTCGGTGGCACTGTCCGGGCAGGTGCGCGACAGCCGATATTGGCCATAACGACTTGCCGCCAGCCCATGCACGGCCGCCGCCTGATCCAGCAACTGCCGATCAATGCCGGGCAGTTCCCAATTGCCGGCTTCGAAATGCGGGCTGAGCACCCCCAGGTCGATCAGCGCGAACTCACGCCCCACCAGGCCCGGTAGCAACGGCGCGAAGTCCTGGCTGGCAATCGACGACAGCGTCTCACCGACACTGCCGAGAATCGCAGCCTCCATCAGCTCAAACGGCACCGACGACGCCACATGGAAAATTTCCCACTCGTGTTCGGCGTTTTTCAACAGGTAAGTGTTGTCCGGATCCAGGCGCTGCTGCTGTTCGCTGCTTAATACCAACACTGCCGCACGGGCGACGATCAGCGGCCACAACGCCTGCAACTCCTCGCGCTGCAGTGGGGTCACGGCATGGCAGGCCCGGACCGCCGGCAGGATGGCAAACGGGTCGCCCTCGGCATGGTGCAACAGGGCCGCGCAGGTCACCGACAGGTCGGCAATCCGCCAGGTGTGCACCAGGTCGCCGAAATCGATGACGCCTTGCAGTTGCCAGTGCCGTTGCGCATCGCGCTGCCACACCACGTTGTCATCGGTGATGTCCATGTGCACCGCTTGCCAGGGCAGGCGGTCGGCCAGGGGGCGAATGCGCTGTTCAACCTGCTCGGCCACCTGTTCCAGCGCGGCGCGGTGGGGCAGGTTTTCCAGGGTGGCCAACAGATGGGTGATCAGTTCCCGGGCATGGCGCGGGTCCCATTGCAGGGTACGGTCCAATCCAGGGTGGGAGAAATCCGCCAGCGCCAGGCTCATGCGCCCGCACAGGTCGCCGAAGCCTGCGATCACGTCGCGCCCCAAATGGGGCAGATGGGTCAACGGCTGGCCGTCGATATAGTCCAGCAGCCGCAGGTGCAGGGGCTGGCCATCGACCGTCACGCTCAACAGCTCTTCACCGCTCAGGGCCTTGATGACCTTGGGCACCCGCACGGCCTGCAGGGTGTCGAGGGCCGCGTGCTGGGCCTGCAGCTCAATCGCCGCATAGTCGCCCCGGCAGATCTTCAGAACAAACCGGCCGCGAGTGCTGTCGACTTTGTAATTGAGGTCTTGCTGGCTGCCCAGTGATTGCAGGGTGCCCGTGAGGCCGTAGTGCTGCTCGAGCAATTGCGCTGCCTGGTCGGGGCCTACTTGCGGGCAGGGTAGATTGGCGCGATGGATCAACGTAGCAAGCAGCATGGGCGTGGCCTCGTTTTTTTCAGGGGTGTATATCGCCATTGTTCAGGTGAGTTAGGCAACCCCCCTACGCATACCGCGCTTGCGCCTATCTTCCGCACAACTCAAGCTATGCTTCATTCCGCTTAATGTCCGTCTAAGGAAAAGGCCCTCCGACATGCGCATTCTCATCACCGGCGGCGCTGGATTTATCGGCTCCGCCCTGATCCGCCATCTGATCCAAAACACCGAACACGAAGTGCTCAACCTGGACAAACTTACCTATGCCGGCAATCTGGAATCACTGAACAGCATTGCGTCCAACAGCCGCTATGAGTTCGTACAGGCCGATATCATTGACCAGGCCAGCGTCAGCGCCGTGCTGACGCGCTTCGAGCCACAGGCAATCATGCACTTGGCTGCAGAATCCCATGTCGATCGTTCGATTGACGGGCCGTCGGATTTTATCCAGACCAATATCGTCGGCACCTACAGCCTGCTGGAGGCCACCCGCGCGTACTGGCACACGCTGGCGGAGCCCTCCAAGAGCGCTTTCCGTTTCCATCACATCTCCACCGATGAGGTGTACGGCGACCTGCACGGCGTTGACGATCTTTTCACCGAAACCACGCCTTACGCGCCCAGTTCACCTTACTCCGCGAGCAAAGCGGCGTCCGACCACCTGGTGCGTGCCTGGCAGCGCACCTACGGCCTGCCGGTATTGCTGACCAATTGTTCGAACAACTACGGCCCTTTCCACTTCCCCGAGAAGTTGATCCCGCTGGTCATCCTCAACGCGCTCGCGGGCAAGCCATTACCGGTCTATGGTAATGGTTTGCAGGTGCGCGACTGGCTGTTCGTCGAGGACCATGCCCGCGCACTTCTGAAAGTGGTAACTGAAGGTGTGGTCGGCGAGACCTACAATATCGGCGGCCACAATGAGCAAAAAAACATCGACGTGGTACGAGGCATCTGCGGCCTGCTGGAAGAATTGGCACCGCAACGTCCGGCCGGTGTGGAAAAATTTGCCGACCTGATCACGTTCGTCAAAGATCGACCGGGCCACGATCAGCGCTATGCAATCGACGCCAGCAAGATCGAACGCGAACTGGGCTGGGTCCCGGAAGAAACGTTCGAGACCGGCCTGCGCAAGACCGTACAGTGGTACCTCGACAACCTGGAATGGTGCCGCCGGGTACAGGACGGCAGTTATCAGGGTGAACGATTGGGCAACACCGACATGAAGGATCTGATTGCATGATGAAGGGAATCGTATTGGCAGGAGGCTCAGGCACTCGCTTGCACCCCATTACCCTGGGCGTGTCCAAGCAGCTGCTGCCAGTGTATGACAAGCCGATGATCTATTACCCGATCTCGGTGCTGATGCTGGCGGGAATCAAAGACATCCTCGTGATTTCCACGCCGGTGGACTTGCCGCAGTATCGTAACTTGCTGGGCGATGGCAGCCAGTTCGGCGTGCGCTTCACCTATGCCGAGCAGCCGTCGCCGGATGGCTTGGCCCAGGCATTTATCATTGGCGAAGAATTTATCGGTAATGACCCGGTATGCCTGATCCTGGGTGACAACATTTTCCACGGCCAATATTTCGGCGAACAGTTGCGGACTGCAGCCAGGCGTCCTTCCGGCGCGACGGTATTTGGTTATTGGGTAAAAGACCCAGAACGATTTGGCGTGATCGACTTCGACAAGGATGGTCGCGCCCTGTCGATTGAAGAGAAACCACTGAAGCCAAAGTCCCCCTATGCCGTAACCGGCCTTTACTTCTACGACAACGACGTGATCGAGATCGCCAAAGCCGTGAAACCTTCACATCGTGGCGAGCTTGAGATTACCGACGTCAACAACGCCTATCTCAAGCGCGGCGACCTGCATGTGGAACGTTTTGGGCGCGGCTTCGCTTGGCTCGATACAGGCACCCACGACAGCCTGTTGGAAGCTTCGCTCTACGTGCAGACCATCGAGCATCGCCAGGGCCTGAAAGTAGCCTGCCTGGAAGAAATTGCTTACCAGAACCGCTGGATTGACCGTGAATACTTGCTGGAGCGGGCCAAATATTTTGGCAAGACCGGCTACGGTCAATACTTGTTCACCCTCGCAGGGGATAATCCATATGAATGTATCCGCCACTGAGTTGCCCGGGGTATTGATCATCGAGCCGAAGGTTTTTGGCGATGAACGCGGTTTTTTCTACGAGAGTTTCAATGCCCGGGACTTTGCGCAAGCAACCGGGCTGCAGCAAGAGTTTGTTCAGGACAACCACTCGCGCTCACAAAGAGGCGTGTTGCGCGGCCTGCATTACCAAGTGGAACACGCTCAGGGCAAATTGGTGCGAGTGACTGCCGGTGAGGTGTTAGACGTCGCAGTGGATATACGTCAGAGCTCACCTGCATTTGGCAAATGGGCCAGCGTTCGGCTATCGACCGAAAACAGTCGCCAACTGTGGATTCCTCCGGGGTTCGCCCATGGTTTTGTGGTGCTCAGCGACTACGCAGAATTCCTCTACAAGACGACTGATTACTACACACCCTCTGCAGAGCGCTGCATCCGCTGGGACGATCCGGACCTCAATATCGACTGGCAATTGACGGGGCCTCCAACCTTGTCTTCCAAGGACCAGAGCGGCAAAAGCCTGAAAGACGCCGATCTATTCCCATGAAAATCCTGATTACCGGCCAACATGGCCAAGTCTCCCAGGCACTGCAACAGCAGCTCCAAGGCCTGGGCGAACTGATTGTGCTTGGCCGCGAGCAACTCGATCTGGCCGACGCCGAGCACATCCGCCAGCAGGTGCGCGTCCATCGCCCCGACCTGATCATCAACGCCGCCGCCCACACGGCAGTGGATCAGGCCGAAAGCGAAGCGGACCTCGCCTTCGCCATCAACGCCACCGCCCCCGGGATTCTCGCCGAGGAAGCCAAGGCCTTGGGCAGCCCGTTGATCCACTATTCCACCGACTACGTGTTCGACGGCAGCAAGCCTGGGCCCTACACCGAAGCTGACACACCCAATCCCCTGGGCGTCTACGGCCAGAGCAAACTGGCGGGTGAACAGGCGATTGCCGCAGTGGGAGGCCAGTACCTGATCCTGCGCACCAGCTGGGTCTACTCCAACCACGGCAAGAACTTCCTGCTGACCATGCAGCGCCTGCTGCAAGAAAAACCCCACCTGCGCATCGTCGCCGACCAGATCGGCGCGCCGACGTGGGCCGGGACCATTGCCGCCAGTACGCGCGCCCTGATCGAACGCTGGCAGGGGGGCAAGGCCGGGGAATGGGGCATCTACCACCTGACCGCCGAGGGTGAAACCTCGTGGTTCGGCTTTGCCCAGGCAATCGGCGAGCACCTGCGCGCCAGTGGCCGCGCCTGTGCCGAACTGGAGGCGATCCCGTCCAGCGCCTACCCGACCCCCGCCCGGCGCCCGCTGAACTCACGTCTGGATTGCAGCCACCTGCGCCAGCAATGGCACGTCAGCCAGCCCTTGTGGCAAGACGCATTGCGCGAGTGTCTTGCCGGGCAGCACTAGGCATAATGCGCCTGTACCCACAGGCGCACGACTCCCATGACTCCACCCCTTCCGCGAAGACCCCGCTGGCGCAGCCTTGCCCTGTTGGCCCTGTGCCTGGCACCGTTGCTGTGGCCGCTGGAGCACTTGGCCGAGCGTTACTATCGCAGCGAACTGGCCGGGCAAAACCGCCAGACCCTCGACCTGTACGTCGCCAACCTGCTGGGCACCCTGCATCGCTATGAAGTGCTGCCGCAGATCCTCGGCGACTTGCCGGCCTTGCGCACGGCACTGGACGCACCGCAGGTCAGTACCAACCTGGTCAACGCCAACCTGCTGCTCAAGGACGTCGCCGCCCAGGCCGGGGTGGAAGTGATGTATTTGATGGACACCACCGGCAAGACCCTCGCCGCGTCCAATTGGGACAAGCAGGACAGTTTCGTCGGGCGCAACTTCTCGTTCCGGCCCTATTTCAGCGAAGCCATGGCCGGGCGCCTGGGGCGGTTTTTCGGGCTGGGCACCACCTCGGCCAAGCGCGGCTATTTCTTCGCCGCCGCAGTGCGCGATGGCGACACGATCATCGGCGTACTGGTGGTCAAGGTCGACCTGGACCACACCGAAAGCCTGTGGGGCAATACCCCGGAACAACTATTGGTCACCGACCACAACGGCGTGGTGATCCTCACGTCACGCCCGCAATGGCGCTTCCGGGCCACCAGGCCGCTGACCGTCGAAGAACGCCAGGCCATCATCGCCATCCAGCCCTACCCCACGCGCGACCCGCAACCGTTGAGCCTGAGCAACAGCGCATGGCTGCGCCAATCCACCGCCATTGCCGAGACCGGCTGGAATGTGGAGATCCTTGCACCGCAATCCTTGATCAGCCGCCCGGTGCGCACGGTGGTCGCCGTGGGCGGCGCCACGTTGCTGGTGTTGATGCTGCTGCTGGGCCTGTTGATGCAGCGCCGTCGCCACTACCTGGAACGCATCGCCTTCGAAGCCAAGGCCCGCCGCGAGCTGGAGATGCGCGTGGTCGAACGGACCAGCGATCTGGAAGGCCTCAACCGTCGCCTCAAACAGGAGGTGCTGGAGCGCGAACACGCCCAGCAGGAACTGGTGCGCGCCCAGGATGACTTGGTGCAGGCCGGCAAGCTGTCAGCGCTGGGCACCATGTCGGCAAGTATCAGCCACGAACTCAATCAACCCCTGGCGGCGATCCGCAGCTATGCGGAAAACGCCGAGATCCTGCTCGACCACGAGCGCACCAGCGATGCCCGGGGCAATCTCAAGCTGATCAGCGAACTGACCGGGCGCATGGCCTCGATCATCGCGCACCTGCGCGCCTTCGCCCGGCGCGATCGCCATGCCCCGGAGAGCGTGGCCCTGCAACCGGCGCTGGACGATGCGCTGGCCTTGCTGGCCAAGCGGCGGCGCTCGATGGAAGTGGAACTGATCCGCGATTTGCCGGAAGCGACCCTGTGGGTGCAGGCCGGCGAAACCCGCCTGCGCCAGGTGCTGGGCAACCTGCTGGCCAACGCCCTCGACGCCCTTACCGAAAAAGGCCCGCCGCGCAAACTGTGGCTGAGTGCCGAAACCACCGCCCAGGGCGTCAACCTGTACATTCGCGACAATGGCCCAGGCTTTTGCATGGAAGCCCTGGGCCGCGCCAGCGAACCGTTCTACACCACCAAGACCCGCACCCAGGGCTTGGGCCTGGGCCTGGCGATCTGTGAAACCCTGATGCGTGCCTTTGGCGGCGAACTGCTGTTTGCCAACCACAAGGAAGGCGGCGCGCTGTTAACCTTGAAATTGCGCGCCGGCTCGCCGGGCGTCAGTCTGCAACCGTCCGAGGACCGCAGTGTATGAGTATCGATAACCAGATTCAGGTGGTGTTGATCGACGATGATCCACACTTGCGTCAGGCCCTGTGCCAGACCCTGGACCTGGCCGGGCTGAACGTCCTGCCCCTGGGCGAAGCCACCGGCCTCACCGCGCGCCTGTCGCGGGATTGGCCGGGCGTGGTGGTCAGCGACATCCGCATGCCCGGCATGGACGGCCTGGAGCTGCTGGCCGAGCTGCACGGCCAGGATCCGGACCTGCCGGTGCTGCTGATCACCGGCCACGGCGACGTGCCGCTGGCGGTGCAGGCCATGCGCGCGGGGGCCTATGACTTCCTCGAAAAACCCTTCGCCAGCGACGCCCTGCTCGACAGCGTGCGCCGCGCCCTGGCCCTGCGCCGACTGGTGCTCGACAACCGCAGCCTGCGCCTGGCCCTCAGTGACCGCCAGCAGTTGAGCACCCGCCTGGTGGGGCACTCGCCACAGATGCTGCGCCTGCGCGAGCAGATCGGCGCCCTGGCAGCAACCCGCGCGGATGTGCTGATCCTCGGCGAAACCGGCGCCGGCAAGGAAGTGGTGGCCCGCGCGCTGCACGACCTGTCGAGCCGGCGCAGCGGGCCGTTTGTGGCGATCAATGCCGGGGCGTTGGCCGAGTCGGTGGTGGAGAGCGAACTGTTCGGCCATGAGCCCGGCGCCTTTACCGGCGCGCAGAAACGCCGCATCGGCAAATTCGAATTCGCCAACGGCGGCACGTTGTTCCTCGATGAAATCGAAAGCATGAGCCTGGACGTGCAGGTCAAGCTGCTGCGCCTGTTACAGGAGCGTGTGGTGGAGCGCCTCGGCGGCAACCAGCTGATCCCGCTGGATATCCGCATCATCGCCGCCACCAAGGAAGACCTGCGCCAGGCCGCCGACCAGGGCCGCTTCCGCGCCGACTTGTACTACCGCCTCAACGTCGCGCCGTTGCGTATTCCGCCACTGCGCGAGCGCGGTGAAGATGCGTTGATGCTGTTCCAGCACTTCGCCGACGAAGCCAGCAGTCGCCACGGCCTGCCTTTGCACGAGCTGCAACCGGGCCAGCGTGCCCTGCTGTTGCGTCATAGCTGGCCGGGCAATGTGCGCGAATTGCAGAACGCCGCCGAGCGCTTTGCGTTGGGCCTGGAGCTGGCGCTGGACAGCACCCCGGACAATCCCGCCAGCAGCGTGCTGACTTCCACGCCGGGCGGCTTGAGCGAACAGGTCGAGCAGTTCGAAAAAAGCCTGATCGCCGCCGAACTGACCCGCCCCCACAGCTCCATGCGCAGCCTCGCAGAAGCCCTCGGCGTACCGCGCAAGACCCTGCACGACAAACTGCGCAAGCACGGCCTGAACTTCGCCAACCAAAGTGCTGACGACGAATGACCCTGCCCACCCATCAAGAGGCCCCCATGAGCCGTGACAGCCGTTACCTGGAATCCATCCTCCACCACGACATCCCCCTGACCCGCGAAATGGGCCTCAAGGTACTCGACTGGCAAGACGGGCAACTGCAGCTGCACCTGCCTTTGCAAGCCAATATCAACCACAAGAGCACCATGTTCGGCGGCAGCCTCTACTGCGGCGCGGTGCTGGCGGGTTGGGGCTGGATGCACCTGCAACTGCGCGAGGAAGGGATTGAAGACGGGCATATCGTGATTCAGGAAGGGCAGATCAGCTATCCGCTGCCGGTGACGCACGACGCGACCGCCATTTGCGCGGCGCCGGAGGAGAAGGTGTGGAAGCGCTTTTTGGCGACCTACAAGCGCTATGGCCGGGCGCGGCTGGCGTTGGACACCTGGATCGCGAATGAGGGCAGTGAAGAGCGGGCCGTTACGTTCACCGGCCAATACGTCCTGCACCGCTAGAAGCCAATACACAAAACAAATGTGGGAGGGGCACCGCCCCTCCCACATTTAGATCGGCTGAGGTATTAAGAGCGGGCCAAGGTCAGCAACCGCTCACGCCACGCCGCCTTCGCCGGCAACGCCAGGAAAAACGGATTCAGCAACGACGCCCGCGCCGGATAGCTGAACGGCTCGCCACTCAACTCCAGCACCTCGCCGCCCGCCCCTTCCAATACACCCTGCGCCGCCGCCGTATCCCACTGCGAAGTCGGCGCCAGCCGCGGGTAGCAATCGGCACTGCCCTCGGCCAACAGGCAGAACTTCAACGAACTGCCGATATTCGCCAGTTTCAACTCCCCCAACCCTTCGCTCAAACCGTCCAGCAGACGCTCTTGCTCGGGGCTGGTATGCCGGCGGCTGGCGACCACGGTAAACGCCTCACCCACTGCTGGGGCCTCGCGCACCTGGATCTGCCTGGGCGCTTCGTTCACATCGGAGCGCCACGCCCCCAGGCCGGCTCCACCGAAGTAGCAACGGCCACTGGTGGGCATGGACACCACGCCGAACACCACGCGACCCTGTTCGACCAGGGCAATATTGACGGTGAATTCTTCGCTGCCGGCGATAAATTCCTTGGTGCCATCCAGCGGGTCCACCAACCACCAGCGCTGCCAGCCGGCCCGTACGCTCTGGTCGATGTCGGCGTCTTCTTCGGACAGCACAGGGATGCTCGGGTCCAATGCGGTTAGGCCCGCAAGAATCAGATGGTGGGCGGCCAGGTCGGCCGCCGTGACCGGCGAATCATCGGCCTTGGAGGTCACCGCCACATCGGCGCGCCAGTACGGCAGGATCACTTCACCCGCCTGGCGGGCCAGCTCGATCACAGGGGCGATAAACGGGTGGCCTAAAAACAGTTCGCTCATGGGGTAAACGCTCCACGCTGAATCAACAAATCTCGTACCAGGTACAACGCCGCCAGGGCGCGGCCTTCGCTGAACTGCTCGTTTTGCGCAAGCTGCGACAGCTCGCGCAGGTTGACCCGGTCCACACGCATCGGCTCGGGCTCATCGCCTTCCAGGCGTTCTTCATAGAGTTCGGTGGCGAGCACCACCTGGATTTTCTGGCTCATGTAGCCAGGAGACAACGACAGCTCGGTAATGTGTTCCAACTGCCGTGCGCCGTAGCCGGCTTCTTCCTTGAGTTCACGGTCTGCTGCCGCCAGCACGTCTTCGCCGGGTTCGATCAGGCCCTTGGGCAAGGACAGCTCATACTCATCGGTACCGCCGCAGTACTCTTCAACCAGCAACGCATGATCTTCGTCGATCATCGCCACGATCATCACTGCGCCGTAGCCGGCACCGCGGCCCACCAGGCGCTCGTAGGTCCGTTCAACGCCATTGGAAAAGCGCAATTGCACTTCCTCCACGCGGAACAAACGGCTACTGGCGACTATTTCGCGGGCGAGGACGGTGGGTTTCTGGCGCATAAGCGGCTCCTTGGCGTGATCGGGTTACTATACCGTGGCTTTTCCGATTGTCTGTGTCGGATATCTTTACTTACATGAGACCGCACCATGCCCTCTTTGCCCTGGCACGCCATCGACACCGTCCTGCTGGACATGGACGGCACCCTGCTCGACCTGCATTACGACAACCACTTCTGGATGGAGCACCTGCCCCAGCGTTACGCCGAGCTGCACGGGGTGAGCCGGGCCATGGCCGAAATGGAGTTGCAGCCTCTGTTCGAGCGTAACGCCGGACAGTTGCAATGGTATTGCCTGGATTTCTGGAGTGCGGAGCTGAACATCCCGGTGCGCGAACTCAAGCTGGAAACCGCCCACCTGATCGCCCTGCGCCCGGATGCCGATACCTTCCTGGCGGCGATCAAACGGGCAGGCAAGCGCGTGATCCTGATCACCAATGCCCACCGTGACTCGCTGTCACTGAAGTTGGAGCGCATTGAACTGGCGCCGTACTTCGAGCGATTGATCAGCTCCCACGACTACGGCTTCGCCAAGGAAAACCCGCAGTTCTGGGATGCCTTGCAGGCTGACATCCAGTTCGATCCGGCTCGCAGCCTGTTTATCGACGACACCCTGCCGATCCTGCGCAGTGCCCAGGCGTTTGGCGTGGGGCATTTACTGGCGGTGAAAGAGCCGGACAGCCAAAAAGGGCCGAAGGACACCGGGGAATTTGCGGCGGTCGAGGATTACCGGGATCTCATTGCCGGGCTCTGAACCATGTGGGAGGGGGCTTGCTCCCGATAGCGGTGGATCAGTCAACTTGATGTCGACTGACACTCAGCTATCGGGAGCAAGCCCCCTCCCACCTTTTCGCCCGTGTATTACTCAGGAATACGCAGCGTCTGCCCTGGGTAAATCTTGTCTGGATGGGACAACAGCGGCTTGTTGGCCTCGAAGATCTTGTTGTACAGGTTGGCGTTGCCGTACACCGTCAGGGAAATCGCGCTGAGGGTGTCACCCTTTTTCACCACGACGAAACGGGCGGCGGTCACTGCCGGGCCGGTTACGGTGATCTGGTCATCCACACTGGCCACGCCTTGGATGTTACCCAGCGCCAGCAGAATCTTCTCTTTCTCTTCCTGGGTGGCGACTTCACCGGTCACGGTCACTTTGTCGCCCTCTACCGTGGTCTGTACATTCGGATTCCCCAGACCCACCTTCGCTACGTGTTCCTTCAACTGCTCACTCGCATTGGCGTTACCCGGCGTCAACAGGTCGACAATCTTTTCGCCGGCTTCTTTGATAAAGCTGAAAATGCTCATAGTGCGCTCTCCTTGGTAGTTGATTTCCAGATGCCCAAGACTAGACCAGTCCGGCAGACTTGGGTTCCAGCCCGACCAAAGACGCAAACGCGCTAGAATCCCCCCGCCATTGGAATAAGCCCTGGAGCGAAGATGGACATCAAGCAGCTGAAATTCCTCATCGCCCTCGACGAGACCCGTCACTTCGGCCAGGCCGCGGCGCGTTGCCACATCACCCAGCCAACCCTGTCGATGCGCCTGCGCAACCTTGAAGAAGAGCTGGACTTGCCGCTGGTCAATCGCGGCCAGCGTTTCGAAGGGTTCACCGCCCCCGGCGAGCGCGTGCTGGCCTGGGCCCGCACGGTGCTGGCGGCCTATGACGGCTTGCAGGCCGAAGCCGCCGCCTGCCGTGGCAACCTGGTGGGTACGTTGCGCCTGGGTGTGGTGCCGTTGTCGAGCTTTGATCCGCTGGCGTTGATGCAACAACTGCACAAGGAGCATCCGAGCCTGCGCTTTGAGCTTTCGGCCCTCAGCTCCGAGCAGATCCTCGAACAGTTGGCGAGCAATCGCCTGGACCTGGGCGTGTCCTACCTCGACCGCCTGGACAACGAGCGCTTCGATTCCCTGGCCCTCGGCGATACCCGCATGGGCCTGCTCTACGACCAGCGCTATTTCAGTTTTGGCGACAAGCCGCTGAGCTGGGAGGCATTGATCGAACTGCCCCTGGGCATGCTCACCAGTGGCATGCACTTCCGTCAGTCCATCGACCACAACTTCCACAGCCGGGGCCTGCACCCGCAGCCGCTGTTACAAACCGACGCCGTCCATCAGTTGTTACAAGCTGTGCATGGCGGACTGTGCTGCGCCGTCATGCCGCTGGACGGCGGTCTGGACGCCCTCACCGAACATTTGCGCCTGCAACCTATCGAAGACGCCCACACCCTGGCGCGCCTGGGCCTGATCATGCGGCGCAGCGCACCGCGTTCGGCATTGGCAGAGGCGTGTTTCGCGCTGTTTCAGAAATCGCAAACAGAGTCTTGATCGACGTCATCTATCGGTAGATCAGTACTGGCAATTAGACGCGACGCTTTGTCGCGCCTAGTCTAAACACTGATCAATCCGCCGGTGGTACTGCCCCATGAACGCCAAGCGCCCAGTCTGCGCGGCGCCTGCTCCGGAAACGTCCGCGCCCGTCGCCAGCCAGAGCTACCAGTTTTGCAACCTTGAGCACACTGAAGTCACCAGCACCGCCTTGGCGGAAGAAGTGGCGTTGGCGATTGCCTATAACGACATCAGCCAGGCCGTCATGCTGGTCACGCCCACGGACCTGGAAGACTTTATTGTCGGGTTCAGCATCGGCAGCGGCATTATCGCCGACGTCAGCGATATTTATGATCTGAAACTCAGCGGTTCGGGTTCGGCCCAATACGCTCAGGTGCAGATCTCCAGCCGTGCGTTCTGGAACCTCAAGCAGCAGCGCCGCCAGCTGGCAGGTACCAGCGGCTGCGGCCTGTGCGGAGTGGAAGCCGTTGAACAGGCCCTGCCGGACCTTCAAGTGCTGCCCGGCGCGCCCTTGCCGCCTGCCGAATGGCTCGACGGCCTGCGCCAGCGCATCAGCGCGTTCCAGCCTTTGGGCCAGTGCAGCGGCGCTGTGCATGCGGCTGTGTTCATGAATAACCAGGGCGAATTGCTGATGGGCCGTGAAGACATCGGCCGGCACAACGCCCTCGACAAGTTGATCGGTGCGCTGATCCGCCAACGGATCCCCACCGACGGCGGGCTGGCGATTGTCACCAGCCGTTGCAGCCTCGAATTGATCCAGAAAGTCCTGCGCGCGGGCATACAGACCCTGGTCAGCCTGTCGTCGCCCACCGGCCTGGCCCTGCAATGGGCTCGCCGGCATAACCTCAATCTCATCCACCTGCCGCAGAAAAGTGCGCCGCGGGTCTACAGCCCTGCGATGGAGAACCAGCCGTGAGCAATCATCATCAAGCCGACCAAACCCCAACCCCGCGCTACAAGCCTTACAAGGGCCCGGCTGGCGGCTGGGGCGCGCTGATCAGCGTGGCACAGGCGTGGTTGACCAGTGACAACGCGCTGAAAAACCTGCGCATGATGCTCAAGACCAACCAGAACGGCGGCTTCGACTGCCCGGGCTGCGCCTGGGGCGACTCGCCGGAAAGCGGCATGGTCAAGTTCTGCGAGAACGGCGCCAAGGCGGTCAACTGGGAAGCCACCAAGCGCCGCGTTGACGCAGCGTTTTTCGCCAAGCACAGCGTCACCGCGCTGCTGGAGCAAAGCGACTATTGGCTCGAGTACCAAGGCCGCCTGACCGAGCCCATGCGCTACGACGCCGAAACCGATCGCTACCAGCCCATCAGCTGGGAAGCGGCCTTCGACCTGGTCGGCAAGCACCTCAACGCCCTGCCCAGCCCGGACATGGCCGAGTTCTACACCTCGGGCCGTGCCAGTAACGAAGCGGCGTACCTGTACCAGCTGTTTGTGCGCGCCTACGGCACCAACAACTTCCCGGACTGCTCGAACATGTGCCACGAGGCCAGCGGCGTGGCCCTGGCGCAGAGCGTGGGGGTCGGCAAAGGCACCGTGACCTTTGATGACTTCGAACATGCCGATGCGATTTTCGTCTGGGGCCAGAACCCCGGCACCAACCACCCGCGCATGCTCGAACCGCTGCGTGAAGCGGTCAAACGCGGTGCCCAGGTGGTGTGCATCAACCCCCTCAAGGAGCGCGGCCTGGAGCGCTTCCAGCATCCGCAGCATCCGCTGGAAATGCTCACCAACGGCGACAAGCCGACCAACACCGCGTACTTCCGCCCGGCCCTGGGTGGCGACATGGCGATCCTGCGCGGCATGGCCAAGTTCCTGCTGCTGTGGGAGCGCCAGGCTCAGGCCGAAGGCAAGGAAGCGGTGTTCGACCACGACTTCCTCAATGAACACACGGCCAACGTGCTGGATTACCTGGGCCAGATCGACGACACCTCCTGGGATGAAATCGTCGAACAGTCCGGCCTGACCCTGGTCGAGATCGAGCAAGCGGCACGCATGTACGCCAAGGGCAAGAACGTGATCATGTGCTGGGCGATGGGTATCACCCAGCACCGCCACTCGGTGCCGACCATCCAGGAAATCGCCAACCTGATGCTGCTGCGCGGCAACATCGGCCGCCCCGGCGCCGGCCTGTGCCCGGTGCGTGGCCACAGCAACGTGCAGGGCGACCGCACCATGGGCATCAACGAACGCCCACCGGTGGCGTTCCTCGACGCCTTGGAGCGACGCTTCCAGTTCCAGGTGCCGCGCACCAACGGGCACAACGTGGTGGAAGCGATCCACGCCATGCTTGAAGGTCGCTCCAAGGTGTTTATCGGCCTGGGTGGCAACTTCGCCCAAGCCACGCCGGACAGCCCGCGCACCTTCGAAGCACTGCGCAATTGCGACCTGACCGTGCAGATCAGCACCAAGCTCAACCGCAGCCACCTGATGCACGGCAAGGACGCGCTGATCCTGCCGTGCCTGGGCCGCACCGACATCGACATCCAGGCCGAAGGTCCGCAAGCGGTGACGGTGGAAGACTCGTTCAGCATGGTCCACGACTCCAACGGCCAACTGCAGCCGCTGTCGAAGTTGATGAAATCGGAACCGGCCATCCTCGCCGGCATCGCCGCCGCAACCCTGGGCAGCAAACCGGTGGACTGGAACTGGTTGGTGGCCGATTACAGCCGCATTCGCGACCTGATCGCCGATACCATCCCAGGCTTCAAGGACTTCAACGAACGCCTGAAACACCCCGGTGGTTTCTACCTGGGCAACTCCGCCGGTGCCCGACGCTGGAACACGCCTTCGGGCCGTGCCAACTTCCGCCCGAACATCCTGCCCAAGGACCTGATCCACGAGCGCACCCATGCCACGGGCCACGTGCCGGACCTGATCATGCAATCGATGCGCTCCCACGATCAGTACAACACCACCATTTATGGCCTGGACGACCGCTATCGCGGGGTCAAAGGCCAGCGTGACGTGCTGTTCGTCAACGAAGCCGACATCATCCGCCTGGGCTTCAAGCCGGGGCAGAAAGCCGACATCGTGTCGTTGTGGGAAGACGGCCGCGAGCGTCGGGTGAAGGGCTTCACCTTGCTGGCGTTTGATATTCCGGCGGGGCAGGCTGCGGCTTACTACCCGGAAGTGAACCCGTTGGTGCCGCTGGAAAGCACCGGGGATGGCAGCCATACACCGACGTCGAAGTTCGTGGCGATACGTTTGGAAGCTGCCAGTGACAATGGGCTGATCACGGCGCGTTCGGCCTGACTGATCATTTCGGACACAAAAAAGGCCGCTTTTGCATAAAAGCGGCCGTTCCGAAGTAGCTAAAGACTCGCAAAAACCACTTAAGTTCCCGAGCTAAAACAGTAACTTAGAGAATTGTGTACAACTCGTGCTACTGGTCGGATTTCTATTGTAACCATGTCAATACAGCCTCAGGATCGCGCCGTCATCCTCTTGAGGTCTCTCTATGAAGTTCTCCTCGATTCTCTTGTTGTCCCTTGGCCTGGTCAGTGGCGCAGCCATGGCCGGTGGCACCACCGAAGCCGGTGTGGGCGGCGCATTGGGCGGGGTTCTAGGCTCGGTTGTCGGCCAGCAGTTGGGCGGCAACACCGGTTCGACCATCGGCGCGGCCCTGGGCGGCGCAGGCGGTAGT